>CAZGOM010000024.1:0-48078 GCA_964527265.1 uncultured Phycisphaeraceae bacterium | reverse complement strand
GGTCAGATGCACCACCGCGGCGGTCATAGTGTGCTTCTCGTGGGGAAAGTAAGGAATGTCCTGGTGCATCGGAAATGCCGATCCACGCTCCGACGGCTTTTGAAACAGCTTGGTGTGGTGCAACTGCACATTAGGCGAGCCGATCAGCTGGCTCAGGCTGTCGGTGAAAGGTTCATGTACCAGCGCCTTGGTCCACGCGGCATCAAACGCCTGTACATCGTGCGTATGCAGCACCACGGTGTCAGTCGTGCCGTATTTCTTTTTCCACGCATCCCCGCCCCAGGTCGCATCCAGCCCGTCACGCCGCGCCAGCCGCCGCGCGATGATCCCGTCAAACGCGGCTTCCAGGCCATCAAGCTGCTTGACGGAGAAAATCCCCGAAACCAGCAGGTATCCGTTCTCCTGATAAAACGCGACTTGTTCATTGGTCAGCATGGCGAAAAACCTGTTCTGTGTTTGAGCCCGCAAGAATTCGGTTGGTTATAAATCGGCCTGACTAAAACAGAATAGTGCCTTTCCCGGTGGATACAATTGGAATAATCAATCAAAGATTGGTAAAAATTCAACAATGTATCATACCGCCCTGCCCCCATTTACGTGGCCCTTAAAGGCCCTCCCCACCGTCCGCACTGCCGGCATCTTCCCCCTGCAGGACCAGAACTTCACTCAAACCTACGGCGCGCCCGGTTGGCCATTCCACTCCCTCCACATCTACGACTACCACGGCCAAATCCGCCTCGCCGGCCAGCTCGTCACCCTCGCACCCGGCGACCTCACCCTCTCCCCCGCAGGCCTCACCACCGCCTACCACCTCCCCAAACCCGGGCACCACCACTGCCTTCACTTTGAATCGCTACCCACATCCAAAGGCCAGCCGGCATGTTCCTTCCCCCTCCACATGCCCCTGGGGCCCTGGCGCGATCTGGCTCGGCAGAAGCTCATGTGGATCGCCCGCCTCCACGCCATGTCCCCCCGGGAACCCATCGCCGCGCATGCCGCCAGCGCCGCCATGCAGGAACTGCTCCTCTGGCTCGCCCTGCTCCCCAAACAAACCGGCTCCCCCAGCCAGGCGCGTGTAGAACTCGCCCTGGACAAAGCCGCCGAGTTCATCGGTCAAAACCTCTCCCGCCCCATCACCATCACCCAGATCGCCCGTGAATCCCAGCTCAGCCAGAACTACCTTGCCCGCAAGTTTCGCGAGCGCTTTGGCACCACCATTCCCCGCTACATCCTCACCCGCCGCATCCAGCAGGCCCGCGATCTGCTCATCAACACCCACCTCCCCGTCCGCCGCATCGGCGCGGACGTCGGCCTCCCCGACGCGCACCACTTCAACAAGCAGTTCCGCAAACTCACCGGCATGAGCCCCACCACCCTCCGCTGGTCGCAATCCAAACAACAAGCTTCACTCAAATGACGCCATTTCCCCGGCCTCTAATTCTTGACGCACGACACGGGACGCGGGACTCAGGACGCCTTAAAATGCCCCCATGAAATACCGGCTCATCGCCCTCGATCTCGACGGAACCCTCCTGGACCACCACGGCCGGATCTCTAAGGAAAACCTCGACGCCATCGCCAAAGCCCGTGAAACCGGCGCTCTGATCGTGCCCTGCACCGGCCGCTCCTGGGCCGAGGCCCGCGGCCCCATCGCGCAACTCAAGGCCGCCGGCCGCGATGACCACGACACCGGCATCTTCGTCGGCGGCGCCATCGTCACCCGCCTCACCGATGGCTCCACCCTCAATTCCGCCGATATGGACGCTACTTTGGCCGTCGAACTCGTCGAACACCTCTACCACGGCCCGGAAGCCATCCTTGTCTTCCGCGATGCAAACCGCGCAAAACACGACTATCTCATCACCGGCCACGGCAAGCTCTCCGCCAACAGCCGTTGGTGGTTTGAACACACCGACGTCCGCATCCACATCCAAAACCCCATCACGCCCGACTTCCTCACCCACACACTCCGCATCGGCGTCGTCACCACCACCCCTCGCATGCGCGCCATCGCCGCCTCACTCAGTCCCCGCTTCGACAACCGCATCACCTTCCAGTCCTTCGCAGGTGTCCAGAAACCCGAAGACCCCGACACCATGCACGTCCTGGAAATCTTCACTCAGGGCGTCGATAAATGGCGCAGCATCAAACACCTCGCAGACATCCACAACATCCCCACCGACCAGATCGCCGCCATCGGCGACGAAATCAACGATGTCACCATGCTCAAAAACGCCGGACTCTCCGTCGCCATGGCCAACGCCGTCCCCGAATCCAAAGCCGTCGCCAAACAGCACACCCTCTCCAACAAAGAACACGGCGTCGCCCACGCCCTACACAAAATGCTCAACCACGAATGGTGAATCCTTATCAACTCAAACACGTGCCATTTCTCGCCCGGGTTGTCGGGTGACGGGTTGTCGGGGGCTTCGACATGGCGATATTCGAGTTGTTTTAAACCTTCATTGTGTAGCGCTAATTATGGAATAAAGGAGAGCTTCCTCGAAGCTCCCCGATAACCCGTCACCCGACAACCCGGGCGCAGGTACCCAACAATATGCCCCACGCCTACCTCAATCTCAGCGTCAGCAGCGTCACCATCACCAACACAATCGAAATAATCCAGAACCGCACCACGATCTTCTGCTCCACCCACCCTGATTTTTGAAAATGGTGGTGGATCGGCGCCATCTTAAAGATCCGCTTGCCGCCGCTGTATTTGAAATAGCCCACCTGCATCATCACGCTCACCGCTTCCATCACGAAGATGCCGCCGATGATGAACAGCAGCGTCTCCTGCCGGATCACAAACGCGATATACCCGATCAACCCGCCTAGCGGCAGCGAACCCGTATCTCCCATGAAAATGCTTGCAATCGAGCAGTTGTACCAGAGGAATCCCAGCGAAGCCCCGAACATCGCCCCCGCCACGATCGCCAGCTCATCCGCGTTGCGGATGTAGGGAATCAGCAAATACTTGGCCACCTGCCCGTCCTGCCAACCGGCCAACAGCGCCAGCACAGCAATCGCAAACGCCACGATGCACATCGTTCCGCCAGCCAATCCGTCCAGCCCATCCGTCAAATTCACGGCATTGGAAGACCCCGTCATCACAATCACACCCAGCGCCACAAACAGCCACACCGGGATCAACACCAGCGACGACGAAGGCACCCATCCCAGGCTTGCAGACCATTCCCACGTCTTCACGAAAGGAAGATTCAGGCAGTGGCTCATGCTGTTGATGTGATAGATATCGATGGCTTCCTTGGCCGCGCCGTGGTGGTAGATGAAAATGCTGATCACCACCGCCAGCCCGATCTGCAGCACGAACTTCTCCCAGGCAAACAACCCATCACGCCCGCCCCCCCGCGGATTGGGTTCCGGGTACACATATTCACCCTTGTCCGCCAGCGCCTTCAGAGCCGCGGCTTCCTTGTCCTCACGCGTCTTGCGCGTAAGTTTCAAATAGTCGTCAATCGCCCCCAACGCACCCAGCCACACCATCACAATCAGCGCCATGTAGACGTAAAAACCCTCGCCCGGCCTCATATCCGCCAGGCAAAGCACGCTGATCCCAATCGCAGACAAGATCAAAACCCCGCCCATTGTCGGCGTGTTCTTCTTGTCCTTAAGCATTTCATCCATCGTCGCGTCGTTGAACGTCGCCTGGTCCCCGACCTTCTTCTTCACCAACTGGCGAATCACCCACGGCCCCATCACGATCACAATCCAAAAACTCATGAACGCAGCCAGGATCGTCCTGAACTCCGCATACGCAAACACACGAAAGAACCGGTACAGCCCGGTATCGACCAGCCAGGTATTGATTAGCCAGGGGATCATTGGTGAAGACAGTCCATTGTCTTCGGGGCCAAACCCGTCGCGCGCGGGCAAGGCACCCAAAATAAGCAGCCCATCAATTGCGACAGGCTTCCGTCATGGATATCGGCTTAACCACCCCTAAAACTTTCCGTTTTGTCCGAAATTGTTGCCAATCTCATTCAAACACCAAACAAAACCCGCTCAAACAACCTTTTTGCTCAAGCTCTCAACCAAATCCTTCGAATCAAACACAAGCCCATATCGTGTCGCCACACGCCACAAACCCTCCTGCTTGTTGAGCTCATCGCGCGCAGTCTCCTTGTTCTCTACCGCCGTCACCGCATCGCGCACCACCGAACACATCAGCCCACGCCGCTGCATGTCGATCATCCCCCCCTGTTCCTTCAAGATGCACCAGTTGACCGCGAACCCCGCATAAATCAGATGGTTCACCTTCAAATGCGCGCACACCTTAAACAACTGATGCGTCGTCTCACAAATAAACTCGCTCTCCAGCGGTTCCGCCTCCACAGGGAACACCGTCTTATACGTCCGCTTCTTCAGATCCGCTTCGTTGTGCTTCCCAATGGCCACATTCGCCGCCCGAAACTCCCTCAGCGCCAGAATCCCCGGATCCGCAGGCACATATTTAGATAAATGGTCCCGCTTCACCTCCGGCCCGGCAATTTCCACCGCCTTCTTATACCCCGCCATGTGCTGAAAATAATCCCCATACCCCACCACATGAATCAACGGCATCCCCCCCTTCCTCACCCCCGCCACCAAGGGCGGAAACACCTCCTTTAAAATCCGGTTCGCGCGCGGCACATACTCCACATGCCGCCACAACCCCGGGCAGTCCGACTGCGGCCCCACATCCCACGCATGCATCAACACCACCGCCGTGTTCGCATCCGACAGCTCCACCTCGGCCGACTTCCACCCCCCAAAGCCCTCCGCCGGCACATCAAGCGAATAATCCGCATCAAACTGCTGATAATAGTGCGCCAAAACCTTCATGTTGCCTCCTGTTATCCAATTCCCGCCTGCCCGGGTTGCCGTCATCCGGACAGGCATGCTACTAAATTCACCGCTCCACCCAAGGCTTGCTCTCCCGATACACCGTCGTCGCATCCCCGATGTAAAGCCGACCCTGCGAATCCTCCGACATCCCAAATCCCGCGAACGGCTCAGGATAAAGCAGCGAAATCTTCCGGTCCTTGGTCATCTCATAAAGCGACCCATTCAACCGCAGCACCATCGAATCCCGCTTCTTCCACTTCCACATTCCAAACAACCGCCCCAGCGGATGGTCGATCGGCTCTTGCATTTCACCCGTCGCCGCGTTGTACACCCACATCGGGTACAGCCCTCCGAACCGATTCCCCACCACCAGATCTCCTATCGCCTCCATATACCGGATCCCCCCGATCTTGATCATCGCGCTGGTCATCTTCCCGTCCTCCACACCCGGCCGATCCGCAAACTTATGGGTCTTCTTGATCTTCCGCGTCTGGGTGTCAAACACCACAAACGTCCCCTCCGATGTCCCCGCATACAGCTCATTGCGATGGCTCAGCACCGCCAGCGGCCAAAGCTGCTCCCCGGGAATCAGTGGATCGATGATCTCCTCCACCTGCTCCGTCTCCGCATTCACGATGAACAGCGCTCCCTCCGTCCGCTTGCAATAGTCCGAACAGCTCGCCAGGTAGATGTACCCGTCCTCCCCCGTCACCATCCCGCGCGGCCTGTGCTGCCCTGAAGCCTTCGACGGCCTTGAATCATGAATCAGCCGCGGATTGTTCTCCATCTCCCGCCCGAAGTTCCCCAGCGGCCGCTTCGTATCCACCCGCGAAATGCACACGTCCGTATAAGCCGCAATAAACAGCTTGCTCTTGTAATTCGTCATCGCATGCAGCTCCCCGCCGTAAAGCTGCACCGGATCCCCCACGTTCTGCGACTTCCCATCCTTGTCCACACGCCACAGGTCATGACTCATCCCGCTCCCGTACACGCAATCATCCGGCCCCACCGTCCAGTGATACATGCTCTGCACCGCTTCAGGCACAAATCCCAGCGGCACCGTCTCCACACTCTGCTTCGCCACATCGATCTGATATCCCCGGCTTCCATCCATCGTTATAAACCGCGACCCACCCAGATACTCCAGCGTCCGATGCTGAAACTTCATCTCCGGCACCACGCCAATGGGTTCAAACTTGCCAGTGGCCACTTCCAGCCAGCCCACCGTTTTGCCATGGCTTGCAATCACCTTCCCGCCCTGGTCCACATGCCGCGTCGGAGTCCGATCCCAACGCGTCCGCATCACCAGGTGATACCCATCCGCCCCACCCACCTTAAACGGCGGCTCAATCAGCTTGAGCGTCGTCGCATCCACAAACACGCTCCCCGCCCAGACGATGTTCCCAATCACCACCGGCGTCTCCACCCCGCCCTTGGTGTCCCCAGGCCGCCAAACCACCGTCGTCGTCTTCGTCACCGGGTCATAAACGCTCAGCCCCGATTTAGGAAACTGGAAAAACCACACCCGCCCATCCGGCGCCAATCCATTGCACGCATGCGTCCCCGCCGGAAAGTTGAACTCATCAGGCACCACATCCTTGTGATGCGTCAGCGATCCATCCCGCGGGTCGTAACAGGCCAGCGAGCGCGTCTGCATCAACCAGATCCGTCCCTGCGCATCAAAGTCCGCCGTGTAGTGCCGCGGCAATTCCGCCAACGTCTTCACCTCCAGCGTCTCCCGGTCGATCTCCTGCAGATACTTCGGCCCCGACAAATAAACCTTCGGCCGATACGGGTCGACAAACAAGTGATTCGTAATATCCGTGTCCGTTCGGCAAATCGACCGCCACTTCCCCGTCTCCGGCTCCCACACCCCGATATCCGCGCTCTTGCCGTTCGCCGTCCACTCACCCAGAAAATACTGCGCCGGTAACCCAAACCCCGCCGGCGCAAACGCCGCGCTCCAAACAATAAACACACCTTTCCCAGGCATGGACAGCGGCGCAAACGGGGCAAGCACTGCAGTCGACGATGTGGAACCCTGGCTCATCACAACTCCCTTTTTAGAATGATAATCCCATCTGTTATAACAAATTCAGCCGCACACACGACCCAACAAACTCCATTTCAACTCTTCGACTCCAAACTTCTGAATCTTCTGACCCTCCACTCTGTACCCAGGACTCTGTACCCGTGACTCCCCGTCCTCGGGGCCGGTACAATCCCCCCATGCCCCGCGTCATCCTCTTTCGACTCCTCCAACTCCCGCTCATCCTCGGCGCGATTTTCGCCGTCACCTTCGTCCTCGTCTGGATGCTCCCCGGCAACCCCCTCGAAAACGAAGACGGACGCCGCCCGCCCCCCGAAATCCAGGAAGCCCTCAAAAAGCAATACAACCTCGACAACCCCTGGAAGTTCGCCGGCAAATACATCTACGACGTCACCACAAACTTTGATTTCGGCCCCAGCATGGTCCACAAAAACATGCGCGTCCAGGACATCCTCGCCCAGGGCATGCCCGTCTCCCTCACCCTCGGCGTCTTCGCCATGGCCTTCGCCATCGCCCTCGGCGTCGGCTCCGGCCTCGTCGGCGCCGCCCGCCCCGGCGGCATCTGGGACCACGCCTCACTCTCCATTGCGCTCGTCGGCATCTCCTTACCCACCTTCGTCGTCGGCGCCGCCCTCCTCATGGTCTTCGCTGGATGGCTCAACTGGCTCCCCGCCGCCGGCTGGTCCGGCTTCTCCTCCATCGTCCTCCCCGCCATCACCCTCGGCTTAGCCCCCGCAGCCTACATCGCTCGCCTCACACGCCTGGGCCTCGCCGATGTCATGCGCATGGATTACATCCGCACCGCCGTCGCCAAAGGCGTCCCCGGACACCTCGTCCTCATCAAGCACGCACTCAAAGTCGCCTTCCTCCCCGTCCTCTCCTTCCTGGGCCCTGCCGCCGCCGGCACCCTCACCGGCTCCTTCGTCGTCGAAAAAGTCTTCTCCATCCCCGGCATCGGCACACACTTCGTCGACGCCGTCCTCGCCAAAGACCAGTTCCTCATCCTCGCCGTCGTACTCGTCTACTCCACCCTCCTGGTCGTACTCAACCTCGTCGTCGACATGCTCTACGCCTGGTTCGACCCCCGCATCGACATCACGGCCTGAAGATGGGTATTGGGTCTTGGGTTCTGGGTTTTGTCAGAAATAAAACCCCGTTTTCTTCGTTACAAGACTCAAAACACACCCCAAGACCTCTTCTCCGCCCAGAACCCACTACCCAGAACCCAGAACCCATCTTCATGCACATCCACAACGACCGCGTTCAAACCCTCTGTGAAAAACCCGAAGTCCCAAACGCCCGCTACGTCCTCTATTGGATGCAGCAGGCGCAGCGTGAATCCTTTAACCACGCCCTCGAATTCGCCGTCCTCCAGGCCAATCGCCTCAAGCTCCCCCTCCTGGTCCTCTTTGGACTCACCGACGCCTTCCCCGAAGCCAACGCCCGCCACTACGCCTTCCTCCTCCAGGGCCTCGCCGAAACCCAAAAAGCCCTCGCCTCCCGCGGCATACGCTTCCTCCTCCGACACGAAGAACCCGTCGCCGCCACGCTTCACTACGCAAAACATGCCGCGCTCATCGTCTGCGACCGCGGCTATCTGCGCATCCAGCGTCAATGGCGCTCCCAAATCGCCAAACATTCCCCCGTCCGCGTCGAACAAGTCGAGTCCGACGCCGTCGTCCCCGCCGACATCGCCTCCGACAAGGAAGAATTCGCCGCCCGCACCCTCCGCCCCAAAATCACCGAACACATCCGCGCCTATCTCACACCCGTGGAACGCGTCCCTCTCCACCACTCGTCGTTAAACCTTCCCATCAGCGACCCCTTGGAAATCGACCTTTCCAACCCTGCCAAGGCGCTTTTAAAACTCAAGATCAACCATGCCATCGCGCCCGTCACTGCATTCAAAGGCGGCTATTCCCACGCCGCAAAACTCCTCACCGCCTTCATCAACCGCAAGCTCCCTCACTACGCCATCCTCCGCAACGAGCCCGACAAAGACTATGTCTCCCACATGAGCCCATATCTCCATTTTGGCCAGATCTCCCCCGTTGAAGTCGCTAGCAAAATTCAAAAAGCCGCCACGGCAGTCGCAGGTGCGGCGGGCGACGAAAACAGCGATGCTTACATTGAGGAGCTCATCGTCCGCCGCGAGCTCTCCATCAACTTCGTCCTCCACAACCCGCATTACGACACTTACGAATGCCTCTCCCCCTGGTCCGCCCAGACCCTGGCGAACCACGAAAGCGACCGCCGCCCTCACCTCTACACCCGCGCCCGGTTCGAAAACGCCCAGACCCACGACCCCTACTGGAACGCCGCCCAGCGCGAGATGGTCCACACCGGCAAAATGCACAACTACATGCGCATGTACTGGGGCAAGAAAATCATTGAGTGGTCCGCCACCCCCCAGGAAGCCTTCGCCACCGCACTCACCCTCAACAACACCTACAACCTCGACGGCCGCGACCCCAACTCCTTCGCCGGCGTCGCATGGTGTTTTGGGAAGCACGACCGCCCCTGGACCCGCCGCCCCATCTTTGGCACCGTCCGCTACATGAACGCCGCCGGCTTGGAACGCAAATTCGACATCGACGCCTACGTCCGCAAAATCAACGCCATCGCACCACCCGAAATCCCCGACTCACTCTTCTAACCAATTCCAGGTGACACAGCACTCATCTGGGTGGCACATTGCAGGCGTCCGCGCCTGCAATGTGTCTTGCACACGCCAACGAAAACTCAATCAGCCTCATCATCACAAACATCTGTTCACTCCAATTCTGTCTTCACCGCAATAAAGTCTGAATTCCTCCACACAATTGATTCAATTGATCCCGAAACGATCAATGCGGAATACCATTGGCTCATCCCCCCACTTACTTATCCATCCTCCAAAGCGCATCGCCATCTCCGCTTTGTTCGTATGTATGTGTCGCCGCATGGCCGTCGGCAAAAGAGAAATTGGCATTGGTCAGGTGACGGTACGCAGGCGGGTACGCAGGGTTGCTCCACCATGCAAAATTCACCGGCTTGATCACATAAGCCAAACTGTTGCTCGTATCGCTGTCACCCGTGAAAATCGTGAGCGAAGGCTTTTTGATCCAGTCACGCCGCGCCGTCTGGCCGTTGTTGGTCAAGTTGCTCATGTCCAGATGGGTCAGCGCCAGATAGTTCCAGCCATACCCGATGTTTTTGGACACATCCAGACCGTTGCGTCCCTGTTCGGGCGCCATGGGGCAGATAAAGACGCGCTCTGGGCCTCTGCCGTCGCCGATGCGGTAGTCGGCGCTGTAAACACTCACGCCCGGCGTGCCATCCACATCTAGGTAATACAGGCAGAGCTTGGAGAACCAGTACGACGGCAACCTGTTATTGACCGCGCTGATCGACTCCGACGACGTGGGAACATAATCCTTGTAGTCGTTGGCGTAATAATCCACCAGTTGCGCGATCGACCGCTGATTGGCCAGGCAGTTGGCGCTCTTTGCCACTTCGCGCGCCTGCCGCAGCGAAGGCAGCAGCACGGCAAGCAGGACACTCACGATGGAAATGACCACCAGGAGCTCAATCAAAGTGAATCCGCATCTGTTCTTGAAAAGTAGCCTCATCTGGAGCCTCGTTCTCAGGGGATTCAGAACTTCTTTTTTGTCACGGCAAAAATGAGCAAACACAATCGGCCGAGGAACTGGATATGCAGCGTTAAAAACATTTGGCGACAGGAAACAACACCATCTGGTCATCATGAAAACATCAATCTGATTCACATACACAATACAACTGATGTAAATCACAAACAAGAACTATTTACGCACTGCGCTCTGAATCGGCGCATAAAAATCCTAAATGCATCCGCTTCCCGCCCCGTTCCACCCCAAGCCTCTCCAGCCCATCCAGCCGCTTCCGTCTTCATCCCATCACCACTGCTTGGTGCTTTCCCACAGCGCCTTTTCATCCACGCGTGCATCACCCTGCGGCACAGGCTCCCAACTGCTTTCAGGCAGTTTCGCCAGCCCCACCGCCTGCTCCAGATCCGCCGCAAACGACTCAATCCGCCAGGGAAAGCTGTTGTTGAAATACACCCATTTCACTTCCCCTCCATGCTTGATCAGCAGAATCCGCTGCTCACCATCGGCAATCAAGGAATTCTCATATTTGTCTTCCATCGTCATCAGCCGGTTTTTCAAAATCGAGCTGCAAACCTGGTCCACCGCGGCCTGTGAAATCTTAAAAGATGCAACGTCCCAGCGGCTCCAACGCACCTTTTCAGCCACACCACCAATCACCTTCTGTTCTTCGACAAATCTCTGCCGGTACGCCACCACCCGCCCGCTGCGCTCCACCTTGATCGTCTCCAACCCGTCCCAACCGCTTCCCCGCCCCAGCATCACCGTAAAATCTTTCGTCGGATCAAACGCCCTCCACGCACGCACAAAATCCACGCCTAAAAACAACAGACAAACCAAAAAAACGGCACCCATCACCCACACAAATTTCCGTCTGGGAGATGTCATTACAATCGCTGCATTCTCAATATAACCCACACTTGAATACCAGCCGGGTAACCCCAGCCACACCACCTCATCACTTCAAACGCGTCATCGCTTGCCCCCGAGCTCCGCTCTTTTCTGGCAGAACCCGGAACCCAAAACCCACCTCTTAAGACGGCTTCTTCGCCTTCAGCACGTCCTCAATCAGTGGGCCCGCATCGATGATCGCCTTCGCCAGTTCCACCATCGGCTTGCGGTTGTCCCGCGCGCGCCGCTGCAGCAGCTTCCACGCCTCTTCTTCATCCAGCTTCAGGCTCTTCATCAGCACACCCTTGGCGCGCTCGATGATCTTCCGGTCTTCGATCTTCGCATTCAACTGATCAATCTGCGACGTCAGGTTCGTCTTGCCTTCATACTGCGCCCACGCAATGGTCAGGCCCACGCGCAGTTCCTCAGGCGTCACCGGCTTAAGCAGATAGCCGTACACGCCCATCTCCACGCCCGCCTTCACATACATCGGGTCGCTGTAAGCGCTGATCATCATCACCGGCAGCTTCAGCTCTTCAAACAGCACACGTCCCGCTTGAATCCCATCCATCACCGGCATGCGGATATCCAGCAGCGCCATCTGCGGCTTATGCAGCCGGGCCATCTCAATGGCCTCTTGCCCGTTGCGCGCCAAACCCACCACGCGCACCCCAAGGTCCGTCAGGTCGGCTTCCAGGCTGCGCGCAACCAGATGTTCGTCTTCCGCAATCAGCACGGTTTTCGGCAATGCCGCGGGTGTCGGTTCCGCGGTTTCCACGATCTCTTGATGTTTCGTTGTTGTCATGGCGGCCCCTTGCACTAAATGGAATCTTTGCGATGCAGGCCGGCTCGGCCTTTGGAATTCACGATGGACTCAAAACCCGTCACCAGTCTGACGCGGTCCGGAACATCTTGGTTCCAAAGCCATGCTCTATCCGAAACTCCCCGGCCCCTAGCCTTATTCTCCTCCAAGCACTCGCCTTAAGGAGATGACCTAAGCCTAGTGACTCAGTCGGTGATGTTCAATGGCAATAAAACTTATCTACGCATTTGCCCTATTAAGACAGTGCGTGAAATATCAAGTGCCAAGGCTCCACCCATGACATGCGTGGCCACTTTCGATGGCCACGCATCCACCTTGGGTCTTGCCTTATTCGACTTCTTCTTCCACGCTGCCGTCCAGGAAGCCCGCCAGCTTACGGCTACGAACCGGGTGCTGCAGCTTGCGGATGGCCTTCGCCTCAACCTGGCGCACGCGTTCGCGCGTCACTTTGAAGATGCGGCCCACTTCTTCCAGCGTGTATGTGTATCCGTCGCCGATGCCGTAACGCAGCTTGATGATCTCGCGCTCGCGGTACGTCAGGGTCTTGAGCACCTGTTCGATGCGCTGACGCAGCATTTCCTGCGTGGCGGTGTCCGAAGGATTGTCCACACGGTCGTCTTCGATGAAGTCGCCGAAGTAGGAGTCTTCGCTTTCGCCCACAGGCCGATCCAGCGAGATCGGGTGCCGGCTGATCTTCATCACGCGCCGCGCTTCGCTCACCGGCATCTTTGCCGCTTCTGCGATTTCTTCGATCGTTGGTTCGCGCCCAAGGTCCTGCAGCAGGTTCTTGGCGATGTTCCGCAGCTTGCTCATCGTCTCGATCATGTGCACCGGGATACGGATCGTCCGGGCATGGTCCGCGATGGCGCGGGTGATCGCCTGCCGAATCCACCACGTCGCATACGTCGAGAATTTGTAGCCGCGCTTGTATTCGTACTTGTCCACCGCGCGCATCAGGCCGGTGTTCCCTTCCTGGATGATGTCCAGGAAAGACAGGCCGCGGTTGCGGTATTTCTTGGCGATGGAAACCACCAGGCGCAGGTTGCCGCCTGAAAGATCCCGCTTGGCGTTTTCGTATTCATCAAACACCGTCGTGATCTCAAACACCTTCAGATCCAGTTCATGCGGATCTTCCAGCACCAGTGAGCGCAGGCCCGAAAGCTCTTCGCGCATCACCATCACGTCTTCGGGGTCAAACGCGTCCGGGTCCTGGTCGGCTTCATGTAGCTTGGCTGAAAGCTCCAGCATCTTGTCTTTGATCGCCTTGAGCTTCTTAAGCAGCGGCTGAACCTTGCTGGTGCGCAGCGAAAGTTCTTCCACCAGCGTCGCCATCTTCCGGCGGCGGGTCTTCACGCGGAAACGCGTGTCGGCGATTTCTTCTTCCGTACCCTGTGCGGTCTCAAGCAGGTTCCAGTCCGTGCGGTTGAGTTCCACCAGCTTGTTGACGGTCTTCAGGTTCTCGGGGATGCGGGCCGCGATCTTCCCCTTCGCGTCCTCTTCCGCCGTCGAGATCTTCATCGTCCGGTCAAAGGGAAGATCCCCTTCGTCCACCAGCTCCAGGATCTCCACCATCGCGCCGATGCTGTAATCGTTCTCAAGCACCTTCCTGCGGAAGATCATCCGGGTCGTTTCGATCTTCTTCGCCAGACGGATTTCTTCTTCGCGCGTCAGCAGGCTGATCTCGCCCATCTGCGTCAGGTACATGCGCACCGGATCGTCGATGCGGCGTGAAGACGCTTCCTGCAACGCCTGCGCAATATCCGCCTTGATCTGCTCTTCGTCGATTTCCTCTTCAACAATCTCAACTGCGTCCAGGTCGGCCGCTTCCGGGCCGTCCTCGTCCTTGGGCGCCGCGCCGGCCTTCCCTTTTTTACCCTTGGTCTTGGCTGCCAGTTCCGCCGCCGCTTTCCCCGCTTTGGTCTTGCTCGCCTTGCCCGGAGCAGGCGCAGGCTCGTCAGCCGCTTCCGGCTCATCGTCGACGATCACACCCTTGACCATCGGCTTAACCTTCACAGGCACGGGAACCTGTGACGCCGCCATGAGTCGGATATTCATCCCGTCCAGCAACACCAGAAGCTCGTCAATCCGGTCCGGCTCAACCATCTCATCCGGGAGAAGCGTGTTGAGCTCGTCGTAAGTGATGAAACCGCGGATCTTTCCGCTTTCGATTAGTTCCGCAACCGCAGGATGGGTATCAAACTTCATGGGGCAAGGATCCAGATGTACAGGCTAAGCTCCGCTAGTCCACCGGGGAGCAGGCAGGTCAGGCTCGACTGGGAGCCTTGTATTGAGCCTAAGCGCTTTTTATCAAACGGCTTAATGCACGAAAAGCCGGTCAAGTATAAGCGCTCGCAGAACCACATAGTTCCCACTTAAAGGAATAATGCGGAGTAATTGAATAGTCCAAATCGTGAAAATCAAGTAAATCGTTGCTTTCCGATCCTCGCGATCCGGATTTTTTGCGTTAAAGCTCCCGCCTGAGCCTCTTTGGCCTCGGCAATTTTACGCGACGCCGCACCCACGTCACCCTTTATTTTATCCCCATTCCCCCCGGCAATCCCCTTTTTCTGCAAGGTTTTTTCGTTTTCCAACCGAAATCCCACCAAAACCCCCGCGGAATCCACAAACAGCTCCCGCACCTTCTCCGCCTTTCCCAGGCTCAACTGCTGCGTCTCTTCCTCGATCTGCGCCAGCTTCCCCGCCAAAATATGCGCCTCCTGCGATGCCAGCTCCGTCAACATCGACTGGATGCTCACACCCTTTCCCTCCGCCAGACGATCATAAATCTGCTCATAAAGTTTCTGATGCATCCCATCCGACAAGTCATAAGCCCCAATCGATTCATCCACCATGCGACCGTCCGATAACACTTGCCCATGGAATAACTCATTCTGAATCAGCAGCGTCCCAATTAAAAGCCGCTCCGCCCGCACCACCATCTGCCGCCTGTGCATCGGCAACCGCGCCAGCGCCGCCTGCACCGTCATCTCCTCAGCCACCCCCGCCGCATCCCCCTCCCCCCCCACCGCTGAATGGTGTTCAGCCAGTTCCCCGGCACTGGGCTGGTAGCCCGGTTCGTAACCCCCCTCATCCCCACCATCCATCCCCGGCTCTCCACCCCGCACCGGTACGGGAATGTTGGAAACCTGCGCAAAACCCACCCCTTCCCCAGGTACAGGGTCCGCCTCCACCCGCTTAGGCCGCGCCACCTCAGCCAATTTCTTCCATAGAACATCCACGTCTTCTTTCGACATGCCGATTAGTTGGCCCACTCGTTCAGCAATCAAAAGTCGCCGCATGGGCATCATTTTCGTCACGCCCATCTCCACTAACTTACTTAAATACTCTTCTGTGACTTTCTGACGCCCCGTAATTGTGTCGCTTGCCGCCTTCAGCTTTTGAAAAACCCGCACAAACTGATAACCCAACGAATCCTGCGCATCCTTGATCGCCTGGTTCCAGACCTCCATCCCATCAGCCCGCTCAAACAAGTCCGCCGGATCCGCCCCCCCCGGGATCACCGCGATGTACACATCCAGCTCCCCCTCCAAAAACACGCTCACGGCTTTATCCGACGCCTTGAGCCCCGCCTCATCCCCGTCATAAATCAAAATCACCCGGTCACAAAAATGCCGTAAGTGCTTGACATGCTGCAACGTAAGTGCCGTGCCCAGCGTTGCCATCACGTTCTTCACCCCCGCTTGATGACACGCGATCACATCCGTATACCCCTCCACAATCACCGCCGTGCGCGTCTCCTGCACCACCTTCTTGGCCAGATGCAGCCCATAAAGCGTCTGGCTCTTATTAAAAACCGTCGTTTCCGGGCTGTTCAAATACTTCGGCTCATCCTCCGCCCGAATCTTGCGCCCCCCAAACGCGATCGGCCGCCCCGTCACATCGATAATCGGAAAAATAATCCTGTGCCGCAGCTTGTCGAAATGCCCCTGCCCGGTGTTTCTCGCCCCCACCAGCCCCGCCGCCTCAAACGCCGGCAGCGACCATCCCTTGGAACGGATCATCATCACCATCCCGTCCCACCGGTCCGACGCATACCCAAGCTGAAACGCCTCCACCATCTCCGGACTGATCTTCCGTTTGGCGATGTATTCCCTTGCCGTCTTCCCATGCTCCGGGTGATTCAAAAGACCCCGGTAAAACCCCACCGCCAGCGCATTGGCCTCATAAATCTGCGTCCGCGACACCCCCGACTCATTCTCCGGCCCCTTCCTGTCGAACTTAGATTCCAGCTTGATGTTCGCCCGCTCGGCCAAATACTTCAGCGATTCCACAAACGTCATCTTGTGGTAGTTCATCACAAAACCAAATACATCCCCACCCGCCCCGCACGCAAAACACTTGTAAATCTGCTTCTGCGGGCTCACATGCATCGACGGGGATTTGTCGTTGTGAAACGGACAAACACCCAGATACTCCTTGCCCTTGGGCTTGATCGTCACCTGCTCGCCAATCAGACGGATGATGTCCGTGGCGTCCCGCACCTGCTGCACTTGAATGTTGTCACCCGCCATAAGGTCAGGATTATAGACCCCTCTAGCCGCTAAAACATCTTTTTTCTAACGTACGCACCCTTTCCTCTTGCCAACGTACGCCCACTTCTAAAATACAGGGGCTCTCGTACCATCATTCAACACCCGCCCAAACCCAATTAAACTACGCCAATGACAGCACTTACTCAAAAAATTGCTCACCTCACTTTACTGCTGACGGCACTTTTTCTGCTCACCGCCATGTCGCCGGTCGCCTCCACGCCCATTGAGCGCGACATACCCTATGCCAAAGCAGGCGATGCCCCCCTTTGTCTTGACGTGTCCATTCCTCAGGAAGGGCACGGCCCTTACCCCGCGGTTGTCTTCATTCACGGAGGTGGGTGGCAAGTCGGCAGCAAAAACGACATGTCGCAGTTGATAAGCGATGCCGCAAAAAACGGCTACGTCGGCATTGCCCCCCAGTATCGCCTGGCACCTAAAGCCCATTTTCCCGCCCAGATTCACGACTGCAAAGCCGTGATCCGATGGTTGCGCGCCAACGCCGAACAATACAAGATCGACCCCGACCGCATCGCTGTCGTAGGCTTCTCAGCAGGTGGACATCTCGCCAGCCTCCTGGGCACCACCGCTGCCTCCGACGACCTCGAAGGCACCCCCAAACCCGACCACCCCCCCGACCCGACGCTGCTCACCGATTCAAACCCTACGCAATCGACCAAAGTCCAGGCTGTTGTCGACTTCTTTGGACCCACTGACTTCACCACCCGAGACTGGGATCCCAAACTCGAAAAAGACGTCATCGTTCCTTTTCTCAATGGCACTATTAAAGAAAATCCAGACCTTTATAAGAAGGCTTCCCCGATCACCTACGCCGCTAAAGACGCCCCTCCTTTCCTCATCATCCACGGCACAAACGACAACATCGTGCCCATTGACCAATCTCAACGTTTCGCTAAAAAACTTCAGGATCTGGGCGTCTCCACCCAACTTGTCATTCTTCAAAACGAAACCCACGCCTTCACCCCTGCCGCACACCGAAAAGCTTTCCAGCACATGAGTGAATTTCTCAACCAGCACCTCAAAAAAGCCCCCGCGCCCTGATAAGCCTAAGATAATGTGGCAGGAGGCCCTATCCAGTCGTTCGGAAACTCTTATTTATCCTTGAGTTAAAAATCCCGCCATGTCCAAAACCCTCCGACCTCCCACCAACAAAGCATGGTGTTGCGCAAACCGGGATGAACGCAAACACCTCATCGTCGAGACCGCGCTCGACCTGCTCGACAAAGAAGGCGAATGCGCCGTCACCATGCGCGCCATCGCTTCCACCCTTGGCGTCGGCACCATGACCCTCTACACCTACGTCAAGAGCCTTGAAGAGCTCCACCACCACATGACCCGCCGCGGCTTTGAAAAGCTCAACAACGGCTGCAAAAACGCCAGCACACTCGCCTCCCAGAA
Organism: uncultured Phycisphaeraceae bacterium; assembly: GCA_964527265.1. Taxonomy (GTDB): domain Bacteria; phylum Planctomycetota; class Phycisphaerae; order Phycisphaerales; family Phycisphaeraceae; genus CAZGOM01. Next base: position 29,871 of record CAZGOM010000024.1, on the reverse strand, counting down.
CAGCTGGCGCGGCGGCGCCGAAAGCTACCTTAAATTCGCCCTCGAAAATCCCAATCTCTACAACTTCATGTTCTCCACCCCCCTCTCTGATCGCACTGAAGACGTCAAACTCGCCCAGGGAAGCTTCCAATCTCTCCTCGACAAAGTCCGCAACCGCATCGACCAACCCGGCACCCCGGACTCTGAACTCGACAAAAAAGCCCGCATCGCCGCTGGACGCTTCTGGGTCGCCCTCCATGGCATCGCCACCCTCGCCATCGCTGGCCGCACCAAAATGATCACCCACGACACCGCCGAACTCTTCGAAGAAATCCTCAAGCAAAACTCCCCCGATTAAGCCCTGCCTCAAAAATCCATCTCAAACGATTCCCTGGCAAGCCTTCCGCACATACTCAGAAACCGGCGATCACCTCTCCGGCTGATCGTAACTCCACACCGTCGCCATCCGCAGACCCAACCGCAGCCGGACCCGTCTGCCTTTAAGCTCAGACACCTGCTTCCCCTTCCATGTCAGCGCGTGGTCCGTCTCATCTCCGGTAAAGCGGTCAGAATCATCACGCGTGAACCCAGCGATTGGTTTCCCACCCGGGATCACCGTGTCCGGTTCCACCAGTTCCGCAACAACCCACCCATTGCTCTCCGTCTGCGCATCAATCAACAATCGATCACCTGTGACCGTAAAAGGATGTGTCAGCAGGATCCCCATTTCGTTGTCGCCTCTGCGCCCGATCAGGCGCGATTTGGGAAACGTCACCAGCCCGATCCCGCCTTTTTGTTCATAAACCGCCCCGGTGTTGTCATGAAGCGACGGCCGACCGGCGTAATACAAACGCAGGTCGCCATTCACTTCCACCGGGTTGTACGCAGGCAGGATGAGCCCCGCATCAAACGCCCCCGCGGCCCCGCGTGGAAAAAGCTTTTCCCGAATCGCCAGCCGATCCCAGCGCACCCCGTCCCGGCTGAAGAAAAGATGAATGTCCATGGTCTCATGCTGGGGATGCCGTTCTGAAACAAGACCGAAAAGCACCCCATCCCGATAAAACACGCTGATCCCATAGAACTCAAAATCATCCAGTTCATCCGGGCAAAGAATGTTCCACGGCTCGCTCCAGTGATAAAGATCAGGGCTCCAAAGTCCCGCAATCCGCTTGCGATGGTTCCCCTTCACCCACCCCCAAGCCGCGGCATCCCAAACACGCTCATAAAGCAGATACCCCTCCCCGTAAGGGTTTTTCATTACGCAATTGTTGGAGTCGCTCTCCCCGTGAATAAACGGATTGGCCGGATCATCCATCCAATGAATGCCGTCGGGTGAATGCGCATAGCTGTGGGCACCCACCCCATAACCCTTCCAGTCCGTGTAATACGCAGTGAACTTGCGCGCCGGATCGCCGGCAAAAAGACCCTGAACCACGCACCCGGCATGAACGCCGCTGTTGCCGGCATGAACCACGTTGGTACCAAGCCTCGGCCCCGTTCCCACATCGGGCGTTGTCCAGTAAATCCCATCGTCGCTGGTTGCATAGGCAATCCCCACACGCGAATGGGCTCCATCGCAAGGCTCCAGAAACTCCGCCAGCTTCCCGGCCTTGCGCGCCTCTTCATTGAGCGTGTGATTGCCCGGATGGGTCACCGTATACCACAGGTGATACTTCCCCGTCTCCTTGTCTATAGCGACGCTCGGATAAGAAAGTCCGCTCCATCCCCCCCGCGGCGGCGTCCGCAGAACCGGTCCCGGATGCTTCTCCGCCACAGCCTGAACACGCCTGAGATTCCAGGTGTCGGCAACGAATCGGTTATCCAGAAGCAAGGCTTTTGTGCACACAACAGGGCGGGGCGCGAATGGGTTCAATGAATTCACTCCTGAAAGGTGATTTTGAGAATAAGCCCAACGTCTTCTGGGCCGTCAATAAAGAAAACTCGCAGTGGTCGGCACCGTGTCCCTCGGCAGCCAATAACCCGCGTTTCCTCCGTTATGCGAATAGAGCCATGATGCTCCCGGCATCTGATTGTGCCACTCCACGCGGCCATCCCCAAAGAGCACATTGCCCCCTTCGGCGCTGTAGGCCTTGACCCCCTGATGGCTTGGAAGCGGCGAGAGATACTGATGAGGCTGGCCCGTGGGCGGGTTGTATCCCGACGCATAAAGCGCCACATTCACCCAGTAGGAATTGTCCTTCATTACCGGTAGCCGGTCTGGGGAGAGCTTCGCAAACGAATGCGGTGAAGTCTTGATGTAGGAGATCATCGGAAAGTAACCCGATGCCCGCTCTGGAAAACCCGACGGATCCCACCCGAAGCTCGCCGGAAAGGAAGACCGGTTGCCGTGTCCGGCCATGTACAGATAGCCCAAGCCGCCGGGCGTGTTGTTGTCATCCCATTGCCGATTGGTGTCTCGAGGTGGGACGCCCGAAGGACAAATGGTCAGCTTTTTTGGAATGTTGTATTGATCGCGCAGAATGATGTGTACGCCGGCGCCGATGGGCCCGCCGCGTGTGCCGTCGTTGCCCGGAGGAAGCTCCTTATAAGCGTAGTCGTAGACAACCAGTGCAATGTTGAACTGGCGCATCTGCGATCCGCAGACGACACGCCGCGCCTGCTCGCGGCTGCGGCTGATCGAAGGCATCAGTAATGCCAGCATCACGCCAACGATGGTGATGACGACCAGCAATTCAATCAACGTGAACCCGCTTTCCCCCCGTGCGCGGATCATGGATGGAGTGGCGGCTGAATGCATGCGTCCATCATCGGGGAATCCAATCCGCAGAAAAGGGACTTAGTTGCTCAAAGATGGATTAAATTGATGTAGATTAGGTGGTGCAAAACAGGACCGGAATACCTGACGTGCGGATCATTGATGAAAAAAACGCCTCAAACCAAAGCCAAAAGCACAGAACACGACCCATTCTACAGGCTGAAGCCGCCTCAAACCGTATTGCCCTACAAGGTCCGCGCCATCGGCCAAACCCACAGCGCCCCGGGACATCTGACGCGCGGCACTTACCACAACGACGCCACGCTCATGGTCATCCTCTCTGGAAAAGGGGAACTCAGTTATGGAGGAGAAAGGCTTCGCCTGCGCACCGGCATGGTTGGCCTCGTGCTGCCTGAGCCGGATCCAGGCGTCATGTCCGCCGACCCCAATGACCCTTACAACTTCATCCACTGCCGATTCGCCGGGGCGTTAGCGCTGGAAACTGCACGCCGGATCGTTGCGGCGCGGGCCGGCCGTCCCTTCTTCCGTTTCGCCGCCTGGACGGAACTGGCCGAAATCCTTCGCCGCGGCATCGAGCTTGATCCCGGCCGGTCGGAGCAATCACCCGAGAAAACCCAGCGGGTCGATGCCGTCCTTGCCGAGACGCTTGCCTTCATCGACAACCCCGAAGTCGGACGCTCTCCCGGCCATGCGCCCGTCGACGGCCACGCCATCCGCGGCTACATGCTCCGCCAGATGGAAAGCCCCATCACGCTCGAACCCATGGCGGAATTCTTCGGCGTCACCCGGCACCATCTTTGCCGGGTTGCAAAACGGGATTTGAGCGTCACGATCCAGGCCTATTGGGAAGCCATGAAAATGGCCCATGCCGATCTGATGCTTTCCAGGAACGACGCCCCTATTCGTGAAATCGCCCGTCTGCTGGGATACAACGACCCTTACTATTTCTCGCGCGTCTTCCGAAAACACCATGGCATTGGGCCACGTGAATTCCGCTCCCGCATCCAAAAGAGAGCAGAGCCGCAAATTCCATTTGATTAGGCTTCACCTGTGAACCGGCCCACTTACTTCATCGGCGCAATGAACTCAATCCTCCTGAAATTCCAGATATTCGGGTTCACATTCTTCAATTTCTTGTCATCAAACACCTGAATATTGATCGACTGAAAAATTGGCATGATCGGCGCGTCTTTCAAAAACAGCGCCTCGGCTTCTTCCAGCTTCTTAAACCGCAAAACCGGATCCAAGATCACCGACGCCTCCGTCAGCAGCTTGTCGTACTCCGGGTTCTTATAACCGCAATCGTTGCTCTCCCCATCTGATTTGTGCTTGTTCAAAAACGTCGTTGGGTCGCGGTAATCGCCGATCCATGTCGCACGCGCAATTGCGAATTCATGGCCGCGCAACCGCTTGCCAAACTGCTTCACATCCACCGCTTCAAGTGACACATCAATCCCCAGATTGTCGTTCCACATGCGCCGGATCGCCTGAGCAATCAGGTCATGCCCCTGCCCGGAATTAAACAGCACCGTCACCCCCTTGAGCGTTCCCTCACCACCGTATCCGGACTCCGCCAACAGCTTTTTTGCCCGCTCCACGTCATACCCATAGCCCGCCTGCGCGGGCGGCACATAATTGAACACCGCACCCGGGGGCACAAATGTCCGAGCCACCGGCTGGTTCATCCGCGTCACTTGCTCCACAATCACCTTGCGGTCCACTGCCATCGAAAGCGCTTGCCGCAGTTTCGTGTTCGCCAGCGGATTGGGATCACCCGAAGGCAGCTTAGGCATGCAGTTGAAGTTGTAGAAATACGTCCCGGCCCACGGCTCCTTGTGCACATCCGTCCGCCCCGAGCTCACCAGATCGCTGGCCACCGCCCCAATGCTTGGCAGTTCCGGAAGCCAATCCAGGTCACCATGGCGATACATCAAGAGTGCCGCGGACGTCTCCACGATGCGTTCCTGAACACCGTTGTTACCCATGTTCTTCCGGTTCCAGTAATGGGGATTGGCCGGCATGCGCGACCCCACCTTGAACTTGTACCAGCTCAGGTAATACGGCCCATTGCACACCATCTTCTCCGGATCGTTGAAATAATCCGGATCGATCCGATACATCCCCGAATCCAGTGCAAATCGGCTGTTGGACTCCATGCTCTTCACATGATTGGGGCCAAACGGCGTAAACGACACCACTTCATTGAAATACGCCACAGGACGCTCCAGCGTGATCTGAATCGTCTTGTCGTCGATCACCTTAAATCCCACGTTCTTCTCAAAATCCGCCAGCGCCTCGTTGTATAGACTCCGTGCCTTCGCCTGCGTCTTCTCTTCATCAGGTAACTTTGAATACGCCTTTAACGCCGCCGCACGCCGATCAAAAAACGGACGCGTCCCCTTCACATCATAAAAAAGCTCGGCATATTCTCCCGCGCTGTCAGGCATCAGGATGCGACGCCATGCATAAATAAAGTCCCCAGCCACCACCGGATCCCCATTGGACCACTTCGCATCCGCCCTCAGCTTATACGTATAAACCAGCCCGTCATCCGACACCGTCCACGACTCCGCCGTTCCCGGCCCGGTCTTCAGCGAAGGCAGTTCCACCTTCAGCAGCGTCTCATAAAGACAGTCCACCAGCCGGATGTCATGCAGCCACGAAACACCCTGTGGATCACGCGACCGATGCTCAATGTTGATCGACCACCGCACCAACCCCTCGCCTGGCTGCGCCCACCCGGCGGTGCTATTGAAGCTCTTGTGCGCCAAAAACAAACCCAGCATCACCAGCGCCAGAAACAAGCCGGCCCATGTCAATAGGATTCGCATGGCATACCCTTCAAGCAGACCCGTGAACTTCAAACGCGTCCGTGCGTCGAATTTCGGGTCTTACTGAAAGTATACTTAAAGAATCGCGAAAATAAGTTCCTCTCCCCGCGGCCTCAAAGCCGCCCCCATCTCAAAGCCCCAAGCAAAGGTGCCCCGAACATGTGGTCTCCTCAAACCTGGTACGAAGAAGCAAAACGTTCCGCCGCCGCCAACGCACCCCAAGTTCGCCAGCGCGCCGCCTTCACCGTCGATCTCTACCGCCCCGTCTTCCCCAACGAAACCGACGCGCAAATTCTCAAGCGTCTCAGCGATTACGCTGACGCACGCCTTGACGCCGTCCCCAGCTTCACCAAATACCCCGAGCTGCGTGGCATGCGCGAACTCATCCTCGCCCAGGCCAAAGGCACCCGCGAGGGCGCCCAGATGAACGAACTGGAATACATCGGCTGGCGCGACTCCAACGCCTACTTCCACCGCTTCATCGCCTCCGGCAAACTCCAAAAACCCGTTGCCAAATGCTCCGCCGTCTTCTTCCCAGACTCCGACCAGGGCGCACTCTACGGCTCAAACCTCGACACCGCGCCAGGCGAGGGGTTTGGACCGCCGGATTGGCCCATGGTCAACGAACACGTCATCATGGGCGGCGTCTCCTCCGGCGTCTTCCTTGATGAGGAATCCCCCGAGATCTTCCCCGCACCCGTCTTCGCCATCGTCGCCCGCTTCGCCCGCAACTCTGACGAAGCCGTCGAAATCTTGAACCGCTACAACCACTTCTGGGGCCCCGGCAACCTCATTGTCGCCGACCGCAACCGCCGCACCGCCATGATCGAAAAAACCGCCTGCCGCATCGCCACGCGCTGGTCCCCCGACGGCTTCGGCTTCGTCACAGCCATGGTCCAAAACGACCCAGGCCTCAAAAAATTCGTCTATGACAAACGCTATGAATCACTCCCCTTGCGCGGCTTGAACCCCAAAGACTGCGACGACGTCACCTACTGGGGCCTCCAGGACAAACGCAATATCTTCCAGCAGGAAATGATCGACGCCGCACGCAAAGCCCCCACCCTGGAATGGATGCGCAAAATGCTCCAGGCTCGCGACCCCGTCAAAGGTTTCTGCGCAGGCGACGGCGAGCCCTGCCGGCCAGGCGTGCCCGGCACCGGCCAACTCGAATACACCCTCACCACCAAAATCACCATGCTCGACAAGCGCAAGTCCCGCTGGTGGGCTCGCGACCACGCTAAAAACATTCCCTCCTGGGAGAACCAGCAGCCGGATTTCACCTTCAGCGACTCCGTCCCCCGTTGGTCCTGATCTTTTCAATCCCGTCCCTTATTGTCCCTTCTCCTTTTTCCCTTTCCCCAAGGCCTCCCCGATGTGGTCCCCACAAACCTGGTACGAAGAAGCAAAACGCAACGCCGCGATCAACCCTGGCCCCATGCGCCAGCGCGCGGCATTCATCATCCAGCTCTACCGCCAGGAGCTTCCCGGTGAATCCGATGCGCAAATCCTAAAACGCCTCGACGACTACGCCATGGCTCGCATTAACGCGATTCCCTGCCTCACCAAATATCCGGAGCTCCGCGGCGTACGCGATCTCATCCTCGCCCAATGGCGTGGCGTCCGCGAAGGCGCACAAATGAACGACCTGGAATTCATCGGCTGGCGCGATGGCAACGCCTACGCACACCGCTTCATCGCCTCCGGCAAACTCAACGCCCCCAAAGCCAAATGCTCCGCCGTCTTTTTCCCCGACTCCGACCAAGGCCCCCTCTACGGCTCAAACCTCGACACCTCTCCCGGCGAAGGCTTTGGCCCACCCGATTGGCCCATGCTCAATGAGCACATCATCCGTGGCGGCGTCTCTTCCGGCGTTTTCCTCGACGAGGAATCACCCGAAATCTTCCCTGCTCCTGTCTACGCGATCGTCGGACGCTACGCCCGCAACGCAGATGAAGCCGTGGAAATCCTCACCCGCTACAACCACTTCTGGGGCCCCGGCAACAGCATCGTCGCAGACCGCTACGGCCGCACCGCCATGATCGAGAAAACCGCCTGCCGCATCGCCGTCAGATGGTCTCCCGACGGCTTCGGCTTCGTCACCGCCATGGTTCAAAACGACCCGGACCTCAAAAAATTTGTGACCGACAAGAAATTCGAATCCCTCCCCCTGCGCGGCCTGGACCCAAACGACTGCAACGACGTCGCCTATTGGGCACATCAGGAAAAGCGCAACATCTTCCAACAGGAAATGTTCGACCAGGCGCGCAAAGCGCCCACTCTTGAGTGGATGCGCAAAATGCTCCAGGCCCGCGACCCCATCAAAGGCCTCTGCGCCGGCGACGGTGAACCCTGCCGCCCGGGCCACCCTGAAACCACCCAGCTCGAATACACCCTCACCACCAAAATCATCCTCCTGGACAAACGTAAATCCAAGTGGTGGGCCCGCGACAACGCCAAAAACATTCCCTCATGGGAAAACCCCATGCCCGACCATCTCTTTGATGACCGCTTCCCCCGCTGGTCCTGATCCACCCAGACCTGAATCAGCTCAAGCCTCACTCCATCGAATCAAACCTCCTCCACACGCGGGAGAGGTTTTTTGCGTCCGGAAAGTCAAACAGCACGCACCCATACCTCCCGCGTCCGCGGCCCATCAAATTCGCAAAACCAAATTCCCTGCCAAGTCCCCAACTCCAGCTTCCCATCCTCCACTATCACCGTCACGCTCGACCCCATCATCGACGCCTTCACATGCGCCGCCGAGTTACCTTCCCCATGCCGGTAAAACGGCTGTTCCCACGGCACCATTTCATCCAACTGCTTCAAAAAATCATGCACCACATCCGAGTCCGCATTCTCATTGATCGTCAGCCCCGCTGTCGTGTGTGGACAGTAAACCAGCACCATGCCGGATTGGATCTTTGACTCTTTCACCACGCTCTGCACTTGGCGCGTGATCTCCACCATCTGGCTCCGGTGGCTTGTTTTCAATTCAATACTGCGCTTACTCATCATCTGCCTTAATCAAAATACGTCTGCCAATTGATTTCCTGAAAGGTCCAGTCCGTGTTTTGCGCGTACCACACCTGTGCACTCAAGTAGGTGATAAGCCCTTTGTCGTTGCCGACCAATTTCACACTCCCATCCAGGTGTGTGGAGTGGTAGCCCACTTTGTGAGCTTTGGTTGTGTTGTTGTAAAGCCAGAAATCGCCCAGGAATGCTTGGTTTTTCGCTTGCGGGTCTTGAAGCCGCATGGGGCGCCATCCGCCGTATGACGTAGCGCGGTATTGGTAGGTGATGGGAATGTAGGCATCTGGCGCAGGGGTCACCCACAGTTGCCGATGCTCTTCAGGCGATCTGTATCCCCAACCTACGAATCCGATCACGCTTTCAACCGCCGGACAGTAGAACGAGCGGAAATCATTCACGTACCCCAACGAATGGTTCAATCCGATCCCCATGTAATAAGCCGCGGGGCCAGGCATGCTCGTTACTTCAATCCCCGCACCAAACTGATCCCGATAGGGCAGCCACTGCTTGTAATCCTGCGCATACGCCATTGTCCCAACCGCCACGCCATGCAAGCGAGCCTGGCACAGTGATCTCTTGGCGGCATCGCGTGCCTGTCCAAGGCTGGGGATGATCAGTGAGACCAGCAACCCGATGATGCTGATCACGACAAGAAGTTCAATCAATGTAAATCCATTGCTACGTTTCACGTGTCTCACTTCCTTATCAGTAATAATTCGAAAACCTTGGTGAAAGGATCGCTACCCTTAATCAAAATACGCCTGCCAGTTGACCTCCTGGAAAGTCCAGTCCGTGTTCTGCGCATACCAGGTCTGCGCGCCAAGGAAGGTGATCAACCCCTTCTCATTGCCCACCAGCTTCACGCTGCCGTCAAGGTAGGTGGTATTGAAGCCCACCTTGTGACCCCTGGTGTGGTTGTTGTACATCCAAAGGTCGCTGAAGAACGCCTGGTTCTTCGCCTGCGCATCTGAAAGACGAACCGGACGCCATCCACCGTAGGACGTCGCGCGATACTGATATGAGATATGTGTGTATCCTGAAAACCACAGCGGAACGGTCCACAAACTTTTATGGTCTTCCGGCCTCTTGAAATACGAGCCGACTGAAACCTGCAGATCCTCGATCGCCGGGCAGTAAAAAGTGCGGTAATCATTCACATACCCCTCTGAAAAAGTCAGCCCGATCCCCATGTAGTACGGCCCCGGTGAAAACCCGGTAGTGACTTCAATTCCCGCCCCGAACTGGTCCCGATAAGGCAGCCATTGCTTGTTGTCCTGCGCATATGACATCGTTCCCACTGCCGCCCCGTGCAACCGAGACTGGCACAGCGCTCGTTTGGCGGTTTCCCTTGCCTGCCCCAGGCTGGGAATGATCAAGGAAATCAAAAGTGCGATGATCGTAATCACCACCAGCAATTCAATCAGTGTAAAACCAGTGGAACGCTTCATAGGATTTCTCTTCTTATTGATTCCAGAATCACAAACAACACTCGAAATGATGATCGGCTCACACTCAACTCAAAGCCGCTTTACACCACACCAGCCTAAATACAAACGCACGAACTGTCCAGAAATTTCACCACGCCGCGACAAACATCGCGCAAACGGCGAGTAGATACAATCTCTCACAACGACTCCGCAACCCTCGATCCCTACTTCTTCTTCCCATCCTCATCGTCGTCGTTCAATCCAAACTCATCGGCCACATCGCCCTGCGGCACCTTGCTCTTGGATGCCTTGGGACCCATGCCCGACCCGCCGCTTTCCAGCAGCATCGCTTCCAGCTCATCCACTCCACCCGAAGCCCCCGCACCGGGCTTGGGATCACCTGAATCATCATCCATCTCCTCATCGGACATGGAGTGCACTTCCGACATCTGCATCATAAACGTCAAGTCTTCGCTTGTGGCGCGCAGCCGCTCGTTGAGCGCCTGGCACATCGCCCACATCAGTTTGCACGCGATGTGCGGCTCAAATGCCGCCAAGCGCTTAAAGTCGCTCCGACGCATCACCAGGATGCGCGACGGGCTGTTGGCATACACATCCGCCGTGCGCGGCTGTTTGTTGAACAGCCCCATCTCCCCAAAGAAGTTTCCCTTCTCGAGCTGCGCCAGCTTCTGCCCGCCTTTGACCACGTTGAACGATCCCGTCACCGAAATGAACAACTCTTCGCCCACCTCGCGCTCGGAAAGCACCTTGTCCCCCTGCTTGTAATCCTTGACGCTCATGAACTTTAGGATGCGCAGAAGCTCCGGCGGCGTGAGCAGGCTGAAAAGCGAGATCCGCTTCAATGCCGCTGCTTTCTTCTCGGCATCCTCAATACTGTTGACGTTGTTTTTGTCTATATCAATGAACAACACCGTCCTGTTGTCGCCGCCGTCGTTCTCGTTGGCGCGCTTGTGAAGCAGGCCCGCCACTTTCCCCGTCTGTTCGCTGTTGAGCGATTCGGTGATCCTCGCCGGGTTGGTGATGGATTTATACAGCCCATCTGTGGCGATCAGCACCTTGTCCGCGGGGATCAATTCGACTTCCATGATTTCCGGCAAAGGAGAATCGGTCGCCCCACCCACCCATCGGGTGAGTTTTCCTTTGCGGCCCGTGAAAGCTTCACCGACATCCGATTCTTCCACGGTCAGATGATCTTTGGTTGGCAGTTCCAGCCGGTGCCCACGCTGGATATAAACCCGCACATCGCCCGCGTGCGCGATGAAGGCCGTGTTCCCCACGATCAGCACCAGCGCCACCGCCGCCGTCATGCCCGCCAGGTCAGGCTTTTCTTCACCCATCTTGCGCAGTTTGTCGGAAGCATGTTCGAAGGCGCTCTCGATGACGAAATTCACGCGGGTTTTGTTGTAATAGCTTGGATTTTCGATATATCGCGACAATGCGCGCTTGTTGTCCGCTATCACCGCTTTGATCACGTCCAGAGCCGTCCTGGATGCAAGCGCGGGTGCGGACTGTTTCAACACGCCGTCCGCCACGCCAAAAAGCCCCAGGCTCGAATCGGCCACATGGGCGTCATGGTTCTCCGTCCGTTTGCTCCCCGTTTCCGAGAGCGCATAAGCCGTGTACTTCATAACGGATCGTCCTTTCAAGCCGACATTCAAAAAGGTGCTGGCTGGATTATAAGCGGGGGGCCAGGGGTCTACATCCGGCCAAACCCTATCAAAACCCGTGTTCCACGTGGAACACCATCCAAAACCCAAACACCAATGCCTTTCTGACAAAACCCAAGACCCAGAACCCAAGACCCATCTGCTTCACTTCTCCGACAGCACGATCTGCCCGTCGAATCCCAGCGGAAGCCCTTCATTGAGATATTTCTCGCTCAGCGTCCGGTAGGTGTTGGTCAGCTTGTCGCCCCCTGCCAGACGCTCCAGCGCCTCCACCTGCTTGATGCATTGCGCAAACTCGCCTTTGATGAACGCCTCCACCATCAGCGTCGTCGCTTCCACATATTTCAACTGCGCCATGTTCGCCCGGTCCATGTAGGCCATCGGCTCATACACCATCACCGGCTTGGATTTGCCCACCACCGTCAGCCGAGCCATCGGCCTGAACAAAAACATCCCCGGCGGCACCAGTTCCACCACCCGCTGGTTCACCATCATCAGCGACCCTGTCGCCTTGTTGGCTGATTCAAGCCGCGCCGACGTATTGACCGTGTCCCCCAGCACCGTGTAATCGCTGCGCCCGCGTCCGCCGGCGTCTCCCACGATCATCGGCCCTGAAGCCACGCCCGCGCGCATTTTCACCGTCGGCAGCCCGCGCTTCTTGAGCCCTTCATTGAACACCACCAGCGCTTCCTGCAGCTTCAGCACCGTCTTCACGGCACACAAGGCATGTTCCTGGTTCAGTTCGGGCGCACCGTAGAAAAACATCACGCCGTCACCCAGGAACTTGTTCACCAGGCCGTTCTGCTCCTTGATGATCGGCACCACCAGATCAATGTACTCATTCAAAATCTCAACGGTCTTTTCCTGCAGGATTTCCGAAATCGTTGTGAAACCCGCCAAGTCCGTGAACACCACCGTCATCTCGCGCTTCTGACCCGTCAGCACTTCTTCTTCCGGGTGGTCAATCACATATTGCACCAGCGCCGGATCGACGTACGACCGGAACCGCGCCGTGATGCGCGCCCGTTCCGCTCGCTCCTCCAACACCTTCATCAATGTCGTCAGCATCCAGACAAACGTGATCGCCGTCAGCGGGCCTGCCAATTCGAGCAGCACGTTTCCGTAATCAAACACCACCAGGCCATTAATGAAGAAATACCCCCCGCCCAGCAGCAGCGCGCACAGGGTTCCCTGCACCGGCTGGAGGTACACCACCAGCACCGTCATCAGCACACCCAGCGAAAGCGTCACTGCGATATCCGCCCATTCCGGCGCAGGGCTCCACATCTCATCACGCATGATCCCGTTATAGATCACCCCATGGGCGATCACCCCCGGCATGACCGAATGCAGGCTGGTCTTGGCGATATCCGCCAGCGCTCCCGTCGCCACCCATCCGATCAGCACGGCCTTCCCCTTGATCATCTGTCGCACCTGCGCGCGCGCATCAATGATCTTCTTCTGCGATTCCAGAAGCTCTTCCTTCAAGAGCGGCAGTCCCTTGACCGCGGTTCTGAAGGCTTTGAGCATATGCCGGTCCTGGGCGTCAGGCTCTTTCTCGATTTCCTCATCGGTCTTGGTCAGGTATTGGTAATAAGAGCCGTTCTTGTCCTTCGCCTTTGCAAGGGCGGGCTCGATGAATGCCACTCTTCCCGCCACATCGCTGGGCGTGAATTCGCGGGTGGTATAAGCCGCAAGCGCATCTTGATCAACCATCACCAGCAGGCCTGGAAGCACCGCATCCAACTCTTTAAGATTGAATTTGAGCGTTTCCTCCAGCGTAATGATGTCCCATATCTTGGTGATCGACCGTTGCGACTCCTGCGTGTCCGCCTCATCGGCTCCCGCCTTGCGGTTGGCGGTCTTTGCGTTCGTCGCAGGGTTCGTCGCGGCCGCTTCCTTCGCCTGGCCCGCGGCGGTCTTATCCTGATAAATCGTTTTCCATGTCGCCGGATCGCCAAACCAGGGGATGTTCATGATCGTCCCCACCTCTTGCTGGGACGTCGTTGACCATTGCTTGTGCGTGGGCACGACGATATCTCCCCCCGGCGCGGGGATCACCATTTGCCCGGGTTCCACGCGCACGCGTTCCCACGGCACACCCAGCATCTTGAGCGCAAGCGTCAGCCCCAGTTGCGGATACAGATGCCCCTCATAGTTCACCACCAGCGGCTGAGTCCGCAGTACGCCGCGGTCATCCAGGAATGAGTTGACGAAACCCGTACCAGAAATGTCCCCCGCCAGGGCCAGGACCGGCGGATTCACGTCGTCGGCCACCATCACCGGATCCCTCGCCTCCTGGGCCGGACGGGTGAAACGATACGTCATGCGTATCGCCTTCACCTTGAGAATCAGCTTTTGAATGCGCCTCAGGCGTTCATCGGTAACGAACATTTTATTTTCTTTGGGCAGTAGCCTTTCACGCCATTTGGCCAGCGTCTGCGGCTCATGGCCAAAAGCCAGTTCCCCATCAATCCGCCGCATCGCGGCTTCATCAAACGCACCCCAGTAATTGCTGTCGCCCTGCTGCACCCACTTCGCCGCTTCCGCATCCTTTGCACGGTTCAGCCGCTCGACCACCGCTTCTTTATCCTGTTCCAGGTCCGCCACCAGCACCAGCACGGCTTTTTCACGCGCCGCTTCCGCCGTATGCACCCCGAATCGAATCGGCAGCACCACATTCCCCGCCCGCTTGATCGCATCCGCGAACGCCTTGTCTTCATCCTTCCCCGTCAGCGTTAAAACCTTCCCCTGGTCTCCGATCGCCTTGTGCGATTGCGCTTCAATGAAAATGAAGTCAAACGCAACCACCTTCGGTTCCGCCAGAGAGAGCTCATCGATGATCCGCCCCAGGTTGCTCCTGGGCCACGGCCATCCTCCAATCACATCAAGCGCCTTGTCATCAATGTGCAGGTGCATCAGCGTGTCGGTTGGCCTGGACGCAAAATACTGAAAATACGTCGCGCGAACGTCGTAGAAGTAACCCTGGAGCCGATCCAACCACCCCATCAGCTGCATCACCAGCACCATCAGCGTGACACCCAGCCCCACCCCCAGCGGCAACGCCACCTTGGACAATTTCCGCTTGGCCGCGCCCTTCGCCATACGCTTCCTCATTCAAAGCCGAACTTATGGAGCCTGCCTGAGCATGATAAACCCAACCACCGCACCCTCACAGCCTCAGCCGCCCATAAAAAAACGCGGGCCTCAAAAAAGACCCGCGCCTTTAAATTCTCATCACACTACGCCTCAAGGCGCAGGCGTGCTCCCCTTCTTGATCATCAGGTCGATGTTCTGCACCGTGCGCGAAGAACTCAGCGTCCGGTCAAACGACACTGGCGACATCCCGTCCTGCCGCACCTGGAACTGCACCGGCACAGTCGACGACGCCAGCCCCGAGCCTTGCGCGCGCAGGATGTAGTTCCCCTCAGGGTACTTGGTCGTCCAGGTCACGTTCTGGTTGTTTCCTGATTCCGTCGTCGTCTGCGTAAACGTTGCCCCCAGCCGCGCAGAGCCAAATTGCTGGCTGATGAACTCGTTGAACGGGGAAATAACCGTGAACTTCACATTCGACCCAAGCGGCGATGAGAGGCTCATCGAAAGCTGCCCATCCACCACCGTCGGGTTGGGCATGGGGAATGTCAATCCACCTGCGTTGGATCCGGAGTTGTCGAATGACCGCCCGAACGGCGTCGATGTCGACTTGTTCACCGCCGTCACACCCGTAATGATCCCGCCACCCGTACCGTTGAAAGTCGGGTAGCGCGACACCATCTGCTGCTCGGTCGTCGTCGTACCTGAGTCGGGCCGCAGGTTCACGCCCGTGCCGAACTGTGATTGTTCCGCCGGGTTGTCATTCCCATCGGTGATTTCGGTGTAACGGTTGGTCCCAAAGGGAATGTTGAAGGTCCGCCCGCGGAACTCCGCATTGGCGCGTCCCGTGTAGCTGATCGCGACCGGCGCAAACGGCGCCTGATCAAACATGCACACCTCAGTGCCACGCAACGCCAGCGTCGTGCTCGGCGTAGAAATCCTCGCATCATGCACCGCCCCGGACTTCTCGATATTCAACTGCGTCCGCCCGTACTGCATTCCGATGTTGCTCTTGATCTTGTCGCCATCGCGCTTAACCTCCACCAGCTTCACCGTCGTCATCCGGTCCAGGCTCAGCTTCTGCGCCGGAGGCATGAAAATGTCCGCCTGCGATTTAAACCCCGTCTGAACCTCCGCGCCCTCGGGAATCACCATACCCACCGTCGCCTGCACCCACGGTGAATTTTCCGACGCACGCACACGCACATCCCCCTTGATGTACTGAATCGTGCCCGAGATCGATTGACCCGTGGGCTGCGAAGACGGCTGGCTCCCGGCCGGCGCAGTGGTCGCCCTCGGCTGCGCCATGCCCAGAGAAGGCCCCATCGCCATGCAAACAGCGGCCGCAAGCGCGCCCGACCGCAGAGTCTTATTCAACATCGTCTTTTTCATAACAGTTCTCCAGGACTCAATCAGACTGCTTCCAGCGAAGACATAACTATAGGCATGCAAATCGCTTAACTCATGGAGTCACTTGCGCCGGCGACTGCGGCGCCGGCTGCCCCACATCAGGCTTCGGCGGGCTCGTCTGCAACCCGGGCTTGGCCTGCTCCGGCCCAGGCGCCCCAGCTTCCACACCAGCTTGCGCCCCTCCGGCGGTGCCCGAACCCGCGCCAGAACTCGTGATCGCCACCGTCTTGGGCGCCATCCGCTGGTAGTCCTCGATCCGCCCGATGATGCCCACAAACTCCGCACCGGAGAAAATCTGGTTCTGCGTACTCGGCGGGTAGACGCCTTCATACACCAGTTCACGTGTCGCATAGCGTTCGGACTTGGGGAACACGTGCAGGATGATCCCGCCCTTGATCTCCAGCACCTTCACCACCGCCACCGCCACCGTCCCGCGCGTCACGGCTTCCTTCGCTTTGCCATCAAAACCTTCCTGCAGCATGCCCAGCGACTTCATCAGCGTCACGCGCTCTTCATAGCTCTTGGCCTGGTCTGCCTTGTCGATGTACATCAGCAACCCGTGAAATGCCTCGTCGTTGGAGCAGATCCGGTCCGTTGCCAGCGTGTGCCAGAAATCCATCCGGCCCTCAAACGTCGTCGCAGTCTCCTTCGGGTCGTCACCCAGGTTATTGGCGTCGATCGCCTTCTGGCAACCCCCTGCCCATAAGGTGGCCGTCCCCAGCACCGCAAGCGCGGCATAAGAAGTTGTATATCTGGCGAGCATGGAGTTGGACTTTTGCATCCGATCTATCCCTTGCATGAATCTGCTGTAAGCCGTGTCGTCCCGTGAATCACCAACCTGCGAACCTGATCGCTTAAAACGCCAGCGTCAGCCCTGTATACAGGAACTGACGCAGTTCTTTGTTCCCGTTCAACTGCTGGCCCGGCGCAAACATGCCATAGCGCGCGCCGAACGTCAGGTCGCTGGTGATCTGCCAGTTGATGTAGAAATCGGTTTCCAAACCCAGGTAGTAGGAATTCTCCGATGGCTGGTCAATCGGTGCCGATTGGTCGAACTTCGTAAACACCAACATGTCCGCGCCTATCTGCAGCCTTTGCAGGAAACGCGTCGACACAAACGGGAAGGTCGAAATACCCCCGCGATACACCACAAGGTTGGAAACATTGGGCGCAAATGCCAGACCCGTGTTGAGTAAGCCAAACCCGTTGAACGACGTATCCGTCGACCCCGGCGCCGTGCCGCCGAACGTGTTGGTCGTGTTGAGCCGGTCCTCGTTACCCGTCGCAAAAATCACTTCGCCCGAGAAACGCGAATTGTTCGCATCCCCCACCATGTAATCAAGCTGCACATCCCCGGCGAACGCGCTGATGTCCACATAAGACTGGGTGATGGCCAATGGCGGCACCACCGTGAAGCTGTTGGTCAGGTTGCGCCCACCCTGGTAGACAAACTCGCTGGAGAACACCAGTTGGTCCGAAAGCGCGCTGCGCCACCCGCCGCCGATGTAATAGCTGTCGAACTGGAAATTGGTCGTCGTCGGACCGACGCCCGGCACCGTCGCCACCAGCGTCGAAGGCCGGTTGTAGTCTTCCTGCACCAGACCATAGACGTACGGCTGGAAGAACGCGCTCACATCCGTCGTCAGCATGCCGCCGTAGAACAAACGGTTGGTCTGCGAGTTGAACCCGGGGCGTGACGTATCGATGTCAATCGTCGAGTCGCGCGTCATACCCACCATGGCCTCAAGCGTCACCTTGTCGTAGGTCAGTTGAAAACGCCCGCCGTCGATTTCCTGGTTGAACGCCACCCCGTTGCCCCAGTTGATCAGCTGCCGTCCCGCCGTCGCTACGACGTTGTAGTCCACCCGTTTACCCTCGTACGCCTGCATCGCGCGTCCAAGGTCAAACTTATAAAAAGCCCGGTCCACCGTCGGCATGATCCATTCATCCCCGCGCCCGTCGAAGCTGTCGCCAGGATCAAAATCCCGGTAGCTCGTCCGCGCACGCACGAAAAAATCATGCACCCCGTCGATGTTCAGCCGGCCATATGCGTTCAAGTCGTATTGCCGGAGGTTGGTGTACTGCACCCCATCCTGCACCATGAAGTAGTTAAACGTCGTAAACCCGCCGAAATCCACATACGCCCTTTGATTTTCGGGAACGTTGGGGTCCACGCGCAGGCGGTTGGTCTGCTCGAACTGCTCCAGAAACCGGTCAAAGCGCTCGGTTGAAACTTGCGCGCTTGCCCGCCCGGCAGGCAGGAGCCACGCCAACACGCCGGCCAGAACCAGGAGATTGAGATTGAATTTCTTGTTCATGTAGCAAGCCCGGCCCTGATATAGGTTCGAAAAGCATCGGGTCCACGAAAGTGTCGGGAACATCTTACCCCGCCCCCCCGGAAATGATAATTCCAACTTTCCCAAATGCCAGAAACTAAGAAACTATCACTAAAACCCCCCTTGGGCCGTTGCGACCGGGCCGTTTTCGAGTGATAATGTCCCGCTTCTATTTCCGAGGCCGTACTTTGACAAGCACGAACAACTAATAACTGGAGGACCCCCGCCCATGTCTTTTGACTCGACCATCAACGCCAAGGCCATTGACCTTGCCAAGCTCAGCTATGAAATGACCGCTGCTTCCGGCTCGGGCCACCCCACCACCGCCGCCAGCCTGGCTCACATCGTCACCGTGCTCATGTACCACCACATGCGCTTTGAGCCCAATAACCCCGCTCACCCCTCCAGCGACCGCCTGGTCCTCTCCGAAGGCCACGCCGTCCCCATCGTCTATGCCGCCTGCGCCGATCTGGGCGTCGCTATCGGCAAGGAAAAGGCCTCCTGGCGCCCCATGACCCGCGCCGACGCCCTCACCCTCCGCGCCATCGACTCCGTCATCGACGGCCACCCGAACCCCGTTGAAGGCTTCCCCTTCTTCGACTCCGCCACAGGCTCCCTGGGCATGGGTCTCTCTGTCGCCGCTGGTCTTGCAGGCGCCGCACGCCTCGACAAGCTCGACAAGCGCATCTTCTGCATCATCGGCGACGGTGAATCACGCGAAGGCCAGATCTGGGAAGCCGTCGACTTCATCAAGGACCACAACTTGAAGGCCGTCCTCCCCATCTTCAATGCTAACGTCTACGCCCAGTCCGATGTCGTCAGCCACCAGCAGTCCGCTGAAGTGCTGGCCAAGAAACTCACCGCCTACGGCTTCAACGCCCTGGTCATCGACGGCCACAGCCCCTCGGCTGTTCACGCCGCCCTCCAGAAACACACCGAAGCTGTCAACAATCCCTCCGCCCTCCCCGTCGCCATCGTCGCCAACACCGTCAAGGGTTGGGGCTCCGCTTCCCAGCAGGGCGCTGGCCACCACGGCAAGCCCGCCGAAGCCGCTGACCTGGCCACCGCGATCGCCGAACTCGACGCGACCGCCAAGTCCCTTGGCGCCATGATCGACTTCAAGAGCCCCAACATCCCCATGATGTCCCCGGGCAAGCCCGAAGCCGCCAAAATCACCCCCGTCCTCTCCTTCAATGACGCCGCCAAGAAATTCGGCTTGGACAGCGCCGTCGCCAAGGGCAAGCTTGCTTCCCGCCGCGCCTACGGCCTGGCCCTCCGCGCTCTGGGCCACGCCCGCTCCGACGTTGTCGCCCTCGATGCAGACGTCAAGAACTCCACCTTCGCTGAAATGTTCTCCAAGGACGCCGACCTCAAGGCCCGCTACTTCGAATGCCGCATCGCCGAACAGAACATGTTCTCTGCCGCCGCAGGCCTCTCCGCCGGTGGCAAGATCCCATTCTGCTCCACCTTCGCCAAGTTCGTTACCCGCGGCTATGACCAGATCGAAATGGCCATGAACTCCGGCTCGCACATCAAGGTCGTCGGCTCACACGCCGGCATCACCCTCGCCTCCGACGGCCCCAGCCAGATGTCCCTCCCCGACGTCGCCTGGTTCCGCTCCCTGGGCACCATGAAGACCCCCAACGGCCAGCCCGGCTTCTACCTCCTCCAGCCCTCCGATGCGTACTCGGCC
Source organism: uncultured Phycisphaeraceae bacterium (assembly GCA_964527265.1). GTDB lineage: Bacteria > Planctomycetota > Phycisphaerae > Phycisphaerales > Phycisphaeraceae > CAZGOM01. The sequence continues at coordinate 9,644 of CAZGOM010000024.1, read as the reverse complement.
TACGCCCTCACCATCGCCATGGCGGAACACAACGGCCCGGCCTACATGCGCACACTCCGCGCTGACACCGAGTTCCTTTACAACAACGACTCCAAGTTCACCCTCGGCGGCCACGAAGTCCTCACCGAAGGCCGCGACATCCTCATCGTCGCCTCCGGCATCATGGTCCACGAAGCCAACAAGGCACTCGAACTTCTCGACGCCAAGGGCATCGACGCCACCCTCGTCGACCTCTACAGCCTTCCCTTCGATGAGGAAGCCATCCTCGACCTGGCCAACCAGAACAACAGCCTCATCCTCACCCTCGAGGACAACTACGGCGGCGGCATCGGCTCGGCCATCGCCGACGCGGTCTCCGCCGACGGCGGCGGCTTCAACGTCAAGCAGATGCACGTCAAGCGCCTGCCCAAGTCCGGCCGTACCCCTGAGGATCTCCTCAAGTACTGCGGCCTCGACGCGGAACAGATCGCCAAGGAAGCCCTCGCTCTCCTGGAATTCTCCGCCGCCCGCTGAGACGCCTTCAAGTCACACTCCACAAAAACACCCCGCCCCGCGGGGTGTTTTTCTTTTCACTGGGAGCACCCGCGTCCCGCAGGCTTCCAATCAACTCATTCTCCCCATGTCGTAGCCATTTCAACCTCCAACATGACCTGCACACACTCCTGGACACGCGGCAACCCGAACACCCGATAACCCGGGCGTGCAGAGCCACGAAAAAAATCTCCAGAAAAAAGGCCCGGACGCTTTCGCACCCAGGCCTCAGGAACCGACTTGATTTGGAACTACTCTAATAGATTTTCTTCTTGCTGGAAACGTTGTCATCACTCCAGCTCGCACTCACCCGCTTCATCTGATAATCCGTCCCCAGCAGCGTGCGCCACATTTCATACCGCAGCCCATTCTGCTTGTAGTTGTCTGACTGCCCCACCGCAACCGGCTGCTCAAACGTGAACTTTCGCGCCGCCAGCCCGGGCGCGGTCTCCGGATCATGGTTCCACGACGGCATCTTGGGCTTGCTGACCCGGTTGAACAGGAATTTAAGCATGTGCCGCACCCGATTGGAACGGTTGATCGAACCGCCGTGCCAGATGTCGTAATGCGTCACCGCGATCGAACCTGCCTTCACCACGATCGGGACCTGACCGCGGATGTTGCCGTAGGTCGCCATCTGGTCCGTCGGACAATTGCGGAAATGGCTGCCCGGCAGCACCACCGTCGGTCCCATGTCGATCGTCACATCATGCGGGTAATACATCCCCAGCACGCACACCGTGTCGTGATGCCGCTGGTTGGCGCCGTCCTGATGCCACCCCTGACTCCAGGGCGAAGGCGGGCGGTTATGCCAGTGCCGATGCTCATTCATCGTGCAGTCATGGCCCAAAATGCTCGCCAGCGTCCCACGCACCACCGGGTGCGAGTAGATCTCCTGCAATTGCGGCACTTCATCGTAAATCCCGTTCCCGGGATTACGTGCCATGCCGTTGAGCGCCGCATCGATCTCCTCATTGAGCCCCGCCCTCTGGTGCGGCTCGATGATGTGATACCCCCGAATGATGAAATCCATCATCTGCTCATCGTCCAGCAGATACTTGGTCTCAATCTTGCCGCTCGCCCAAGAAGCCCCTTGGACCGGAATCATGGATTCAGTTGACATTGAAGTGCTCCAGTTTCTCGAGAACGAATTCATACCCCAGAATGTCGATTTCCTTGTCGTCGAACGGCGCGCGCTGCAACGGGAAGTGGATCACCCGCCATCCGTCCTGCAGCGCATCATGCACGCTCTTGTATTCCGGGTCCTTCTGCATCGGGTCCATCGTCGCGTAATGCCCCTTCACCGGCTCATGCAGCACCGCCGCGCACAAACCCGAGTAAATCGAAGGCGTCACCGCATGCAGGTACATCAGCCGCTGGCGCACGCCAACCCCACCTTTGGCCCCCGCCAATGCCGCCGCCTCCAGTGCCTCGATATCCGCTCGTGTCAACAAACCCTCAGCCAGCTTCGCCTTCGCTTGCGCAAACAGCGACTCCACCGAACCAGCGCTTGAACTTGCAGTCGTCATCACACGTTCCTTCATCTTCCAGGGAGGGAACCAGCCCCTTGGCTGGTACGTCTATAATCTCGGCGCTCTGATATTTCAGATACTGAACATCTGGGATGCCCAGCCAGTATATCCCGGCTTTAAGCCTTCGGGGAAGGCCATACGCCCGGATTGGACGGCTTCAGGACCTTTAGGTTCCTGAAATTTGATACTTAATATCACCACAAGGCACACGCATATGTCGGGATGGATCAGCCTCAACCCAAAGATATGGATCGTTTCACTCATCGCATCAGCGATCCTCTTTCTCGCTTTCTCACCCAACGCCCCCGCCCAGCCCAACCCGGCCCCCCAGACACCTGAAATCAAAATCGCTCCCCTCCCCGGCTCCCCAGGGGAAATCGAAATCACCATCCTCAAACACGCCAAGGCCAAAGCCCTTGTCGAACTCCTGGACGACCAGAGCAACGTCGTCAAAACCCTCTACGCCGGACGCCTCTCCTCTTCGCGTAACACCTTCCGCCTCCTGGCTGGCCGCGACGTCCCACCCGGTACTTACTCCGTCCGCTACCGCGAATCCCTCGGCCTCCAATTCCAGGCCTCCTTCAAACGCCCCGGCACGCCCGACGGCAAATGGCTCAACCCCGGAGACATCCACCTCTCCCACGGTAAACTCTATATCTACGACGCAGGACTCGACGACAAAGACCCCATCAAAAAACTCGCCGGCTTCATCCGCCTCAATCTCGACGGCACCCCCGATACCTCCTTTGCAGACAACGGCTTCGCACCCACCAGCTACCGCGGCCTCCACGTCTCCGCCATGGGCGTCGACCCCGAAGGAAACCTCTACGTCTCCGACGGATACCACTCCACCCAGGTCTACGACAAAAACGGCAAATTCACCAAGCGCAGCCTCGCCGGATGGAACAACGAGCCTTACGGTCCGCTCTGCACTGGCTGGGTCAATTCAAACTGCGTCGGCGAGGGAAACAAAATCTACTTCCCCACCGGCTACGGCAACATGAAAGTCTACGACCGCACCAAAGCTGACTTCCAAGGCGCCCTCTACTACAAAGTCCTGCCCGACTCCATCTCCTTTGGCCGCGCAATCGCCGTCAAAGGCAACACCATCTACCTTGCAAACCAGCACGGCCGCATCGAGCGCTACACCGACACTGGCAAGGAAATCAAAACCGAATACGCCTCCGACCCCGACGACAGGCTCCCCGGCCCCAGCGGCTTCGACATCTCCGGCAGCATCCTCTGGACCTGCGTCACCGGTCCCAGCGCCGGCCCCTTCTGGGATTCCGGCGGCGGCGGCGAAATCGTCCTCTTCTACGACGACGGGTCCTCCATCGACATTGTCGATCGCTTCGGAAGCCCCGGCCTCGCCGAAGATCAGCTCGAATTCATGAACCCCTCCGCCATCGCCGTCGACGCCTCCGCCACCACCGCATGGATCACCGAAAATGGCTTCACCCCCACCAACGCCCCCGCCGGCAGCCCACCGGGCAACGCCCGCGTCCGCCAATTCAAGATCACCGCTGAAAAAACTGTCGAAGCCAGGCTCACCCTCGCACCACCACTCCAAAAAACTGCCGCAACCACGCAACAACAATAAATTTCAGTCCGCCTGAGCTTTCCCGGTTAAGCTCAGGCAATGCCCTCCCCAACCGCCTCACAAATCGTTGAGCCCCCTCCCGGGCACTGGTATTCGCCATCCAGACTCTGGAAGCAGAAAACCACCCTCATCGCCGCCCTCTCCATCCTCGCGATCCTTCTCCATCTCCTCTTTCGCCTTGCATTCCAAACCACCCCGCTCACATACAACGCCCCCCTCTTCGCCGCGCTTGCCGTCGGCGGCCTCCCGCTCGTCTACGACCTCCTCAAAAAACTCCTCAAACGTGAATTCGGCTCCGATCTCCTCGGCGGCATCTCCATCATCACCTCCATCGCGCTGGGTGAATACCTCGCCGGCTCCATCATCGTCCTCATGCTCTCCGGTGGTGAAACCCTTGAAAATTATGCACTCCGCAGCGCGTCCTCCGTTCTGGCCGCCCTCGCCAAACGAATGCCTTCCATCGCCCACAAGAAGGAGGGCGCGCAAATCCGCGACATCCCACTGGCAGACGTCGCCATCGGCGACACCCTCGTCATCTACCCCCACGACATCTGCCCCGTCGACGGCACCGTCACCGACGGCCACGGCATGATGGATGAGTCCTACCTCACCGGTGAACCCTTCCAAATCACCAAAACCTCCGGCTCCAACGTCATCTCCGGCGCCATCAACGGCGAATCCGTTCTCACCATCCAAACCACAAGGCTCGCCGCAGACTCACGCTACGCCAAAATCATGCAGGTCATGAAGGAGTCTGAGGCCACACGCCCCCAACTCCGCCGCCTTGGCGACACCCTCGGCGCTTTCTACACGCCCGTCGCCCTCACCGTCGCCCTCATCGCCTGGGCCGTCTCAGGGGAATCCATCCGTTTCCTGGCTGTCCTGGTCATCGCCACGCCCTGCCCCCTGCTCCTGGCCATCCCCATCGCCATCATCGGCTCCATCTCTCTCTGCGCACGCCGCGCCATCATCATCAAAAGCCCCGCAGTCCTTGAGCAAATCTCCCAGTGCCGCGTCGCCATCTTTGATAAAACCGGCACCCTCACCTACGGCCAGCCCACCCTCACAGACCAGCTCACCGCCCCAGGCTTTACGCAATCCCACATACTCACCCTGGTCGCAAGCCTCGAACGCTACTCAAAACACCCACTCGCCAACGCCATCATCAATGCAGCAAACGAGGCGAAACTTGATCTGCCCCAAGCCACCCAGGTCGGCGAACAACCCGGCCAGGGCCTGCGCGGCGTCGTCTCAGGACACCGGATCCTCGTCACCAGCCGTAACAAAATGACCAGCCTCCCCGTCACAGGCGCCGATCACCTCCCACCCATCGCCGGCGGCCTCGAATGCATCATCGTCATCGATGATGCCTACGCCGCCACTTTCCGTTTTCGTGACGCGCCGCGCGCCGAAAGCCGCCCGTTCGTCAGCCACCTGGGGCCCAAACATCACTTCCAGCGCGTCATGATCATCTCCGGCGACCGCGAATCCGAAGTCAAATACCTTGCCGGTCAGGTCGGCATCACTGAAATCCACGCCCAGCAAAGCCCAGAACAAAAACTCGCCATCGTCCGCGCTGAAACCGCAAAAGCCAAAACCCTCTATGTCGGCGACGGGATCAACGACGCACCCGCCATGATGGCCGCCACCGTGGGCATGGCCATCGGCCAAAACAGCGATGTCACCGCCCAGGCCGCCGACGTCGTCATCATGGACAACTCGCTTCAAAAAGTCGATGAGTTCATGCACATCAGCCGACGCATGCGCAACATCGCACTCCAAAGCGCCATCGGCGGCATGGCCCTCAGCATGATCGGCATGGCCTTCGCCGCCACCGGACACCTCAGCCCCGTCACTGGCGCCATCTGCCAGGAAATCATCGATGTCCTCGCAGTCTTAAACGCACTTCGCGCCGCGCTCTCACCCAAAGTCATCCACGATCCCCTGGGAAAGTAATCCCATCCCACAGCCTTACCAAGAAATCCCCACCCCCAATCGCATAAGATAATGTCCTTAAGGACAACCCTATGCCCGAAGAAAAATCCGCCGAGTGGTACGAAAAAGGTCTCAGCTTCGGCTGCACCCAGTGCGGCAATTGCTGCTCAGGCCCCCCGGGCTACGTCTGGTTCACACCCGCCGAAGGCCAGCAGATCGCCGAGTTCCTCCAACTCGACGTCAATACCTTCCTCAAACGCTACTGCCGCGTCTCACACGGCAAATACACCATCGATGAACGCATCGGCCCCAAAGGCTACGACTGCGTCTTCCTCAAGCGCGACGCCCAGGGCAAAGCCCTCTGCTCCATCTACTCCGTACGCCCCACCCAATGCAAAACCTGGCCCTTCTGGCCCGAACTCCTCCGCGAAAAAGAATCCTGGGACCGCGCCTCCGAACGCTGCCCTGGCATGAACAAAGGCAAACTTTACCCCATCGAACACATCCGCATCACCCGAGATTCAAATCCCAAAAGATGAGATTTGGGTTCTGGGTATTGGGTCTAGTCAGACTTCGAACTTTCCTGCTCCCCCGGCGCACGATCTCTTAAAGAGCTAATCAGCCCCGTGAGTGTCTTTCCAACATCCTGCCCTAACCGTCAAACGGGAATGCTTTCCTCTCGAGTCAGAAATCCGCAACGCACACAAAGAATCAGATGCGTCTCTAACTCCATTAACGAGCCGCGGGCAATTGAAAGAAATCGCAAATAGTCCCCACGGTGCGACCGACCATACCCTTCCGCAATATTGGCCGGAATTGATACTGCAGCCCTTTGCATCTGGCTGATCAACCCAAATCTCTGATCCGGCGGCAACTTCTTACTGATTTCAAACACCGCTGCCGCCAAATCCATTCCCAACTGCCAACAATCAAGCTTCCGATATGCCTTCTTATCCACCCGGCCCCCTCCTGTCTTATTCTGACAAGACCCAAGACCCAGAACCCAAGACCCATCTTCACGTCCCCACCGTTTTCCCCATCGCATAAATCTCCTCGGCATCAAACACCTGGTTGTTGCTCATAAACAACGACCGCACAATCGTCCGATGGATCTTCATCTTCGTCGCACCCACTCCGATTGCGCCGTAGCACACGATCCCTTCGCGGTTCTCCCCGCGGTCCATCAAACCCACCAGTTCAATTCCTCCCGGTGGCACAGCGTTCAGGTCGATCATCACCTTCAGCGGCCCGGGCATCTGCCCGCGCACCGTCTCCGGCAAAAGCGGCACACCCGCGGCACCTGCCGCGATGATCACTTCCGCGCCCGCCATGGCCGAAAGCAGCGCTTCATCATTTGACGTTTCGACTCCTGTCACCAGTGACGATCCCACCACTTTGTTGATCGCGTCCGCCGTGGCCTTCGCCTTCTCCAGCGAGCGCGATCCCAGTTTCACCTTCGCCCCTTCACGTGCCAGCAACCGGCACGCACGCTGGCCCACCGGCCCGGTTCCCGCCAGCACCAACGCCGTCGATTTCGACAAATCCATGTGCTTCCGCGCCGCAACCACCGCCGCTGCCGCGGTCGTGTTGGCCCCGTTGGCGTCCATCATCACCGATACCCGCATCGGTCCAAAGAACGTCTTCACCACGGCTTTGAGGTACGCCTCCCCCTTGGTCACATCCGATCCTCCGATGAAGATCGCCGTGTGCTTCAGGTCTGAGACGCCGCGCGTGAAAATAGCGCCGTGCACCAGCCCCGTGATCTGCTCGGGCGTCACATTGCTGTAGGAAAAAATCTCGTCCGCGCTCGAATCAACCGCCACCACGCGGTCAAAAACACTCGCCTGCGCGTCAGGGTCAATCTGAATTAATATTCTTTTCTTGTCGCTCATGCCTCAGAAGGTAACCCTAGTCGCCCCGCGATACAATCCGCACCCCGCCGCCCTTGTTTAAGGCCGCGTTAGTTTTTCTTGAAAGGTTCCATTCATGCGCATTGAACACGTCGCTTTCCAAGTCGAAGACCCCATCGCCATAGCCGCTTGGTACGTCAAAAACCTCGGCTTCAAAATCGTTCGCGAAAATGCCACCGGCGTCAAAATGCACTTCATCGGCGATGATTCCGGCCGCGGGCTCATCGAGCTTTACAACAACCCCAAAGTCAAAGTCCCTGACTACAAGTCCATGGACCCCCTCCTCCTTCACGTCGCCTTCCAGTCCGCCGATGTCCGCAAAGACCGCGACACCCTCCTGGCCGCAGGCGCCACCCTCGCCGATGACCTCTTCACCACCCCCGCCGGCGACGAGCTCATCATGCTCCGCGATCCCTGGGGCCTCGCCATTCAGCTCTGCTGGCGTAAAAACCCCATGATCTGATCTTTGAACCTCTTTTCCCTGATCTCCTTATCTCCCATTCCCCTGCTCTCGTACCGCCCCGGCACGTCGTATAATGCTCCCGCCAGCCCCGGCACGGATCGCCGACGGGTCTGACCATTAACTCTCCATCAAAAACGCCGACATGCCACGGAGGGCACGGGCCTTGGCCGAAAATCAACCCAACGAAAAAGACCTCGACCTCTTCAGCCAGCCCGTCACCGCCGCTGCACCGGTCAATACGCCTGCTTCCACCACTCCCGCCGGCACCTCCGCCGCCAATAGCGGTGTCACCGCCCCCCCTTCCGTCCCCCCCTCCAACGGCAACTCCGGCGGCCGCACCGGCTCCGGCGGCGGCTCCCTCGGCGGCTCCGGCGGCGATTACATCCCCCTCGCACAAGCCACCCAGGCCCGCTACCTCAACTACGCGCTCTCAGTCATCACCTCCCGCGCGCTCCCCGACGTCCGCGACGGCATGAAACCTGTCCAGCGCCGCATCCTCTACACAATGTGGCAGCAAGGCGTCACCTTCGACGCAAAGCACCGCAAATGCGCCACCGTCGTCGGCGCCGTCATGGGCTCCTACCACCCCCACGGCGACAGCTCCATCTACGACGCACTCGTCCGCCTCGCCCAGCCCTTCTCCATGCGCGTCCCCCTCATCGACGGCTCGGGCAACTTCGGCTCCCTCGACGGCGACAATGCCGCGGCCATGCGGTACACCGAGTGCCGCCTCCAGCGCATCTCCGATGAACTCTTAGGCGAACTCGACCAGCAAACCGTCCCCTTCCGCCCAAACTACGACGGCACCAAATTCGAGCCCGTCGTCCTCCCCGCCAAAGTCCCCCAGCTCCTGCTCAACGGCTCCATGGGCATCGCCGTCGGCATGGCCACCAACATCCCCCCGCACAACCTCGAAGAGATCTGCAAAGGCCTCTTGAGGATGTTGGACAACCAGGAAATCTCCACCGCTGAACTCTGCCGCACCATCAAAGGCCCAGACTTCCCCACCGGCGGCCAGATCCTCAATTCCTCCGAAGACATCAAGACCATCTACAAAGAAGGCTCCGGCACCATCCGGGTGCGCGGCACATGGGAGGAAGGTCCCTCCACCCGCACCACCAAAATCATCTACATCACCTCCATCCCCTACAACGTCAACAAGTCCACCCTCGTCGAAGAAATCGGCGGCGTCGTCATCTCCCGCAAGCTCCCCCCCCTCGTCGACGTCAAGGATATCTCCACCACCGACGTCCGCGTCGAGCTCACCTTGAAGAAGGAAGCCGACTCCAACATGGTCATGGCTTACCTCTTCAAGCACACCCCCTTGCAGAGCAATTTCTCCATCAACATGACCTGCCTCGTCCCCACCGATAACCCCGAAGTCGGCCGTCCCGAGCGCCTTGAGCTGCGCGAAGTCCTCTGGCACTTCCTCCAGTTCCGCCTCCAGGTCGTCACCAAGCGGCTTGAATTCGAACTCGGCCAGCTTCAAAAACGCATCCACGTCCTCGAAGGCTTTGAAAAAGTCTTCGACGCCCTTGATGAAATCTTGAAGATCATCCGCGCCTCCGACGGCAAAGCCGACGCCGCTAATAAAATTATGGCCCGCTTCGGCTTAGATGATGAGCAGACCGACGCCATCCTCGAACTCAAGCTCTACCGCCTCGCCAAGCTCG
>CAZGOM010000023.1:34131-48851 GCA_964527265.1 uncultured Phycisphaeraceae bacterium | reverse complement strand
ATACGGCCTCTCCCCCAATCTGCGACCGTGTTCGTCTGACATTCCGAGATTGGAAACGGGAACAACTCGTCCATCTTTATTTTTCGATCCGCGCGCATAACTGCGACTGTGTGTGCTGTGCGCTTTGCAGATTGTTCGGCGCGCCCACCGGATGGGCGGTCGGACATCGAAACCGGTAGGAGTGGCAACGGCAAAGGCGACGGCTGCAGAGGCAGTGGTGGGGTTTGCGGGTCGTATCGAGGCGCTGCTGCTACCACAGAATTGGAAAGATTCAGAGTTATGGAACAAAGAATGCGATCAGCTGATCGCCGACCTTCGCGTGTCGGGATCCGATCCGCGTTGCAACGTGCTGGTGCCGGACCTGACGCAGTGGGTCGGTGTTATGCGGCCGCAATGGACATCATATGACGTGATCTTACCGAAGGGGATGGAATTCATTAATCCGCTTTTTGCGTGGCTTGGCATTGCGATGTGGCCAAAGGCAACGGATGCCAATGTGTCGGGTCTGTTTGATGTACTCATGCGCGGTGGCTGTGGCAGTGCCATTGCACTGGGTGCAGTGACTAGCACTGGCCGTGTCGTACTGCAGTTTGCCGCCGCTGCGGCTTACGCTGCGCGATGGACTAGCGATCCAACGACAAAGCGTGCACTGCATCTGCTCATCGCAGAGCGCAATCTGCCGCTCCTCAGTTCCACATCCGCTGCAACGGATCCGGACCAGGTGGTAGACGGTAACAGTGGTCCATTCTGTTGCGCACTGTGTACAACCATGTACTATAAATTGGATGACGCTGCAGTTAATCTGCTGTCGCGTCTGACGCCGGCCCAGCGCCTGGCCGCTGTCTCTGCACCGCACTGGGCTTTTTCACGCGCCTGCAAATATTCGTGTTCGCGCACTTTCGTGGCACTGTGGAATGTCGTACACGATCGCATGGTACAACCCGACTGCGGTGCCGCCGAATTGGACAGCATCATCGGCGGCCCGATGTATCACGACGGCTATTTCACTAGTGCCTTTGCCACAGCCGCTGTCGTCGGCGACGCACGCGTCTGGCGGTTGGTGACGAATGTGCACTGCCCATTGGCTGCCGCACTGCTTCGTCACACCAACGTACATCCACGGCGCCAATATATTAGTCCACTGCGAGTGCTGTCCGCAACAGACCAAACGGACAACGAAGGCGATCTCCGCGGCGCGTGGTTGGTGCCGCGTCTGTGCGCCGACGTGCTGAACGCATACGACGATTGTGGTTTCACATCGGTGATGCGCGCCGCCCAATATGCGTATCCCAAAACGCTGGCGGCACTGCTGGACCGCGGCGTAGAGATTGATCTATGCGCCCAACCGATCAAATGCAAACCCACTACCCTGGTAATAGCCGATATGTTGGCGCGGGCGGACACACAGTTCGCTGCCGAAACTGCAGCCGATTTGTTGCCCGATGTCGACGAAGAAAAGCTGATGACAGTGCAGTTCCTCCCCATTGCTGTGCGGTTGCGGACCGAAACCAAAGCGCAAATGGCATTGCGCCCTCTCATCGCTGCCGCTATGGTACCAGCTTTGCAGCAGTTTGGCGGAGCACAATTCCCGCGCGAACTCGCGTCCCTGTGCCTGGCGTATGCCGATCTGCCGCAACCGGCGGTGTCGACGTCGCTGGCCGACACAACTCCGCGCGTCTAGATCTGGTACCGCCGATGACGGCGCCGGTGGAGCATGATGAGGCCAAATTTGACACAGGCGCGCGTGCAATTGATTGTTAAATAGTCTAACTTTCTATCTCTCTATCTTTCTCTTTTGTCTATCCCTCTTTCCCCCTTTTCTCTCCGCGCCCCGTGTAAAAAGCACTGGTTCAAATGCACCCATACATCTGCATCCGCATGTCTCTGAGCCTCCTCTGACATTGCATGACATTCTGATGTCCCCTGCCCTGCCCTGCAACATAGCCGATGTCACAGGGAAGTCCGCACTCAAATTCGGCGGCGGGAACGACAAAACAGCCGAAAACGGTATCAATCGTATCCATTCAGCGGTCGTTAATTCGTCCGTGCTCTTTATGGGGAGACGGAGCATGGACACGCCAGCTGGAAGAGACAGTAATTGCGTTTGAGACCCTCTCTTCTGAAGCCGTTAAAGAGCTCGTCGAGTCTTCGCCCGGCGGCAAAGGAAACTCTGAATGGCATCCCGAACTGGGCATGGAAAAACCTGACGGAAACGGTGCGACCTCTCCGTTGTGGCGGTTGTTTGAGCTCTCTTCGCGGTTGCCAATTTTTAATCGACTGATTGAGCGCGTGTTCTCGATGCTGATGCATACCGGCTGTGCTACCACTGAAGCACTGAACATGCGGGGCTGTTCGGTTCCTATAAGCCTGTTATGGGCGGCACTTCTATGCGCACTGCCGCCTACTCAATGCAATCTGGTCAGATTACTTCTGTCTCAGGTGAATACCAAAGTCACGTTTCCGCGTTGTCAATGTATCGTCAAACACGGGACCCAACTACGATGCGGTTCAATCGCGGTTCCTGATTTTTTCCTCAAACTTGCATCCGCGCCTCATCTTGCGCGCATCGGGAGATCTTTCCCGCTTACACGCTCATTTACAACGCTCGGGTGTATTGTGGGTTCACGAGTCTCATCGGATACGTGGAACCTTCTCACGACCCGGTTCGGGGCGGATCTGATCACCGAGGAATACGCGTACGCCAATTTCGGTGCATGCTACGGAAATCACGATGGCACGCCTGGCTTTTTCAACACGACGATGGCGTTCCCGTTTCAAGTATATTTCGACAGACCGTCATCGGGTCAAGTCATCGATGACGAGGTTTGTAGCTGGATGGCCGAACGGCTGCCCATAAAACGAATGAACGGAAAATTAACAATAAGAACTGATAAGGTCGTCAGCGAATTGTTATACGCGATGTCACAAGGTCTTCTGAAAACGGCCAGAGCATTACTGGCTCGCGTACCGGATTACGATCCGCGCAACTTATACACCGACGATTCCACTCAGCCGGACTTCCCGAAAAATATCCCAAGCGAACTGATGGAAGAGTTTAACGAGAAAAAGAAACTGTTCAGTCGGGACTATCACGCACACGCATCCGCCGCGGTCTCGGCGGCGTTGCAACGGAAGACGTTTCCGAACGAATTGTCTCGTCTCGTCTTCGAATACGCGGAACTAATAATCCCAGCTCCTCCGGCACCTTGCGGACCAGCCCGCGTGGAATGTACTGCCGCCGACGCAGGAGCTTCTGCTGTTGGAGTCTCCGACATATCACCGGGAGGAAAGCGTAAATACCCCAACTCTGACAATGGTTCAAAGCGTCTTCGAACGGGATGATCTCATAACCATCGAAAGCTGAACATTTCTATCTTTCCATTTTTCCGTTCCGAGGTCGTATGAATTCATAATTAAACTTCTGTTTGTGCGCTCGTGTGTGTGTGTGTGTGTGTGTGTGTGTGTGTGTGCGTGGTTCATAAATAGGAAATAATGCCACCCTGCCCAAAGACATCCGTTTCCACCGTATGCGCCGCTTTGGGAGATCTAAAATTGGCGGATCCAGTGATCGCTGAACTCATCCGCAAGCGTAAGAACCCGGCGTTTGCAGCGCGTATTCTGATCAACGAACCGATGTCGAGAGAGACATCCGTGAAGTTCGCGAAGGAAATTCTGGACAGATTTAAGGTTTCTGTGAGTATCTCAGAAGAACTGCTCACGCCAGGGCGGCGTTTATTGTGGATCTTCTCGGATCGCATCGAGTCTGCCTCTATTCGAATCACCAAGGCGTTAAGTTTCATTGTATCTCGCTGGTCTGGCATTTCAACGAAATCTTCTACGAGTCGTGTCGATCTCCTCGTTCCGACTGGAATCTTCACGTCCGATGTGTTTAAGCAAGAGATAACAATGTTGAGGCGCGTTCGGGTCGTCAACTCAGATACGTACGGACCCCTTCCGTCTGGGGTCCGTCTAACTTTGGTCAGCACGATGGAGATGTTTCGATCCAGGCGACGCGATGTGAATAGGACGATTTATATCGCCCTTTCGAGACTCGTGCATTGTGCATCGAGTCTGTCGTCAGACGATCAACTATCGTCCCCGGGGTTTGCGCCAATTTCATTCGGGGGTACTGCACACAAACACATAATAACACGTCAAATCGCGCCGAGCACGGATAACAGCCCCGAAAGGAAAACCGCCACTGCCCTCGCCGTCCGGGCTTATGTGCCACCACACGACCCATTAATCTTTAAGCACCTAAGTCCGAATTGGCAGCTGTTTGTACTCCAGGAGACGATTTCAGCTGCTGCCAATCCCGGACCGGGCGCTGTGTCTTCTTCCGCCGTCGTCGCTCAGCAGAACTCCGCACCGACCTAATCCATTTATTTAATTTGTCTTTGCCGCCTTCTATCGACCGCGCAAATTCAACGTTTCTAACGTTCCACGCATTCTATTGGCATTCCTCTTCTTCTTCCTACTCAGACACTCGTTCTGTCTCTCTCCTGTTGAACTTTGATGGCTGCAGATGAGCGGCACAGCAGCAGCTGCCGCCGGTGCAGGACCCGCGATGTCGCGTCAGAAGGAAGTCACGGTTATCTTTGGACAGTGTGGCATAGAGAAACGCGATGACCTTTTTTACCGATGGACTCGAATGGCGAAACGTGAACGCGGACCACCGTGCGACGCCGTACAATATCATTCAATTCCAAATGAACACATCATCACACAAAGCGGCGCACAATTGATATATTTCACGGACGACCTTTACGAACCTGACTCGAGTGCGATTGTCGATCGCATCATCAGGGTAGACCATGATTCGACATACTGCGTTATAAAGGGTCGGTTTTCGACAGCTGAGCTACGCTGTATATTTGCTAATGACGGTGGGCAGTTCGAATCGTACGGCCTCGACAGAAAGACCGAGTCAGATCGACGAAAGCTGCCGCTGCCGGGCGTAGACGAAAAGAAAGATGACGTCGGTGAACCGGCCCCGCTCTTTATCGATGTGATATTGCGGCCGGGTGAACTTCCGCGCGTGCCGACACTTTACGCGATTGTAGCGCCTATGGAGAGACCCCGATCGAACCACCCATCTCGGCTTCGCGACATTTTGGTGAGACAGGGCGCTGTCGTTGCGCGTGGGATCCTCGACAACCGCGAGCTCGACCCACTGACGAGCAGCGGGCAGTCAATACCAGTTTCCTACATCTTACTCAAATCAGGATTCTCGTCAGAGCGATTGGAGCAGCCGTTCTTGTCTGGAGTTTTCCCAGACAGTGAAGTCTGTTGCATATGGGTTATCACGCGAAAGCCAGGCGCTACATTTGACACAAGCGTTGTCGCGCCGGCACTCGTTCCTCCGCCCCCTCCTCCTCCCCCTCTTCCTCACCGACCACCGGCACGAGGACTGAAGCGGGTGAAATCCGACGTGACAGCCACCGCGCCCGGCACGCGCCCTAATACCCGTTCTCAGACGCGCGCCTGTAAACGAAGACGCCGCTCTTAACCGAAACCATAACTCCGACCCATAATACCTCTCTATTTTCCCCTTCCTTCTCTGCCCTTCTCTTCCTTTCCGTTAAAAAGGAGGCAAACGGAAACCCACATTCGACTGAATTCCGCCGCGCCTACCTAGTTTCCTTTTTTGCCGAGGGAAAAATCTCGCCGAAGCAGGGAAATGAAAAGGGAGGTTCATTTTTCCGCCGCGTCATGACGGAACAAGAGGACGAAAAAGGCGGCGGTAAACCTGCCGCGGTCCGCGGACCAAATTCGATCTCGCCGTCTCGCGTTTGGCGGACGGTGGAACTTGATGGGATCAAGGCCTCGGTGAGTCAAGCTGTCGTTCGTCCGTACATCGTCGGGCTGAAACACCGCGAAGACGGCCATGTACCCACTCACGTAAGCTCGCACAAATACCTCAAAACGCCACTGGTAATGCGCGTCGATCCGTGTGTGGTTCTTCATGCCAAGACGCATGGTAGCGCAAGCTGCGTCGGCGACTCTCTCCACCGTTATGCACTCAAGCATTATTCCGTTGACGCCTCCGCGGAGACACGCGACTCGGTGCGACAATCGCTTCTGTGTTTCGACGCCCTCATCGATAATTACAGGCGCATGTTCGCAACTCTCGTACTATGTGTGAACCCAGAACGCATCGGTGGCTACGACACGGCGTTACATCAGCAACGTGCCCGTTGGTTCGTGGACGCCATTCGATGCCATCTGGTGATCGGTATTTCTATCGCGTCGGGTCGTCTTCTCAAACGCGTCACGACGGAACACGAGGACAAGTGTCGCGACGGTAATGATGAAAAGGAGAGGAAGTACAGCCTCGAAAACGACCAACAATGCATTCCTGAATTTGTGCTGTTTCATCGGGGTACCAGTGATAAGTTCCAGGAGACCGTACACGAAAAGACACTCGAAGAGGCTTCGACTGTCGCGAAAAATCATCTCAAGATTGCGGAGGCCGTGGCCAAGCTCGCTGTCCCGAATACACCATCATCACCACCGCATTCCACGCCACTTCGAGGGGAAGAGGAACGAAGTGGATCGAAGGCTAGCGGAGACGAAGATCGGTCTGACGGCGACAATCCGGAGACCGCGCGCGAACTCCAAGAACACATATGTCGGATCATGAGTGGTCGCAAAAACCACGAAAGAACTATTCATCGCAGACTTCTTGCCGTCCGTGCGAAATGCGCCAAATTCATGCGTAAGGAGCTGCTGGCCCTTTATGCATCTCAGACGATCGATCCGATTGGGCCGTGTATACGACGCTGCCTCGCGGCGTTGTTGTTTACGCTGTACACCGAAATCCCTCAACTCCATCCAGCGTATCCGTATCACGTCCCACAAGGCGGAACGGTAGCGGGCGGCGATGACGGTGTCGGCGCCGATGACGATGAAACCAAAGCGAACCCTGATCCGGTATCGTCTGACCTACGAAATGTCTCGGGCATCGCAACGACTACCTCACTCAAACACGTTTCGAAAGCGACCCGTAAAGGATTCGAACGCGTTGCATCTATAATACGTCCCGATTCGATTGGCATCCTTCTTCAACATGCGGCGTCAACCGTTCACTCCAAAACGATGGACCTACAAAAAAACATAAGTTCGATCATCACGCTCCACGGGGCAACGATTCACACCACTGTCATGCACGGGACAAAGTCTAAAGCCAAGAACGTAAAACAGAAAATGTGTGCAATCGGTTATGACCGTAACCGTAAAATCATGTTTTCACTCCCCGGCGACCAAAGTCCAGTCTTTTTCTCGTTCGCGTCACTGCGGGGAGTTATCGACTTTCTGACTGGAGACCGTACGAACCACGTCAACAACGGCGTCCAGACGCCTTCTTCTGGTGTACACTTGGTCTCGTTGTCGCGCAAGGGCGAAGAGAAATGTTTACAGTACCAACTAAGAACCCAACAGCAACAGGACCAACAGCAGCGGGCGATAGAGACCAAATCCATCGCCATGGAAAAGGTACCGTGTCGCATGTTGAGCGAAGCGGGCGAAAACGAAAATAAAATGGCCACGACAGCGGCGAGTGAAATCGAAATCGGCCACATCATCGAAGCCGACTGGATCCTCCACTGGGTCTGGCCGGTTCAAAACCGTATCGGTCCATCCGTTGATCCTGCTATGAAGACAGTCGCCCTCGCCGCGACGGAGACTAATTCGGGTTTCAGTGGAGCATCTAAGAACGACATCAACAGCGCGTCGGATATGCTGTTCGCCGTCCGTCCTTCCGCGAACATCCACACGAACAAGAAGCCGCGCTCCGCGCGCATTGCAATGGCACGCCCTGAACTTCACGGAGACGCCCGATTGCGCTGGGGATGTTACGACGACGACAACGGCGACGACGACGACTTTAGGACGCATCATTATGGCCACACGCTCACTCCGGTACCACCAGCAGCGGCAGCAGTATCAGCGGCAGCAGTACCCGAAGTGGTGCCAAACCCGCATCAGTCAGACGGACGACGTCGCCAGAATTACCTCAACCCTGCAGCGTTCCGCATAGCCGAAATCCTGTTATATCGTGCAGGATCTGCTCGACAAATGCGACAAAGTTCGGATGATATGCCGGTCGTACAGGCATTGACGTCGTTCCTAAAGCGTCACGTGATGCACTGGCTGCACATCTCCCCGCCGCACCTTCCGAGTGATGTCTTTCGTCAGATCCGCCGAGACTCAAGAAAACCAATGCAATACGGGAACCTCTCATACCCATTCGATTGCGAATCGAGCATTGATCGACATCCGTCCGATGCCGACGATAAACTACACGGAGTCCGAGCTCACATATTTCGCCACCTGTCATCACTGGGCGCGTTCGACACGGTCGACGTGTCATGGAAGCTGACACTACGAATGGAAAACGCCGCAATGGGCTTCTCTCCTGCGACGCTCTCTTCGGTAGTCGGCGTGCACCCATCTGACGGCCCGGAATTCTATCATGTTGTCGACACACAGATGGATGCCCGCTTCTGCCCACTGTGGGATGAAACATCTCAATCTCGCCCTTCGGCAGCAGGTGACTCGGCGCTAATAGGCTTCGGCAGACAACCGCAAAAGCGGGTGAACTTACTGGACGCGCTGATCACTGCAGCCAAAGCCTCTCCGGGAAAAAAGATTGACAGCTTCACACATCGGACTACTTTCGCCTTGTTCTGCTCCACCAAGAGTCAGAAATGGAAGAAAACATTCCCTGATCATTTCCAATGGGCACAATACAAGATTGTGTTGCAGTTCGCTCGTATCGAACGACTTGCACTCTGTCAGTCCCGAATCAAAGATGGCGCGACCAACCCTGCTCTTCTCGCATATGAGTCCGCCATGCAAAAGATGCTTCTCGCGGCGGTGAGCACCGTGTGCCGCGCCGACGATTTCTACGTCGGCTACGAAACACGTTTAGGCCATGCCATAGGCGCCACGATAAAGTCTCTTTCTGATGCCGTGATAAAACTACGAATACCCGCGCTCGTCAAGCATCTCAAATTGCAAGCCGGTGCTGTTAATCACATCGGACACAAGGAACGCAAACAATGCAAAACGCTGCTTGTTCTTTTGTCTGTGATCCCTGACAACGACGAAGCCATTACTAATGCACGCTCCGTTCTGACTGCGCTCTTAGCGCGCTCTTAATTCTTCGTACTAAACGTGTCTGTTTATCTGTGTCTATTTGTCGCTGCGTTCTTGCAAACTCAAAAAAAACATACACATCCGCCGCACCTTATGCATGCAAGGCGAGGTCGGGTTGAAATATGGGGTCCTTTAACGGAGAGTTACGAATGCGGCCAGTTTTGTGATTTTGTAAAGTTTTCTCTTACTCTTCGCGTTGCATTTCCAATCAATTCAAACCCCCTAAGTGAGGGATAAAACAAAGAGAACCGAATATGTCTTCCGAACTTGGAGCGAAACGTAAACGCAATGCATCCCGAGGCGGAGGAGTTCAGGCGTCGGCGGCCAAGAGTGCTTCTGCCGCGGCGGCGCAGGCTGCAGCCTCTGCGGCGACCTCTGCCTCTTTGTCTGAGCCGGTGGACGAAAACGACGACGTCGATTCCAAAATCGGAGTTCTCTCGAAGAAACGTCAGAAGGCCAAAGATGGCGCACCCGCCCAGACTTCAGCTCATCTCAGCACTGTCGAAGACGAAGAAGGCGGCGGCGACGCGGCAGTGGCGAGCGTGGTCAACGGAACCGACGCAGGCGGAGAGGAGAATACGAATGACATTGAGGAAACCGAGCCCGCGAGTTCACCGGTTCGCGTTCACTCGATGCCGGCGGACTCAAAGACCTCGGGGGATGTAACTATCCGCGTGCGACCTGACAAATCTCCTCAGCCCGCTGCTGAACGTGTCGCGGCTCACGTGGCAGCATCGGCCTCAGCGGCGAAGGGGGTTTCTTCCTCTGCGCTGTTGCTGCCCGTGATGTCGCGTGGTAAATCCCCGGCTCCGGTTCGGACTGAAGAACGTCAGGCTGCAACGTCTGCGCCTGCGGCCGCGGCTGCGGCAGCCGCATCAGATTCTGGTTCTTCTTCTTCCTCCTTCGTCAGGGCCGGGCCTGTGCACCATCAATTCGGCGGAGTGGGCCAATTCTCTCGCCCTCCTGTCCCGCAATCGCCGATGAACACCCCCAAAAGTCGCAACGTTCCGGGCACTCCCTCTGTGTTAGCCGGGGTCGAATCAGGCGATGTCGACATCCCGACCTTTTCCATGGGAGGGGAGATTGTTGACAGCGATAAATACATCGGCTGCAACGATGCCTGGAAACCCAGAAGCGAGGGCGGAGTCAGCGACGATGACAAGAAGAACAGCATCTGGTACGGCGTATATCAGACGAACCCGGATCTGTTGAAGCCCATGATTCTCCGGTGGACTGGAAACAAAGGCGAGACAGGTCAAGCATTCCGACTCGTGGACACAAGAACGGGTAAGCCCGCATTCATCCGTTCGCCGGTGGTCCGCGTCCAGATCTACGAAAACGTCCCGTTTGGCAACCTCAACATGCCGACCCTGGATGGCGCAACGCCGAATAAGTTCACCGCCCAGAATATTTTCGGAGCACAAGCGCGTTATGGTATTTCGTTCCGAGCCTTTAATAAGGATGCCGAAAATGGGTGCGACAGAGAGTTTGTTCAATTTGCCCGGTGGACCGAAAGCGTGGTGACATCCGTTATCCGTGCAGGCATAACACTGGAGAAGAGCTACTCAGACTTTTTGAACACAAAGATGAAAACCACCGCGGAGATGTCCGGAAAGCAGAGCGTGATGGAGTTCGAACCCGAAGCCAAAGAGAAAGCGCTCGTTGGGTTCGTTCGTGACTTCTGTGCTCATCCGTTCCGTCGGGGGGCCGATCCGAACAGGGTGAACTTCCTCGCCACCACTCCAGCCTCTCCGGAATTCGTCGGCGCCGTATCGTTCCATGTGACGACAATGTTCCAGCCACAAGCCCCGCGCAAATCAAATCTCGCAGTTGCCCTCGAGGCTGCGAGTGGCGAGAAAGAATCATCGCGCGACAAGGATGAATTCAAAACGCCCGAAGAGATTGAATCGCAAGAGATGTTGGCACGGGCTAAGCTTTTCATCGCTGGCGAAGTCAGGAAACACAACGCCGAGGTCCCATCTGACAGGAAGGAAGCCGCGTATCCATGTGTTCCGACGATCTACGCAAAAGATGCGACGACGAACCAATGGCGTCAGCTCACGTATTACGAAATCGTACAGATGGAACGCTGTAACGGATATTTGGCGTCGTTTGTCTACAAGTTCACCCCGACTAAGCCTGTCGCAAATGTGTCATCCAAGCCCTCCGTGGCACCTGGAATCACTATGGAGATGGTCAGCATGTGGATCATCGATCAGAATATCGGAAAAACGACAGTGGTCAAGGCGGCTGAAGTGCCGATGCCTGCCTGTGCGCAACCATTCCGTCTTCCTGTGACGAAGCTCGGCGGGGCGTCGAATTGTATTAAGATGCTCGCAGCCGATCTCGGAAAGCTCCCTTACAAACAACTTAAGGGATGAAGAAAGACAAAGGTAGCTCGAACCGTCTCTTTCTCTCCGTGTCTCTGTGCCCCACTCTCGTCTATGTACAATGAAACAACCCCCCGATCTCTTTTCTTCTGTAAACATCTTGTCGAAAATGGCGGCGCTATAGCCGTTTTTTCTGCGCCGTGGCACAAGCACAGACGAAGAAAGTTTGGCTACGGCGCCGCCAGTGAAACACGCGCGAGCATGCGGGAGACCGAGAGAGACAGAAAGACAGAGAAAAAGACGATGATCTCACGGAAGCCGCACGACGAGAGCTGATGATGATGCTATGCGTCATCTGCGAGACGTCTCGTCGGACCACCGGGAGCCGAAGCCGGCATGTTAACCAGCCCGCTGTAGTCTTTTCCCGAGGTGATGCTCGACTCTGAAGCGCTGTCCGACTCTGAAGCGTCGTCCGACTTCGAAATCATCTCTTTCATCTGTTTGTTAACTCCTCCTGTGATGAGGTGGACCTGGACCGGGGGTGGACTTGGGGAAGGGGCCGTGGACGAACTTCGGGATCGGGAGAAGACGTTTGCCGCGAGTACGACGATCACGTTTACCATCAACACGAAAGCGCCGAACGTCCAAGAACCATCTTGGACAAAATACAGCGAAATGCCCACGACAATTTGCCCCAAGATGCGCCAACACGTATCGATATCCCCTGGTAAACCCGCTGCGACAGTCATGAACAAAACCACGGAAAGAAATCTGAAGATCTCTTGGGTTTTTTTCTTCTCCACCTCCGCATCGGCATTTCGTTTGAATTCTTCCAGCACGTGGAGCCTTGCGACCATCTTCTTCTTATCCTTTTCGGACATCTTCAACGCTGCTATCGTTTCATTGATGTCAGCAAGCTTTATGAATAACTCCTTATTCAGCTCAATTGTGCGTTCGCTGACGTGCGCGTGCAGATCGGATTGGATCTCTGTCTGTAATGTGTCCAATCGAGACACACACTTCGTTTCCAGGTTTTCAACGAGTTTTCGCAGATCCTTGACTGAAGCGTCCAGTTCTTCAGCCCGTTTATCCATAAGCGAGTTGTGTTCGCCCATTGTCATCCGCATCCCTTCGACGTCCGAGCGGACGTACTTGACGTCCTCTCCGACACCGCGAAGCAATTCGATGTTGACGTCTTGCTTTTCGGCCAATGTGCAACACAGTTCGTTAAGGCTGGTATTCCCCGCCGAGCCTCCAAGCTTTAACGCCGCCACGGCCGTGCTGATGGACACATCTTTGATTATCTCTTTCGTCGCCTGACCGCCTTTGCAGGCGAAATCGTACGCGACGTAGAAACCGACCGCGGCGAAGACTACGCGCGCCGCAAGAGTCCAGAAGCGGTTCTCATCCTCGTCGAATCGGCACCTTGATTTTCGGGGCGGAGAGTGTTTGAAGGCGGACATGTTTATGCAACGAGTAAGTGCACAATATACGTCTCTACAAAAGAGACACAGAAAGGAAAAAGTTCATAGATACGCTGATTTTATGGATTGTTTTTTTACTTCTTTTTCATGACAGCGCCGAGCGCCGATTTCACACTGGCCGCCGCGTCAGATAATGCTTTCACTCTTTCCGCCTTCACATCTTTCGACGCCTCCATAGTATTTTTCCAGGCCCTGTCCCATCGATTGGTAGACGGAGTAAAATCTTCAAGACAGTCTAAGAATCTCGCGATCGCGAAATAAAGTGTTTTCGCAACTTCCGGATCCACCTTATCTGGGATTACATTACTCATGTCGTGCCCGATCTTATTCAAAGCGTACGAGAAGAGATTTTTGCTCCCAGCGTAATGAAATCCGTTTTCTTCTTCTTCCTTGTCAGAGATGACCAGCTGGGCTTGGAGTGGCTTATAACCGAACGCCAGTCTGGCACGGGCAACGAAATTGTAGATGGAAACATCCGAGGCGCGACGGAACGATGGATCGTCGGATTCTGTGATGTAAGTGGGATATGGAGTTGGGTATCCGAGCATCACCGGGACAAAGTTCTTGTACATTGATACATTTTCGCCATCCGTGGAGTCTTTGAAAAATTCCCGAAGGATGTCATATTCTCCTCGAGCCGCCCTTTCGTGCAGCGATGCGGCATCCAGTGGAACCCTCTTTGAGTTCGTAGGCCTCTTACCATCTGCGCGCAGCGGCATAGTCAGAAGCGTCCTGAACTGTTCGAGTGATGTTACTGGGCCACGAGCCTCCTTATCGTAGACTTCTTTCAATCGTGGCTCGCCCTTTGATTTCTCATCATCGTCCATCAATAACACGGGCGCGACGACGGATCGGAAATCATTGGGCTTTGCCACGCGAGGGGCTTCAATCCCGTCTTTCCTCGGCTGAACGTCCTCTCTCGGAATTATACAAAGACTGAACCATGGCCGTGGTTCCTGTTCTTCGTATATTTTTCGCACGTTAAACGCTTGGAGCGCGTTGCAAACAAGGAACATACGTTCTCCGATTTCACGTTTTAGATTTTGTTCTGTAATCGAATTTTTTCTTTGAGGAATCTTGTCCTTGAGGTGTTTTTTGGCAAAGCCCAGTAATTCTTTTAACGTCTGATTCCGCACTTCCAGATGCAACTTAAAATACTTGGTGTCTTTTTTCGGCGGAAACCCCATCACGACATCGAGTTCTGATGTCTCCTTGAACGCCATGAAAAGTAAATCCCTCAGTTCGAAGCTCCATAAGTCCTGATTCGTAAATAGTTCGCGGACGAAAGTAAGTGATCCAGTATCATTTTTAACATATAAGTCAAACTGTTCGTCCACTCCCTTCGAGAAAAAAAATTCTTCATCGTCTTCGAGTTTGCTAAACCCATCCTTAAGGGCCTTGATGCGCTTTTCAGAGTCGGCATCGATGTTCGACGCAATGGAAACGTCATTCATAGCGGCTGCAACGCGTTCGTCGATACCGTGTCCGGTCTTCACATCCTTCGCATCCGCGGCAAAACCTCGGTGACCGGCGTCCTTCGGCATAGGCGAGGCGGCCGCTGTTTCAGGCTGCATCGCTATGTTCTTTCCTTTACCACCTGCGGGTGCGGCAGCACGCGACCCATCCGCCGCCGCCGCATTCCGTTCATCTTCCTTATTCGCTGCGTCCGCCGCCTTCTGTTCAGCCTCCGCCTTCTTCGCTGCGTCCGCCGCCTTCTTCTTGTCTTCAGCCGCCTTGGCCGCCTTAT
>CAZGOM010000023.1:0-34031 GCA_964527265.1 uncultured Phycisphaeraceae bacterium | reverse complement strand
TTCTGTTCAGCATCCGCCGCCTTCTTCTTGTCTTCAGCCGCCTTGGCCGCCTTATCTTCAGCCGCCTTCTGTTCAGCATCCGCCGCCTTCTTCTTGTCTTCAGCCGCCTTCCGTTCATCTTCCTTCTTCTTCTCATTTGCTACACGTTCAGCTTCCGCCGCCGCCGCTAGAGCGGCTGCCATCGCTTCAGCTGCTGCATCATTGGCCGCCTTCTGTGCAGCCACCTTCTTGACTTCCGCTTCAGCTGTTGCTTTGGCCGCAGTATCAGCCGCCTCCTTTGCGATCGCCGCCTTGTTTTTCGCTTCAGCTGCTGCGTCATCAGCCACCTTCTTAGAGTTTGTTTTCTCGACCATGTTGTCATTAACAAAGTCCTGTACTCCATCTTGCAATGCTGCGGGAGAGGGAGACGTTTTAGCTTTATTTTCAGCACCCTTCTGAGTTGCATCTGCCACCGCCTTCGCTGTCTCAACGGCAATTGCCGCTTCAGCCGCAGCCAAAACGGCGGCATCAGCCGCCTTTTTTTCAGCCGCCTGTGCAATTGCCGCATCCACATTCGTGATCTGAAGCGCTGAAAGAGTCCACCTCTGGCCGATCCCCAAAGCGCCGTTCTCTTCACCCGCCTGAGGAACAGTCGGCGCGACGGGTGCCCCGGAGCCAGTAATATCCGGCTGGGCAGAAGTCTGGCGAGAACTACCACTTCCGCTGGTGTGACGATCACCGGTCGATGCTGTAAGGGGAGGGTCCGTTTTGCGGTTTCTCGCGGCGTGGTCGCCGGGCGGCGCGGTTCTCTGATCCTGTGCCAACGGCTGACCACGAGAAGTCTGGCCAAAATTACCGTCCTCGGACGTAAAGCGAGAGACTGAACCGTAGTCACTCATGGCTTCAGTTCCGGCAGCAAACGTTGGCGACGCGCTTGTCCGAACCTGTACCACCGGGATTTTATCGCGTTCAATGGTGTGATGATCACCGGTTATGCCTGTGAAGCGGAAGACTGTCTTGTAGTCATTCGTGACTTTTACGCCTTTTGCGCCCTTGGCAAACAAGGCTGCCTGATCCTGTACCGCCGGGGCCTCATCAAACCCGGGAAGATCATTGAGACGTGGCACAACAACGGGGTAAAGATTTCGTAGCGACTCCGTATACTTGTCGGTCGAATCGTATTCAACGAACGATGAGATGTTATCATCACCAAGAGCTTTCATCAACGCCAGCCGATGCTGTCGGCATTTTGTAGTTTTGAGGACGTTGTCGTAGAATTCGTCGGGGGTGAGCATCCGACGCTTGAGTAAACTCCCGAAGAGTAAAGATTCCTTGAGGATCTTTTCGGATTCAGATTCGGTGAATTTCACGAACGCGGCCCGATTCGGCGGAAGACAGCCGTACACGAGACCGAGCCACGCGGAAAGCGATTGTTCCTTCTCGCTTCTCATTTCATTCATCAACGCAGCCATGAACATCTGCACGGTCGTCTTATGGTCGACAACAATTTTCGTTATTTCCGAAATGAGATAACTGAAAGCCGATTCCCCTATGTACGTCCAAGGCGCCGAGTCGTTCCTGGTGATTTTCATATAAATCGCCAACACATTCCGTAAAGACGCTTGCAAACGTTTGAATTCTTCTTCCGCGTCTTTGTTCTCTTCGAGGTGCTTATCCAGTATATCGAGAGAATCTTCGATGCCACGTTTTTTAAGATCGACTCCGTGTACTAGGAGAAATGCTACCTCCTTTGAGATCAGCATGACTTCGCCACGATTAAGAGCTGCAAACTTGGAGCCCATGTTCGCCAAATACATGGCATTCCGTGCTGCATCTTTTTCTTTCTCATTCTGTGATTTCGATTTTCCTCCCTTCTCCTCTTTTTCTTTTGCTTTCGATTCACGCGCGAGAATATCGAGGGCACGCACGTATGCTCGTCCTCCCGTGCTCAGAATTCCCATAAAGGCTTCGCAGAACAACCTGCTCTTCAGTGGATTCGGAACTCCGCGTTCGATGGGACCCGGCGACATACCCGTCTCGATTATGAACGAGTTAAGCATCTCCGACAGATGCTCAGCGACAGAAAGAGCCGCCAACTTTTTGATCTCTGGGTTAGCACCGGCGGCAACACGCGCAGCCGCAGGCGCAGACCTGCCCGCAGATGCCATCTATAACACAGGCGTACCGAATAAAAAAATAATAAAGAGAATGAGTCGATCGGATGTGATTTATCTTAAGGTGCTGGAGATTCTTCAGAGGTGAGTTATAGTGACGGAAGAACCGCGGTTATGCATATAGAAAGCACGACCTAAAGAATGCTCTCCGTAAATCTTCCGGGATCGCTTTAAATTGTTGTATTGTGCCGATTTTGGCGGTTCCGCCGTCTCAAGACCCCCCCAACTTTCCGTCGGAGGGTTTTCATTGATTCATAGATTCATTCGTTCACTCACCTCAAGGTGTAGCACCATATCTAACAGCCCACCACCCCCTTCGTTTTTACGTGTTCTCCTCTCGTGTGCAATTCGAGGTTTCTGCGCGTGTGTGTATCTGATCATACGATGGACGAACTGGACACGCTAATGTCTTCAGATACGATTTCGACGTTACGAAAACGTGCGGCTTCTGCAGCTTTAGCGCCGCTGACGGAAGCGCCATCTTCGTCGTCGGCCGCTGACACATTCACTGTGAAACCTCCTACCCCCGCACGATCCATGCAGCTTCCAGTCCAGAGAAGTCTTAGTGAGGCGACGAGAGGTAACAGTAAAGTACCGAAGAACAAGGAGGGGAAACGAGGGAAACGCAAACCCAAGTCGAAGTATGTCGATGACGAAGCAGCCGGTGGCAACGACAACGACGACGACGACGACATCGAGAGCGACGACGAAGAGGAAGTGGAGTCCGAGCCCGAAGTACACGATGATTACGACGAGAGTGGCGAGGAGGAAGAAGATTTAGAGGAATCGACGACCGACGAGTCGTCGGGCTCAGATGATGATTACGTACCGAAATGGAAGCGTCAAGGCAAACGTGAACCACTGGACAACGACGACGACGATGACGCTGAGATCAAAGCAGCTGAGGATGCAACGGCGCAGATTCTCATCACGTTGCTCGAAGATCTGGGGCAGACCATACCCCTGGACAATCCGATCGGGTTGAAAATTAAAAGTGTGCTCGAACGACAAATGAACATCGGAAGCAAAAACCCGCGACACAACAAAGAGCTGCAAAAGACATGGAGCTCTCTCGTCGAAACCCAGAAAGACCCCGATTTCAAAACTCATATGAACCGCGCGGATAAACGGGGGAACGGCAATAACAGAACCAGCCTCAGCAGCAACGGCCAGAAAAAAGTGCGCGATACCCAGCTTCTGCTGACCGAGATGGAACACGAAAGACACGCGCGGCTCGCAAAGATGAACGCGAATTTGGTGCCAAGTGCTGGCAGTTTAATCGCGCAAATGGCATCCAAACCACGGAACCACGAGCAGAAAGAAGACAATGGAAGCGCGATAAACAAAGCAAACGCAAAACCGAAAGCGTTTATTTTCCGTTCGAATTCGGCAGTATCGACAGCAGCGAGAGGTACAGCAGCAACAGCAGCAGCGGCAGGAGGAAAAGCACGAGCAGCAACCGTCGCCGTAAAATTCAACGTGGCGACGACCAAAACGTCTGCGAACGTTAAGCCTCACGGACCCTCTACGGCGACGACGACGACGACGACGACGACGACGCCAAGAGCCGCCGCCGCCACCGTACACAACTCAGTTTCGATGCCCGCCCCTGCCTCCGCGTCAACTGTCATCACGTCGTCGTCAACACATGTAGGCGCCAAGCGCAAAGGAGACTCAGGAACGCCTGTGACGGCGGCATCGGCCCCGACCATGCAGCTGCCTGCAAAGAAATTCAAAGGCAACGCAGGCGCATTTGTCACACCTGGGCAGTTTGCAAAGTGAACCCTAAGAACAAACACAAACAGCGGCAGACAACAACAAAACAACTGCGTCGGCGAGCAAGTAACAAAAAAAGTAACGAACATTTTTTGCAATACTGTAACCTGCGGGAATTCGCTTGTTCGCCTCCAGGAACTTTTTCTCCCTCCTTTGTGTACCTTTTAGAGTCGGAAAAATGAACGGAGAGTGCCGATTTTTGTTTCGTTTCTGAACATACCGCAGAGATGCGCGCACGCCGCACAGCAGATAGGGAAGGGTAGAGCGGGGAGCAGTGGGAGGTTTGGGTTACATTACCGTCGACGGTACACGGAACTGCACGTATCGTACTACCACGGTATTTTGCGCCGTTGAGTTCTTTCTTTGAGGTTCCCGCAGGGATGTTCACCGACAATGGGATGACGCGCACAGTCTTTTTATCAGTAGACGGGAACCGATTATCCCAACGTCTGTCCTTCAGGGTTTGTATGCGAGCGATGCGCGCGTTAATTGCTGTTAAAAGATGCTGGGATGTGCGCTCGTTCTGACTGAAAACGACGATTCTCAACCCCGGGACAGTCATTGCTATCGCAAGCAGGAATGACACTACTGCCCAGGTCTTTCCGAAGCGACGCGGAGTCATGGCTAGAACATACGGGATGTGTTCTCGCATTCCTTCGCGTTCCATGAACGCCATGCTCGTAGCCCCGTTCCAGTGTTCTCCGTATACAAGCGGCGCACAGGCGCGAGAAAACTCTCGCATGAATCGTAACTGCATCGGCGTGTACTCGAATCCGCTTGCCAGAGCCACAAGTTCGATGTTATCCTGTAGCAGCTGGTACTGTTGTTCACCCGGGTTCACGCGAGGTAAATTATTGTCGTCGTCGGTACGCACCCCGAACGCCTTCCGCTGGTGTTCCGCCGTACGCTGACGGATCCGCTCCTCTGCGACCTCTTTCATTTTGCTAGTCATAACAGCGACGTTATGAAGAAGAGGTATGCTTCCGTATTTGCGCACTCTTGAGTTGCGTGCTTCGACTTGTTCCGCGTCCATTTCCTCTTCACGTTTTCTCAGCGAGCGAAGCCGCTCCCGTTCTCGTTCTTGATGGCGCTCTAAAAGCGTAGTCGTAGACAATTGTCCGAATGCCTCGCGCAGTCGCGCGATCTCAGAGTTAAGCTCCTCGGGCGATACATTCATGTCAATCTCCATTTTCGCCTCCTGTTCTTTTTCTCCGTCCTCCTCCCGTCGAGCTGCTTCCAAAGCCGCCAGAGGGATAACACCAGCTCGTCCTTCCGAGTCAAGACGTGCAAGTTTGCGATGCAGACCTGATGAACCGTCGTCGCCTTCAGCTGGGGCATCTCTTCGATCGTCGTAAGATCTTCGTTTGTTTCCTCGTTGCGCTCGTTTGCGCTCTTCTACGCGACGGGATATGATGGCAGCGCGTGCTTTTATCGATAGTTGAGCGTCCGTCTCACGCGGTATGAAGATGTCCCTCGGTTCGGTTGCGTAATCAACTTGTTCGTAATGGTAATAATCGGGATCGCTGCCATCCGTGGCCCCGCGACTGTGGACTTTTCGGTACGTCTCCGCGTCCAAGATCGTGCTTAATGGCGGGGCGCGTCGTTCAAAGGCACCATTGCCGTTTCGTCCGTTATCATACGGCTGCTCTATATCTGAATTTGCAGGAAGTGGCGGATAAGGAAACATGTTCATACCCGCGCCTAGGCGACCATCCGCGGCAAAGACCTGCTCCGCAACGGAACGTACGCGCGGTGCAGCCGACGCCGCGTCGAAGCCGACCGCTGTTTCGGATCGATAGGAAGCGACCGCAGCTGATGGTAACGCGCCTGTCGCCCCAATTCCGTACATCGAGGCCCCTGACGGACGGGTATTTCTGAACATACCCCTGACATCGGCGTGTTTGACGTCTACGCGACCAGAAACGCCTCCTTCCATCAAGTACGACGGACGCGAATGGATTCAGCTTATTCCTTTGCCTTCTCGTTTTAATATTAAATGATTCTATCTACCAGCAAGATGTAACTCTGTTTTAAGCAAGACCAGACGAAAGGAAGAAAAAAAAGAATAATAAAAAACCTCTTCACCCGTTCTTTCTCCTCGTCCTCGCACGTGAAGGGATGCGATCAGGCGTTATACCAAGTATTTTGTTCGCGGCCGCGGTCGCCGTCGTCGCGTTCGCGCACATCACCGTGGTGGATGCACGATCGTGGGAACCGGGGCGAACCGAACCGAGACGTGCCCCTAAGTCGCTTCCGAAGCGTATCGGAATACCATCTTTAATCACCGACGAGGAAAAGCTCCGCCTGACTGAAGTTTCGCAGGCACGACGCGAACGGGAGGCAAAACGAAAGGTCGTCAACAGCTCTCCCACGGGGCCCATGTTGGTGAATAAACACCTCCGACCAGAATCCAAAGATAGCAGCAGTGGCGGAAAGATTAAAATACCCGAAGGATTGCATCCTGATGACGGTTACCGAATCGAACGTCTCGTGCATCTATCGGCAAACAAGAAACCGCGTCCGTGGCCGGATCATCGACACAACTTCACAACCATTGCGCGATGGAGCCCCGTGTCTGTAGCGAATGGAATTCGCATGGAAATCAACTTCGCGGACGCCGAAGCGCAAGCAGGCATCCCATCTGATCTGATTCGTGCTGCTTTTGTGGAGTCATCAACCGAATGGCACAATATCGGAACCGGCGTTCCGCGGTTCAGGTTCGTGGACGCGCCGCACCTCGGCACCCCCAGCTCCTTTCTGACGGAGAGAACAATGCGAAATGGACTCAACGAGTTCAGAGTTTATCAACACGAGAACATGAAAATCGAAGGCCATTCTGTTCTCGGAGGGGTTCAGTTGTGGATAGAAAAGGCCACGGGTTACATCGTCGAGGCTGACGGATTCGTGATGTTGCACGATCACGACGGGGCTCATCTTCAGTGGCACACCGGGGCTGGACACCACCACCCGGCCAATCGTTTTCATTTGCGGAGGGTTCTTGTCGGGCTGACCGGTCACGTGCTCGGTCTGGGTCACTCTCACGATACGGATCACGCAATGACCGGTGTGAGTAGTCCTGGCGAACCCATGCGCATCAGCAAAGGTGACCGCGACGGCATACTTTCTCTCTACCCGTAAAAAGAGTTCTCTCTTTTCGCGTGCGAGAAAACAGAGCAAGAGGTGCGTCCCATTGATTGATTTCTCATCTTCTTTCTCTATGCCCCTAGCTGTTGTTCTACCTTCTCTCATAAAACATAAGCCAGACAAACGAGAATTCTTCTTCTTTTTTTTGCACGGCGCACAACAACAGATATGATTCAAAAAAGAAAGTGTTAGAGGGCAGCGGAGAAGTGCAGAAAAGTGTTTATTTTTTCTTATGCCACGAGTTTATTGAGCTCGGCATCCTTTTCGTTCTCGTGGGTGGAATTATCGTTACGAGCCTCTCGCTGTAGTTCCAGCGATGTTACTTCTTCGTCGGCCTTGTAAACGGCACGAGAATCGAACGGTCCAGCATAGCGACCTCGTCCTTTGCATTTTCCTTTGCATCCTTTCCCGCATCGTCTGAAATTACACCAAAATATCAGACGTGACATGATGTACAAAAATGGAACACCCGAGCCGAGCACTAGCGGTATGATCTGGAGCCTTCCCAGAGCGGAATTCCTCCAAAGGACGCGAATGGCATCGAACACGCTCCCGTTGAGTAAATCATCCGCATCCTGGACGTCTTGCGCTGAAATATCATTTTCAACAACATCTGCCACGAAGTTTTTCAGTGAATCTGGATCAAACACCGATGCATTAAGACGCTCCAGAATCGCCGACAGGAACATCTGCATGCTGCCATCCACCATGCTATTAAATTCAGCTGCCTGTAACATCCCGAGTTTGCGTGCGTTTTCCACGTCTGCCACGAGAAGAGGTTGGTTTGCGGCGAACGCCGCGATTTGTCTGTCAAAATCGGCTTGGTGTTGAGCAATCAGGTTCCCGGTGTCCACAAGCGCCGGACCGATGTTAC
This sequence comes from uncultured Phycisphaeraceae bacterium, assembly GCA_964527265.1. Lineage (GTDB taxonomy): Bacteria > Planctomycetota > Phycisphaerae > Phycisphaerales > Phycisphaeraceae > CAZGOM01. The sequence continues at coordinate 26,084 of CAZGOM010000023.1, read as the reverse complement.
CTGTGTATTGATCCGGCTGCCCGTTCTTGAGCGCATCTGAAACGCGCTGCTTCAATGCAGCAGCCTGTGCGACAAGGTCGTTACCCTGTTGTTGCAATTTGAGAATGGTTTCGTAAGCGTCAGCAACGTAATTCGGCGCGTCGTCCGGTCGTGATATGTTACGGGTGACCATGATATGCACACGCTGGAGTGCTACCAGGCTTTGCGCGCGTATTACGTTTAGCTGCGACGATACGATTCGTTCCAACAGCACCTGGGACGAAACATCTTCTGCGTAGACGGTGAAGTTGTATGATGCTGCTCCCTGGTATCGATTGATAGAGGCAGCGGTGAGATTTAACGCGAACGTGGAATTGCAGTCTTTGTAGGTCTGCGTCTGCTTATCAAGATAGAGGAAAATCAGCTGATCAGGTTGACCAGGCGGGGCCGAGAGACATCCGCGTACAAGCATGTTCGTCGTCTGGTAGGCAACCAGACGAAGGTCCTTTTGAAACGGGCATGCCCCGAGTTGTTGCACGCGGAAACTGCTATCGGAAGAAGAAGGATTCGATATTGTGATGGTCTGTTGTCCAGAACCCCCGATAGGTTGCCCGATCTGACGAATGACCGGACACACAGAGGTAGTGTAAAAAAACACCGCTCCATCGGGGATTGAAGCAAAGAAGTTCACTGCAGCGGATCGCGGTTGAAACGCGACATGTGCAATTGTATCGTGATCATTAAACGAGCCGAACGTGCTCATTTTGTAATGATCGAACATTACACACCATCCACCGCTCGGCACGTATGCAATGCTTGTACATCGACCGACGTCGGGGGAATTCACATCATTGTTAAGCTCGACGCGATAGGCCGGCGCAACATGCCCACCAGATATGTGGTCAAACCGCCTACCTGCGAAATAAGAGAGATATCGCCGTTCGAAAAGATCAGGCGTGTATGCTGCTGCGTACGTGAGAGTGTTTGCCCGGGCTGATGGGTTTCCGTTTATCGCCACATCCTTTGACAGCGTGTCCCAGAATTCAGACTGGACGGTCGACGGGTTCCAGATGACGCCAGGTGTAGTTGGAAGCAGTCCAATATAGAGATCGTCGATCTGAATGTCAGTGACCGTTGTATTAGCCCCGTTAACGGTGAGAGTGATGTCGACCACAGGAGTCGTCGGTATGAACTGACTAACCGTGAGCATCGTCGACTTTGGAGAATAGAACATGACACCGTAGAGCGAGCCGTAGCCGGTCGCCGATGTGCCATTTGTAGTAAGGTTTCTCCATAATATCATTGTCTCGTCCATGAAGTTCGGCAGTCGTCCATACACTGCAGTCTCGTATGGTTGCTTTCCGCGACGCGCAAAGCCCCACGAATGGACCACAAGTACCATTTGATCGTACACAAAGTTGGGATCCCCACCTGACAGCGGAGCATCAAGAACTTGCTTCAAATTATCGGTCGCGTTGGATACCAATTCAGACCATGGAGAGTTGACGACTTCATCATCCGCATACAAGCTGTATTGTTGCATTAGAGTGCCATTGTATAGGCCTCTGCGACTCACCGTTGCCCATGACGCTGCCAAATCAGTGATCGATCTGATGTACGTGCCTGACATCCCACCTGGAAATTCTTGCGGTTGAACCAAACACCCGGTATCTGAAGAAAGCTCAATCGCATTCCCCGTTCGAAACGAAAACGCGTCTCCAGCGGAAACGATTCCTCCGGAATTCCTCAATAAGCACCGATTGTCTGCGACTACCTGTATCATACAACGACACCGTTTGGTCATCATCGGATCGGTGAACGTGACATCGCAATCGGGCGGACCAATCCAATCCAGGATTTGCGGTGCTGGCGGGTTGTACGATGAAGTTGTGACCCAATTCACCGTTTCGCAACTCCATGTATACCTCGTAACCACACCATATGGATTTCCTCCGGATGTGATCATATAACGATCGATGATATCCGCGATAGGGGTCGATTTTAACAGCGGGCCCAGGTTACTCGGGGTTGTGGCGGGTGCTTTGAAGTCACCTGGATCGATGAACGCTGACAGAAACTCTCCTTGTCCATCTGGGGAAGCTTCGAGCGCAGCCTTGTCTTTGGCAAATTGCACTGACTGCCTTCGAATCAATTGAATCCCAGAAACGAGGTCGGAGAAGGCCGTCGCAGTCGCGACGAACAAGTTTTGCGTCGCACGGACTTGAGACGCCGTAATGCGCCGCCTCTCTTGTTGTGCGTCTACGGCAGACGAGAACTCGCTCGTAAAGTTCTGGAAGTTTTTGGTCTGAAGCAAATATAGTTGGTACGTAGCAAGAGACGTCTCGTTAACGATTGCTGACATATTGTTAGCGAGATCGCTCATTCTATCGTTTGCGCTTCTAAGGTCATCGCGTTGACGCCTAAGTTCCTTTGTAACGAAATCGAGCGTATCATCCAGGTTGAGACTTGTGGCATTGAGGTCGAATCGCAGGGCCTTGATCTCTTTGTCGAAATCACTGGCGGCTCTTGTCAGGTTGTCCTGCTGATTGGCAAGATCAATCAACGCCTGCGCATTTGCGGTTTCCGCACTCGTCACATTCGCCGTCCAATTTTCGAGATCCTTAAGGAAACCTGCCGTGGTGCTATTCAATAAATCAAACTTTCGGTTGGTCCCAGCAGCGCAGTCCTTGTAGTTACTGCTACTAATATCGTTGTAAAACGCGAAGCATACCGCCTGGTGCGCGTTCGCTGGAGAAAATTGGGTCGGGTTCGTATTATGGGCGGCGTTTTGAACGGTGTTGTACCAATTCACCGGTGAGTCATCTCGGCACGCGTCAGTCTGACAAAATGGCGTGTCGGCGACGGGATCCGAAGTCTGCAGGAGAGAGCGACCGGCCGGATCGTCCACATCTTGGGGATTGATTTGCTTGAAAATTTTGGTGTCGCGCACCAAAAACGCATGCGTGGTGTAGTAAATCCCGCTTCGTGGAACCGCCCCGATGTACGTCACGTCGTATAGATAGGAAACATGGCTGCACGTCATTGAAAGGGCGTTCATCAGTCCATCAGACCCTGTCACGACCAGATGAACGGTAGTGCCGAAATCTTGTTGTTCAGCGCGAAATCCAGCGATCGCGAAAGATTCCAGAGAATCTCCAGATTCCGCCAACGGGGTACGTTGGCTGCGAATCTGTAGCGCTGCGACCTCGGATGTAAAAACACAGTTGACGAGTGTGATGGACACGCACACGGAAACGATGATGATAGACATGCCAATACTCTCCGCACGCATTCGCTGCATCGAAACGGGCGGAGCTATCTCTTTCGTTTTAATTCCGTCGCTATCTCACTTTCGGTCCAGGCTCCGCTTTTCTTTTCTCTTTCTCTATCCCGCCTCGAGTAAAAAAGAGCTTACTTCACGACGAGAGGTTTGGGATAAGGAGGAGCGCAACTGGCGCGTTCCATATATCTTCGAGAAAACAATAAGACAAATATGGACGCAGAGGTGTAAAAAAGAAAACGGACGGAAAAAAGAGGGAAGGAGGAGATAAAGTGGATAGGTTATCGGCGTGGTATCAAAACACGTTGGCCCGGCTCCAGCTGAATGCGTCTTGGCTCTCGTTGCTCCCATCTGATCCGAGGGACCGACTGTAACGGTCGGCCCAGAAATCCTGACGCGCCGACCACGTGAACGATTGGACTGGCTGTGAAACGATTCTGGCACTGGTGGCCGCTGTGTATGCCGCTAGTTCTTTCTCTGTGGGGCGTTGATCGAATGCTGCGACGACCGCCTTGTGTTTATTAAACCCGTCCCACGTTGATCGGACTTCGCACAGGCGGCTGAGATCACTGTGGTTATCCCCTTCAACGAGCGCGAGAATTCGAGCCAGCACGGCCTGAGGTGCCGCATCGTGCACGGGCTCCACTGTCCATGCAATGCCCCTCGTGACATCGAACCATACCGTGTAAGGTTGTAACTTTTCGGAGAACACCTCTGCCCTGGAACGCCTGCCAATTCCGAACCTGGAAACCACCAATATCGGTCTCAGAAAATGTGGGGCGTCTGAGTCTTTGGTGTGGGTGGTCGTCACAACCACTCGGGTTCCTTTCTTATCGTAGTCGTATCGAGCCTGACACCCCGCAACCGGTTCCACCGATTCAAGAAACGATGAAAATTGCTCGACGATGGTCGGAACTTTTGTACCACCGGCGGTTACGACCTTGAACGATTCGAATTGCCGCATGCATCGACTGGCAGATATGTATGCTATCAACGCGGCTGCGAACAGCTCACGATTTGAAAGACATATGCTGTGCAATCGGCCATCATTCAGCATCGCCCCGTGCGTGGCGAAATATGCATCACGTGCGCACGCGAGCCGTTTTTCCTGTGTGATTTGCTTTCGTAGGAGTGCCTTTAGCTGTAGTCCTTGTTCGTGGAGGCGGTCATGGCAACGCGTGGCCAACTGATCCGCCACGACCGGAAGAACCGCGCCAGGCAAGAGATAATAACTGAGCGCGATGAGTCCGTATCGCATTGGATGAGAGGCCATCTCGTGGAGTGTGCGACACGTGTGTCGGAGGTTCATTCGTTCATCTGGACCCAAGAAATCATCCACGAGTGCCCGACGCCATTTGATATAAGATACGTGTGTGTGTCGGGCAGCCGCTTCGAGATATCCGAAGAAGACCGGTATTTCACTGCACGAGAGTGTGAGTAATGGAGAAAGTGCCGGGTTTCGGTGATACGACCTGCCTTTCAGTGGTCCGGTGCGTGGGATCTTTCGATCCATCAAACCGTAAAGAAAACACACCAAGACGCGTTCGGTGCGTTGCTCAGGCGTTTCATTCCAAGCACGATCGGACCCCGGTAGAAAGAATTCAGATTTATCGAATCCATTCGGAAGTTGATACTCACGACAAATGCGGCTCGCCATGCTCTTAAGTTGTTCTATGGGTAGATCGGAGAGAGTCCGACCGTTCCGATGGACCGGTAGCAGCCTCATCATAATCGATTTGAATTCGGCCGGTGACACCCCACACTCGGTGGTAATTTCTGGACAGTATGTTTTGCACGTTGCAACATCGAAAATCCATGATATTGGACGCGTAGTCGCAGGATCGATATCCGTTCGGTTACGAATCCTCCAATGCGACAATCTCCAGATGTACTCGGCCTCGAGATGATCGACGCGCTTTTCCTTTCCGCTTTCTTCTTCTTCTTTTCCTTCTTGTCGTTTGACAGAGTTGACAGAGGTGACGTTTTGGCGTTCGTCTACGGCCGCAACGCCATCGGTATGTGTCGTTTTCGTACCATCGACCGTGCCCGGCCCATCGGACTCGTCCGTTTTTTTGTTTTCCGTTGGAACCACACAACTACGCGACCCGTCGCCGCTGATCATCGTCACCGTCGAACCATCACGAGATAATGTGGCGTGAACGAACGTCACATCAGGAGGACCTCGCCGGCGGTATTTTTTTCCGCGTCGCCCGGTGGGGTTCACGTCCATGTTTGGATAATCATTTTTCGTGACCAAGCCTTCCTTGAGAAAGAAGCTTTCGAAGTCCGTCTCGCCAATATCTCCGCCGCCACCACCGCTTCCATTTCCTTTGCTGTTTGAACCTTCTACTTCCCCAGGGGCTGAGGGAACAGCAACGCGTGCACCTGTACCCCCCGAGTTGTATACCCCCAAACGGAACAATGAATCGCTGCGGAACTTCTTTTTCGGCGCCTCGTGTGAAGTAGAGAAGCGTCGCTTCGCCCCCGATACAGAGGTTGTCGACGCCGACGCTGACACCGCCGAGGCAGTTCCTGATTCAGCAGCTGCTGGGGCGACAGCAGCAGCGGCGGCGGCAGTGGCCACCGCTCGGGTTTGCGTGGTTTCGGAAGGGTCTATGGCGGCGGCAGCAGCAGCAGCGGCAGGGGCGGATGGGCTTTTTTGCTTTTGTTTTTGTCGAGATGAAATGGGTTTGAAAAATTGCCGCGCGGCTTCGCGTGCGATGGCCGCTGCCTGTTTGGCTTCTGCTTCGCGAATTGCTGTAAGTCCGTGCAGTTTCGCCGCATGTTCGGCTTTGCGTGCTTTTTGTTCGGTTTTTTCGGCGCGTTCAACGGCCCTGTGGGCGGCACTTTTTGGCTTTTTGCAGATCTTATCATTGTGCAACTTCTCCGCCGTCAATGTCTCCTTCTGTGCCGCCCATCGTTTCCAATTGTCTTGCTCTTGTTGTATTGCCTCCCAGCCGAGATGGGCGTCGTCCTTGTGGACAACCACAAGGTTCCCATTGCCATCTTCTATTTCCGTATAATCTTTATCTTTTTCCAGCGGAGGCGGTTGATACGATCGATCGTCACTCATCTATGATCACCTGCGTCTGTGTAACCCAAACACACACATACACACACATGGGCATAACAGCGGGAGAGAGGAGAGTGAAGTTCAATTTTTGGTGAAACGGTTTCTTTCTGTGGAACGAATAAAAGCGCGCGAGGGGACGAGATGCAACCGGTATCTAAGAAACAGAATGAGAAAACTGGAGCACATCGAGAGTTATATTTGGAAGGATTTGTTCAGCGTCAGTTACTTTGTACCTCTCATCCGATGATACGCCGGAAGAGTGAACGTAAAACGGCGATGGCGTATTCTGTGCGACTGAAGTCGCGGAGTTCCCATTGTTCGAGAAGTGTTTCTTCCCCGACCAAAAAACGAATGATGGTCACGAGGATTAAACAGACTACCCAAATGCGCAGGAACGTCCAAAGCACATTTCGCATGAATACCACAACCTCAGCCAGAACCAACAACGAAAGGATCGCGACCAATAACGTGGCGCCGATGAGGAGATCCGGCGATACCGCCGCAGTTTTGATGCCGACAAACGCCGAGAACTTTTCGACCAGCGTGGCCAAGGAAAGCGGTTCGGTTGACATCAACGCAAACGGAGTGAATGGAATGCCTCTCTTTGTTTGTCTTTACTTTTTTTTCTATTGAAGAGTGTAACGAAACACAATCATTCATAGTTAGCGACCGGTTGTTCGTGCCTGGAACTGACTGCGAATGGGGGCAGCGGTTGCCGGTGCGACAGTCGCTTCCTTCTCTTCATAAGCGTCTGGGTACGAGGTTTCGGGATTCTCGCCTAGGTATGCATCAGCCTCAGATTGCGCTGCCGAGGCCGCGGCTGCGGCTGCGGCTGCGGCTGCGGGTGGACGTCCGTCACGAGAGAGTTGCTGCATTCGTGACGCGCCATTCGCGCCAACAGCAGCGCCTCTACTTCCTCCGGCACGAATTGCACCCGCTGCGCGACTGAGTTGACGAGGCAAACGCGCACGGTTGCCGGCTTTCTGATCTTTTGCGTCTTCCGCCGTTCGAGGAGCACCAGCAGGTACCGCGAAATGGTCGACAACGCCGCGCTGAAGACCCTGAGAGTTCCAGAAGTTGAATTGTGTAAGATCCTCGTACTTTGGGATTTTTGTTTTATCGTAATTCGGGCCAAGTTCTGCGTCCGCCTTGGCGCGCCACTGAGCCGGTGTTACGTGTTTGAGCCATGCATACTCCTCTCGGTCGAGCATCTCAGGTCGAATTCCTGTTTGAGCGAATCGCTGCTTGAGACAGAATTCGTCGAACCCTTCGATGCCTCCGTGTTTAGAGAGATCCAACGCGGGCAGCGGCGCGAAGGCAGTGGCTGCTAATTCTCTGGCATCTTCCCATTTACGGTCGTACTGTTCGTCGTCTACCCGTCCGAGTGCGAGTTGGGTGTTCATGCGGACTTGTATTTCGCGTTCAAGTTGAGACAGCCTCTGGATTTCCGGAAATGATATGGATTCGGCGTTCGGGGTTATTTCCGTGCGATATTGACACCATTGAGACCCTCCGTCGTCCAATGTTTCGGGGACCAGCCACATGGGACCGCGTTCAGTTCTGCGTCCGAGCACTTTGTTGATCGCCTCAAACACAGGTCGCGTCGTGCGTTTGCCATCGATCAGCGTGCGTGATACGTAAACCGCCATTCGATCCTGCCCTCCATCGCTAACGAACGTTAACATGCGCGGCTCGGCGTCGTTCCCGGTTACGTGTTCTGTATAACGGGCTGTATGCGGAATCGGGTCACGTTTCATGATCGAGGTCGGGCTTGACAATGAAACGAACGCACCGGAAACGTTCAAATCGTGACGTTTGCCATTCGTATCGACAAATTCTAGGATGTTCTTTTTGAACTTTTCCATGTCCGTGTTCTGTATACAAAATCGATCAGGGTCGACGGCCCACCAAGAAATCTCACCTGCTGTTGGCACGGCCTTATTGTGTGCATGAAAGCCGGCCGATACCAAATACTTCCGCTCGAACTCGAGTGGTGAAATGCGGTGCTCTTCGGAGATCTCTGGGTTGGAGAACCACGCGTCAAGTTCAGCCACTTTCTGATGGTTCGAGATCTTTCGACGCAGTCGTTTCACTGCCATGTCGTTTTCCTGTCCGAACCAAAGTGCGCGGATGGCTGATCCGATCAACTCCACTGACCTGTCTTGGAATTCACTGGCGAACAGTAATAGACAAAACACAATCTCTTCGAGAAATGGGACGAGAGTTGGCTCGATGCGCGAGATGTGGCCGAGTTTGAACTGTTCTGTGGCCGGAAATGCCTTTTCCGTTGCGATTGTCTGGAGGAAATAGAAATGGTAGACGGACCGAAGAAGGCAGACCGTCTCGATCGCCATCGATACGCGTTCGAGACGCCGCGCGTGACGAGTTTCCGTTGCCCCAAGTGATGCGGCGACATCCAGGATGTGAAACATTAATATCCGTGCGTAATCCATCAGAACCGGGATGATTTTCCCGGTCACCATCGCCTTGGACGCCACGTATGCGATCGTTTGATGTTCGCGAAAGCGCCTCACGTTTTGCTCCACCAGCTGTGCATCGGCAGGTATGCTGCCATCGCTACCGGAGCTGTTCGCCGGGTGACGAGCGGTGTCCATGAGAGATCCATCGATGGAGATGTTCGCAAAGCGACTTAACATCGCCTCGTCCAAGGCCATGTTCGCGGGTAAATCATTCATTGCAACTCCGTATCCGTTCCCTGCCTCGACCGCGCCTTCGAGTGTCATGCGCAGTCCATCGCTTGTGTAATGCAACACAGAGAACCTCTGTTCTCGACTGGTGAGTTTGTTTTTCCACAACGTGAGTTGCTGAGCGTTGGTGTCAGACTTTCCTGTGAGCGCGAGGAAGATGCCGACGGGTGCTTCTTCGATCAGATAGAGTACGTCACTGATATCATGCACGTCCGTCATCTGCGCCATATTGGAGATGTGCGCATAAAGAAGGGCGGAGTTCGGCACGGAAATCCGCTGAACGGTCTTCAAAATAAATGACTTTCCCGCAGACTGCCGCCCCGAAATGCGAACGTTCAATGTCATCTCTTTCTTGAGGTATTGGGGAAATAACATGAGCATGATCACGAACATCAACGGGTGGTTCTTGTAGCTCCCTGTGGCGACCTTCGGGATGGTTGCAATCGTGATCATCATCTCTTGGAACGGAGACGTGTCGCGGAACGCTCGGCCTGACCGAAGACGATTTAAACTGCCGTGCGGGTTGTTTGTCTTGAGCATACCTTTGAGGTAGTTAATCATGACATTCGCGCCACGGGATGTATCTCCTTCGCCGTCGATGAGAATGCGATTCAGACGCGCAAAGCCAACGTCGCGGTTCTGTTTTGTGTGATACTCCTCGAATTCGATATAGTCCTTGTGGTTCTCATTGCCTCCGACGCTGGCGAGCATATCGGCGAGACGCGCCTTCAGGATTTTGGTGTCTCTGTCATTTTCTTCTTTCACAGAGTTATAGGAAAGCGGGGGCGGCTGTCGCAGATAAATCCACGATCTCTCCAGATGTGCCTCTATCCAGAGATCTCGATACAACTGCCGACGTCGGTTCCGAACTACGTAGGCGGCCGGGTCGATCTCTTGGCCATTGCTCATGAAATCGTCCTTGTGTAAGCGAGAAGCCGGCGTACCGGATGAGTCGACCATGAAAAACTCTCGGCGTGCTATATTCCGACCGCGTGCCCGACGTTCACGTCGTATCTGACGCAGGGTTCTTCGCGTAGTCTCGTTGGACGAACGGATCTGGGCCTCGGTGAGTCGTCCCCCCTCGCGTTCCAAAGGCGGGGGAATCACTGAATGAAGTGAGTTGACATTTGTTTCCTCATTGGCTCCTCGACGCAGATTTTCCACAAATTCCTTCTGGTCGAGTGTTTGGTGCGGCATCAACATCCATAACGGACGCGGCGTCGGTTCTTCTTCACCTTCGAGTTGTACCTTAAGTTCGGCCAACACTCTCGCAGCGTCTGGCGCGGGAAGAGACGCGACCTTCTTCTCCTCATCTGTTAACGGTGCCGCAGCGGCCGCGTTGTTGGACCGCGATCTGCCGTTCAGACCGAATCGATGAGGATGTTGTTGTTGTTGTTGTCGTTGTTTCTGCTCCCCGAACATCGCGATCGCTGCACCGATCCCTGGATACGATTCGGCTGGGCGAGAAACGTCCGACGTCGGATTTTTCGTCTCGTCTTCGTCGTCTGGAACGGGTTCCATCACAAGGCCGTCCTCGACTGCAGGGGCGTCCTCAGATGCGAGAGCATCAACAACGTCTCCATTGGCGACGTCAGCAGTCTTCCCATCCTCTGCGACACCTTCATCCATGGCATCAACCTCTACTGTTGGGGTTGCCGTATCAGACATGGCGTCTCCGCCAACTTCGTCTGCCCCGTTCACCGCTGGCGAGTCGCTCGATTCGGATACAGAAGATGAGGCCGCTTCAGGATTACCTGTGTTGGGTACTTGTTGCTGAGAAAGAGAAGCGTCTCTGGGTCGGGGAGATGGTGGCTGTGGCTGTTGCGGCGGCCGTGGCTGTGATGCAGCGATCATCTCCGATACTGCAATTACATCATCGTCCTCTTCTTCGTCGCTCCCCCCACTGCTCTCAAAGTCGTCGTCGGCTTCTTCGTCCATTCCAAGAGCTTGTTTGTATGCATTGTCGTCGACGCAATTTTCGCCGAGTGGACACCAGACCCCTGTCCGCCCCGTCATCAGATGAGCAAAGTACAACGCCAGAGGACCGCCAAGCATCGCTTCCTTTTGCGCCCATTTGAGAATGAATTTGTATCGCTTGCATAAGAGCATGCAATAAAAACGGTACCGCCATCGTGGAGCGGCACTGAAATAGCGCTCGAACTCCTCATCGAGACCTGCTTGTTCACTCGATATTGTCACGAAGGGCAACATTCGACTCTTCATCTCGTCGATGCAGTTCGGAATTCGCCATACACAGTTCGGGCGAGGAAAGCGCACGTAAAAGTTGTTGTTTGATTTCGAAGGAAGACCCGGCATGAAGTCTTTGTTCGTCACTTCGTACATCCGCCATCGCTTCTGTTTCACTGAGGTGCCATCGTTATCCGTCTCCACGCAAAGCCTCGGGTTGAACACCATGACTGGTGACAGTTTGTTCAGATTGCTATAAACTGAACAGCGCGAACGCGCATCCGAAAGCGTTGTCGGTTTTGCCACGAATGCGATGTACTTCCTCATTGTCTCCATGAGCCGCTGGACGCTGCCAATGATTTCGATGCAGTGCATCTCACCTTCGCTGAGTTTCGCTAAGCATTCGTAATTCTTACGCTCCTCTTTGAAGTTACACATCGAATTCGCGTGGAGACATTCCTTCAGCGACGCCCACACCTTATCGATTCGTGACGTTCCGTGGCTTCCCATTCGCCACGAACTTTCTTCGCGTTTGCATTCGACGTAGTTGGCAAAGGCTTTTTCCTCGGCTTCGATGAGTGCCCGCATCTCTTTTTGGCGTTGAGGCCCCTCTTCTTCGCGGACTATATACCGCCTATGTATTTCCTGAATTTCACGTTCACACTCTTGCTCCCATTGATCACGGGTCGGGTCGCGGTAACCGTCCACTTCTTCGACCCGGTCGTTGAGTGTATTCACATCCGCTTCCATTTCCTCCCACACGAGATGGAGACGAAGCGAACGCACGCTGCTGTCAGGAGGAGGCCTTGCGGCCTTTGAGAATTCGTGTCGCAGATATTTGATACTTTTTGCGAATGCGGCGACAGATGCAGCATACGTGTCATCCGATGCGGACCTCTGTCCGTCAGAACCTCGACGCAGCAGTTTAAGTTGTTTTTCTGTGCGAATGACACACGCCATCAATTGGGGGTTCTCGTCGACGTATTTGTTGTCGTCAGCATCGACGCCGTCACCCACCGGCAATCCGCCTTGCATCTCCGCCGCTTCGTGTTTCTTCTGGTTCGCGCGCTGTAGTTTCTGTTGTTGGGCATCATATTCATCAGCATTAGTTGCCAACACTCGCTCCGCGTACATCTCTTGTGTGAGGCTTCTCATATGAGCACTGTATGGTTGTCCGCTTCCGGCTGCAGGATATAGTTTCTGGCCTTTGAGTCCATGGTGCAACCACACGAACACGGCCATTGCACAGAATCGTATCTTTGAAAACGCTTTGGTCAGATCGAAGTCGTGGAACGTTTGGGCTGTGGTTTTGAACACGGACCGAGGTAAATGAAGTGCAATGTGTTGGTGCACGACGCGATCTGGCATCGGTATGGTGTCGGTGAATCGATGCTGGAGAATGGCACGGATGTGAATCGCACCCTCGTTAGGATAGAATTCGGATGAACGACCACTCGCTACGAGGCGTCGTGTTTCCGTAGACTCGCGCTTCTGTTTGATTAATAATGCTGCCTTCATCGCATCTGAATGTACTTCGTCGTAGTCCAAGACACCGATGATATTGGGAGTTCTTGTCTGGCGCGTGAACCGAGACTCTCCGTCCCCATTCCTGCGTCCGCGTCCGCGACAACCAGCGCCACCGCGCCCACGCCCTCCACCGCTTCCAGCTCCTGCAGCTGGCGCTGCTGCAGCCATCTATTGTTTCATATGTATAGATGTCAAATACACACATATACACATACAGCACATGACGAGCGAAACAAAAAGGATCAAGCGCTGATTAAGCGATAGACGCGGCTCAATTTAAGGTTTGCTTGATTTTTCGATATTCGCCCACCGATCCTGCCGAATTAATGAGCGTGTATGCGTGTGCAATCTTGCCGGTCCGCCAGGGCGCTAAAATATATAGATATTCCTCCGGATCTGGCCCGTACAGGGCGTGTTTGTTTATTCTGCCGCAGTATAACAACACGGAGAAGAAAAGCGCCCCATCTAACCGCCCGCTTTTTCCCCCTCATGAGCGATGCCACCTCCCGCGTCGGCGGTGATGACGGAGGAAATGAACAGAAGGACAGCATATGGTCCAGTGGCCAGGCGTTTTTATTTTCCCTCCTCTCGTACGTGCCGATCACCACGGTGCGATTATTACTGGTCATTGCCGCATTTCAATGGTTATTCGCCGTGACAAACAAACGACCGGATAGACTCGATAAGTTTGCAATATCACTTTCCATGATGACGGCACTTCGCTCCGTTTTCTACGAGGTGTGCGTAGATAACGGAGTCGATACATCAAGCGCGGAGGTGGCGGCCATGATAGGAGCGATTCTGGTCACGTTCGGATTCGGCATTTTCCTTTACTGTGCCAAAAAGGCCAAGTCCGCAGCAATCGTTTTCTGTGCGATGTTTTTCTTGTTCGTCATCGCCCAACGTCGAAACCCCTGGCCGTTCTGGGTGAGTTGTTTGGTTATCGTCGTCGCGGTAACGTGCGTATGTGTCCGAAAACACCTGCACACATGGTCGTTCGTGATCGTCATGTCTATGTGGTATTCCGCCCATCTGGTGTACGACATTTCCTATTTCACAAATGCCGAGTACACGTCGATGCATGACCTCGTTTCAGACGCCTCCGCCACCATCGAAGAGTGTGCGAATGAGCTCTGGTGTGTCCTAAGAAGGGTGATCTGGCTCGTTGTGACTTTATTGAGATGTGTCTATGCATCGTGGGCTTGGAATCGGATGGAGCGAAAACGTAAAGCGGCTGAGCTGAGGCGTCTACAAGACAACCTTACTGACATCAACGGCGGCGAAAACGAGGAAAAGGACCCCGAACACCAAAACACGCAGGCGAAGGTACCCGAAGATAGTAACAAACATACAGACCAAAGGGAGCCAGATGACAGCGACGACGACAGCGACGGAAAAGGCGAAAAGGACGAAGCTGATCTGCGTTCCCATATAAGCGGGGCGGGTAACGTTGACGATGGCAATGGACAACACGACGAGGACGAAGAACGCGACAGCGGGTCGGAGGCGGACTCAGATGATTCTTCCTCGTCCGTGCGCAAAAAATAACATTTTCCTCTTTTTTTTTCTTTTTACTCGATCGCGATGTAAAATTTTGTTATTTCCGTTTTTTGCGTTTAACGTGTCCTTTTCGGCGAAGCACGAGAACAGAACGGAGGCGGGAAAGAAACTCCGCATAAACGCAAAAAACTAAAAAACCTCAAATAGGGCTAAGAGAGAAAAGAGGATAATGAATGAACCGCGCCAATTGACAGCATTCGTCCTGCGTCGTTCCTTTCTCCTTTTTCTTCCATGGTCCATCGTCTACTTCCCTCTCGTCGTCAACCTTCTTATTTCTCCCAGATCCCCCCTTTTATTCGTTTCGTCAGTTTTCCGCCATGAGACGCAAACGTTCCTGGTCAGTTCTTATTTTCGTCGGCTCGACATCGTTGGAGACGATCATCTTCGGTCTGGGCTGGAGACCTCTTGGGAATCGCGGGGAGGTGAATACGAAGAACTGCAAGTAAATCGCGCCGATAAACACGTTTTGCAGTACTGACTGTGTGTCACTCGATCCAACTGGGCGGATCCAGTCGGGTTGATCGTAATCGCGCCAGAAACGTGCACAAAACGCCACGATCGTCAACACCGCGCGCACCAACTGCATTGCCCCAGTTCTGCGTCGGATAGACTCATCCTGGAACAATTGCACCGTACCCCACACCTGGTGCGTCGCAAGCACCAGGAGAGAAACATACAGAGGCGACGAGATGTAATACATTTTGAGGTTGGCGATGGAATCGACCCAGAGCGCCGCTTCCTCCAAACCAATCCAGGTTCCGATCAGTACCGCATGAATGAGCGTGAAGTGCCAATGCACCATCCAATCTTCGGATAGGTTCCTGCCCCGTTCATGCTTTGGAGCCACGTATTTTTGCATGAATTCCGTGCATTTATCTGGCGGCGACGACGCGCCCGCAGTCGAACTGTTAATGGTGCTGGTGGTGTTTGCAGGACTTGCGGCCATCTTCGTTTTTTTCTAATCTCGAAACACGACGCATACACGACATAGGCAAGCAAAGAAGAAGATGAAAAGTGTAAGCGGTATCACGAAAAAAAACATCGCTCTCTTCCCGCGTCCTCTTGTGTGTCTGTTATCAAAGTTAAACGCGAGTCGATGCGTAATTCATGACTCGTGTTTTATTCATCCGATCTATAACAGAGCGAAAAAATAAAGAACAAGAGGGGTGATCATGTCTGGTGGCGTGTGTTTATTTCGCTGCATGTACGATTCCGATCTTAAGTTCTTCGTACAATGCCAGACGTTGTTGGGCCCATGCTGCAGTTTTAGTATGAAGATACGCGGCGAGTTCTTCACGTTCATGTGGATCGTCGAGGCCATGAAATGCCTCGCGGATACGCTTCTCATACCCCGAGGACACCAGCGAAATGATACATTCGACTTCACCCTTCCTCTGTTCCACACTCCTCTCGGAACTGCCAAAGGAGGAAGTCGGACGGACAGCCGCAGACGCAATAGCAAATGCGGCAGGCACAGGACGCAAAGGGGTCTGATGAGTCGGGACAGGAACCAACTGCAATGGTTGCCGTCTTAACTTTCTCGATTTGGATTGACGATCTTTGAATGCCAGAGCGGCCTGTACCTCAGAAGTAGCGCGTGCCATATCATTCTTTGCACCATTTACGAGACGCGAAAGCGGAGTGTTGGTCACCGACGCCGGCGCTGCCGACGAAGACGAGGCCGACGCCGAGGCCGGCGCAGCCGCAGCCGCAGCAAACCTCAGACTTCCAGTCGCGGCGGCGGCGGCGGCGGCTCCAGGCCTTATCGTCGAACACGCTGGGACGGAATTGGAAGAAGCCCCCGCCATCGCAGCTTGTGCCGCAGAGCATGCGGCCGGCACAACTTGGCCTCGAGTCTGAGAGTCGAACGAATCCGAATCGCCGTCGCATTCGTGGGGAGGAATTTTCTCATCTCCAAAGTCATCCGACGTTGAAGGGTCGGTCATTCTCTACGACAACCGCATGCGCATGAAACAGAAAAGAGACGCACACAGAAACATGCCCAGTCAACACCATATATACGGATGTCACGAAATGACCGAGACAGATTCGAATGTGCGCTCCTGTCGAACAACGACAAAAACGGGAACAGAGGAAGAGTAAATATTAAAGGCGGCATCTTCGATGGCCTGATCGTCAACAGACAGATCGCCCAGACCTGCGGCCATCTCGCGCAGCTTATATGTGGCGGCGCGCATCTTCGTGTTTTTACGGAGATTCCATTCCGCTAAGGCAGACCACGGGGTGATCGTACCAGCTTGGCCATCCCATGCGAAAATTAAAATCACAGATGCGCTCGTTTTCACTTCGTTCGGCGTCAACAGCAAGTCATGGGCGCGCTGCGGTTCAGGTGCAACTACGATGTGAACATCGTATGCTACGGTGTTACCGTCAGGGAACCCCAGTTTCTTCAGGCGGCTGGAGAGCGGACCGTTAAAGGTGGAATTACGATACCACGGTGCGTCTGTATGCGCAGAACCGGATTTTCGCTTGATGACCAAACTTTGTTTGGTTTTCCAGCCCGACGACGACGAGAAGGACGAAGACGAAGAAGAGGCATTCGATTCCGTACCAGATCCTGCAGAGCGACTGTTGCCGATATAACTTGAACCAGATGGCTTCCACATTTCCAAATGAAGTTTTTTAACTTCCTCGGCGTCCTGTTCATCTTCGTCGGCAAATCCAGTTTTTGCAGTTTCTCTGATGATCACCTTGTTCGAAAATGACGAGGCTGCTGCCGCCGCCATCTGCACATCCACACAATAAACCACGAGAAAGAAGGAAAGAAAGAAACGCGGAGGAGTGAGGGAGGCGAGGCGAACGTGACCGAGTCAGTATGAAACAGGAACGCCGTGGTTTTTTCGGACATAGGTGGATTTACAAGAGGAACGAAGACAGAGATTGCCCTCAGTCGTTCATGGCTGTTGAGACTGAAGATCCACAGGCAGCAGCGGCACAAGTTGCTACCGGTGCCGTTGCTGCCGCTGCTGCTGACGACATTCGTGATACGGGCACTGGAGCGAGAGGTGTCGCGGATGCCAGATATGAAGGTTGCGCATTAACTGCCCCTGAAGCGGAGGCGATCGACACAGTCAAACCACATAAGGGGACAGACGCGGGAAGTGGCGGAGGATGCGAACGTATCGAGACGGCGCCAGAAGAAGACGCCGAACGTTCCTGGAGTCGTTGCTGGAATAAGACCTCCTCTCTTTTCTGAGTTCTGACCTCGGTGCGAGTGCGAATCAGCTCTTTGTTGTATGGATGACCCGAACCACGCGCGAGTTCTTCGAGCATCAAACGGTTATTCTCCGACTGAGTATTGACGGCTGCCATTGCCGCCTGGGCTTTGGTCAACACTGGGAGCGCAACCGGAGGCGCGCGTGGTTCCGACGAAATTCCAAATGCGCGTGGATTCTTGCTCACCACTTCATACCATTCTCGCATGTGGAGATGCACGGGTTGCATCAACTCATTTACAATCTTCGAAAGAGCGTTCTGTGTGCTGCTTAGACTCCTCAGAGTCGCGTAATATTTACGCGAGTTGGCTATCGATAATGAAACATTCGTACCGACACACTCAGACAGCCGCACAAGCGGGAAAGTAAGTCGAGAGGTCACCCGCGCCTGACCATCGACGATCTTGGGAAGATGCTGCGAGAAGCTCACATCTGCGATTTCGTGTACCACCCGACTCGCGTCCGTTTCGATAGGATCGAAAGGCACGATTACGGCCGATGCGATGCCGGTGGGAACATGTGGCACGATCAGACATCGACGACCACTGAAGCTTGCGCCAAGTTCAGGAGTCGGAGAATGAATAAAAATGCCATCCTGTGAGTCGCCGCCAGACATGGCAGCGCTTAGGATCGCACCGTTTATATCCTCAACCGTCATACCGCGCCCGTTTCGTTCCATCATGATCTGACCTTCTGTTGGTTCATAATGACACAGAAGCATACCCGAGATGAAACGGCATTCGGGCAGGATTCCCGCGGAGGCTGCGCGAATGTTCGGATCGGAGTTTGAGGCGAGTGCTACTGCCATGAGTTGGACGACACGAGAACGCAACACGCCCATAAGCTCTATAAACATATCTTCTGATTCACGGGCTTTCCAATTTACGAAACGACGGCATACGAAGTTCATAGCCGCGGTCCGAAGCATCGCAGATAACCAGTCGCGAGTGCGTTCGACGACAGTCGAGCAGAGGGGTTCGTCGCCCCATTTCGCAACCGACTCACCACGAGTGCGCCAGAAGGGTTCTTCCACAATACCCGCTGCATGTACTCCGGCTACGACAGGCTGGAGTCGTGAATGTGGCCACTCTCCGAATTGATTCACCTCACGCCGGGGTAGAGTCATCGTGACGTCGGGGGCGTTATTCCCCAAACCTTTAACGTCGATAGAAGCCGCAGATCGAGCTGCAGCGATTTGTTCGACCTCCTTTCGCGTCACACCACCCTTATAAATTCTCCGTAGGCCAACGAAGTTCTCCCACATGGACTGTGCTCGCCCGTCTTCTGGTGCCATTTTGAGGCCTGGGAACGGATGCCTGAGCATCACGGCGGTTGCTTCAGTATCGGAGAATCCTCGTGGAAACGTATCTCGCGGTTCGGTTTGACGGCGAAGAAAAATCGCGTTAGTGGAGACGAAGATGGCCTGAATGGCGTGTCCACTCCCAGTTATGAAGAACCCATTGACGGCGTGCGTCCACGTGGCCGACGGACGAGCCCCATGACCGACGTTAAGTTTCAGGCGTCTGAATGACGCCACGTCGATCGTACACGATCGGCTCCATAGCAGATCTGTGACAATTCCTCGAGACTCACGTTCGCGCATGATTGACATGAAGTCCCGCATGTCATTGTCTTCAGGTGCAATGGCCTCAGATGTGTACATAGACAGATCGAGGTATTCAATCGGTATCTTATTCTGTAGGAAAGCGCGCTCGATGGAATCAAACGTCATACGATCGCTTTGAGACATAGCGGCCGCCGTCAATTCCTGGGACATCTGTTCAATCGATACGGCGCCGCCACCAACTGCGCGTTTACGCGTTTTCGTATTTGCGTCCTCCTGTATCGCAGAGGCGGCGGCAGCAGCAGCAGCAGCCGTCGAACTCGATTTTGCCGAGGCCAAAGCGCGTGCGATCTGGCCTTGTCCAGCCAGGTTAACACTGCCACCGAAACCGTTCGTCTTACCTGAGAATGCTGCAAAGTTTCGTTGCTCCAGTTTCCTCTCTCCGAACACGGCATCTTCATTTCTGACCATTTGCGATAAAAGCGTTTGGTGGCCATTGTTCGGGGGTGGAGGAGGATTGCATGCCGCAGCGGCGGCAGAGGCGTAAGCAGAAACAGACGCGGGAGGGAGAGCTTTGCGTTCCCATCCAGAGGCCGCGTCGTCTGACATATCATCGGATACTGCCGCAGCGGCCGCGGCTGCAGCGGCAGGCCTCTTTGTGTTTCTCTTGTCCGACATCTGTTAATCAGCAACAACAACCAGGCATACACACAAATAGAGTTCAGTTTACGTGGCGATAGCAGTCATTTTCTCCGATTCAGGAGCAGACAAAGGGAATGGAAGTGGGAAGAATCTGCCGCAGCTGCGATCTGTGCGGATTTCAGGTGTACAAAATAACCCATAAAACAATTACGAGGCAGAGAGAACGCGCGTTTACGAGATCTTTCCGTCGACGAGAACGAGTTTCGCCTCGGAAGGTGCCTTGGCAGCGATGCGCGCGATATCAGGGCACTGTTCCAGCATTTCAGCGACCCCCACCGGGTCTTCCCTGAACTTTTCGTCGAGAGCGATCAGCAGGCACATGGGAAAGTTCGGGTAGATCTTACATCGTTCTTTCAGATCATTCTCCCTGCTTTCGATCTCGAAGAGGAGTTCAATCAGTTCGTTGCCATCAGCAACGGACGTGCCGGATGCAATCAGCGCCCGTTCTGTCTCAGCCAGCGTTTCTGCGGTTGCCAACTCAGGGCAAAGTTTCAGCCACAGCAGTGTCGTGATCGGCGATCGTGCTTTCAAAACACCAAAGTGCTCTCGACGCTTTTGCAGAGTTTTCTTTTCGGCACTGGCTTTGATGGCCAGGAACTCGGTATATGTCTTTTCGGATGCCATCTGAAAAGGACAGACATCGAAAAAATGTTAGCTCAAAAGCAAAGAAGGATGAACGAGTGAACGGGCTGGTCTCAAATCACACACAAGCATTTTCAGAACTCGCGCGTTCAAATGAGGGGTAGAACTACGAAACGCTGCAGACGATATCAAAAAAGCAGAAATGGAGTTCGTGATTCGATCTCCACCCGCCACTACAGTCTTCGTTTACCATCGCATCCGACTTCCTCGTTTTTTTGTTTATTTTACAAATCGGACGCATCTTCCGCGTTACCGCAAAACGCCGCGAGGTCATCGTCCGCAATGCCGTCGCCGTTGCCTTTATCCATTCCGGCGGATGCCGCTGCAGCCGCGGGGCGAGAAGAGGCGGCCGATTTATCCGACGCGACAGAAGCGACGATCCCTCCGGGTGCCGCCGAAGTAGATGTGGCGGCGGCGGCATCAGCCATAACCTTCGATACCGTCACCACTTCAGCCACGGCCTCAGTCGTGGTCTCGGCCTCCTCTTCACCCCCAACAGCAGACGCAGACGCAGAAGCGGAATCAGGGACACGAATATCGGCCGACTTTATTTTTTTCGAGACAGGTTCGTCCGATTTGGGATGCACAGCACCGTTGCCGGTCGACTCAGCACGGGCTCCGGTAGAGGTGTCGTCGTCTCGTTTGCGTTTGGCACCTGCAGCGGCGGCGGCTTCCGAAGCGGTGAGAGTGGTTGTCGGCAGCACAACTAACGCTTTACTGCCTCCGGCTGCGGCCGCCGTCGCCGCCGCTGCAGCAGCGGGTCCTTTTGACGATGACGTTTTTGAGTCCGCAGGTTTTGCCACCGCCGATGAGGCGGCGCCAACGGCTGCGTGAGATTTTGCCACACCCAGTGTCGTGCCATTCTTGGACACAGTCGGCGCGGTCGCGGTCTTGACGTTCTGTTTGGTTGCCACGGCCGCCGCCGCCGCCGCAGGCTTAACTGCCGCGGATTTCGTCGTCGTTGCCGTTGCCGTCGTCGACTTGGCGGCAGCTGCTGCCACTCCTGTGGACTCGGGCGCGTGCTTATTCTTTTCAACCTGAGCCAGTGACGAATCACCAGGCAGCGAGGTCTTGGGTTTGACAATGGCGGTTTTTGACGCCGTCGCCGCTACGGGTTGCTTGGCGGAAGAGACAGGGGCAGCAGGGGCGACAGCCGTGGATGCGACGGGCGTCTTCGTAGCTTTGCCCGTCGCCGAAGCCGGTGCCGCGCCGACTTTAGCTTTGTTTGCGGCCGGAAGTGGAGCGGGAGTTTTGGGGTTCGACTTGACCGTAGTCTTTGCAGATGCAGATGCAGATGTCGGCGCCGAGTCGCCAGACGCATGTACCTCGGGCGCCACAGCTCCGGATCCGGCGGGTTTCTTGGTGGCAGGCGCCGTCGCCGTTTTGGAGGAAACAGTTGTTTTGGCGGGCGTGGCTGTTTTTGTTGCTTTCGCGGAAGCGGGCGAAGGAGGAGGAGGAGGAGGAGGCATCTTCGGAGGGACCGTCGACGCGGTCGATCGGGTCGCACCACCTCCCGCGTTCTGAGACGCTTTATTTCGCGGTTTCGTGGCGCCATCATCAGCATCGGCCGTGGAATTGTGCTGCTTCATCTCTGCACGAATGTTCTCGGCATGCGTGTAAATATCCAAAAGACGTTCAGTCTCGACTGTGGCGGCATCCTTTTTTGTCACTTTGAGTGCGATGCCAATATCGGGCTCGGCATCACAGCACGCGGTCTTGAAATCGATTCCCAGGCCATCGGACAGCCACTCACATATGTGATGTATGTTCTCATCGGGAACGATAGTGGCCGTTTCGTGTCCAGCCATTTTGTTTCGCGTTCCGATAAAGGCGTCTTTGATTTCCTGCTTGAGCTGTGCCGGATTATCTCCGACCTTTTGAATGTCTTCAGCCAGCTCTGAGAGGACCGTTTTGAACTCCGACACCACAGCTCGGATCACAGATAGCGGGGTTGCGATCGTCTCGACATTGCTGCGGGATGTGAGCTTATTGGCCACACCGTCTACGAGCATGCTCGCAGCCACAGAAAACGGCACGACCTTTTCTCGGAAGAAACTTCCCTGTTGTCCATTATCGTCGGCATCGGGGTTCTGCGTTTGTTTGTTATCAGTAGAGGTTTCAGGCGCAGCTTTCACGACACAGGCGTCTTCCATCTCATAGTAGTACTGAGGTTTACCGGCGACGGCAAACTCACGTTTGCGTTCCATCGGCATGTATTCGCGTGAGAGCGGCGCACCAAAGAAGAACGAACCGATGACAGCCGCCACCTTTCCGGGCCTCTGACTGTCGCGCCCGCGCGCCATGTAACCGACCTCGCGTACGAGTGCGTACTCCTTAACCGACGTATCGACATAGACACTATCAACCGTTTCGCCCGATTCGGTGAAATGTGGTCCTTTCTTCAGGAAACGAGGAACATAAACCCGCAGCGACATGGCCGGACCTTTCTTGCTTTCTTTCTTGAACCACAGTCTTGCCAACGGAACCAGAGGCTCCGACACACTTCGCGGCAAACGTGCACCAAGCAACGACCGGACTTCATCCGAAATCGAATCCGCCACTTTGGAAGAAGAGCTTTTACTGGCGACCCCTTTACGCACGTTTCCGCCTGCAGCACCACCATCGCCGCCGTCACCCGAGCTTCCTTTGACATGTGCCTTTTTCTGATTCACACCGTCATCACCGTCGTCGTCTCCGTCGTCGTCGTCGTCGTCCCCCTCAGTTTTGTCCGGATCTTCCGCGTCCTCCGATGAGTGGATCTGTTGTTCGATAGCAACAATGCGCCGTTTGGCTTTGTTCAGCTCTTCGTTAGCCGCCAGCTTTTGTAGGTTAAGCTTTGCCTTTGCTGATGCCTTCCTCTGATTCTTGCCGTCTATTTTATCCTTCTTCCGCCCAGAGTGTTCCTGATTCTCATCCTCTCCCTCGTCCGAAGCTTCAGCGTCACCGGCAGCCGAGGCCGCCGCCGCGGCCTTCTTTCCTTTGCCCTTTCCCTTCGCCTTGCCTTTACCTTTGGCTTTGGGTTTAATTTGTTTTTTCGGTTTACGGGATTCACTCTCGTTTTCGCCAGATTCAACCTTGTTCTCGTGTTCCGCATCGGCTGCTTCCAATACTTCGGTAGCGTGCTCCATCTGACTCATATCCGGGTCATTGTCATGAGCAGCATCTGTGGCGTCATCAACGGACGCGCAATTAACTTCGATTACGCCGTTGGACTCGGCTGCCATGTTAGCGTCCGCGTCTTGAGACGGAGCGTTTTCAGAAGACGGGTGCCCAATGGCGTCCGTCATTGGTTCATCAGATGTACTGTCAGTCGATTGCATGTTGTCTGCGTGCCAATCATAATCACAAAGAACCGAACGTGAGGACGATCACATGTGAAGGAATAGGTCTGAAGGGCGGCGACGGCAAAGCGGCAGCGGAAGGATTATTTGAGTGTTTGCGTCACAAGGACAAGTTGGAATTATGATAAAATGCAATCTATCCGCCACGACGAGACGAACGGGTGAATTCGAACTTTAACCTTCCGCGTTTCGTTTTCGATTACGCGACAAAGTCAACAATCCAGCCGAAGACAGCGCATATATATATATATGGCCGCCGCCGCTGCTGCCATCACCACCGATATTCAGTCCGTCACGACGGCACATGCTGCCGCCGGAGCTGGTGCCGGTAAAGCTCCAACTACGGCTCATGAGAAGAAGACAAAGTCGATGGCGGCTCATGCGATCACACGCTTACTTCCTACCTCCGAACATGCACACGAGACAGGAGAGTTCATTAAGATGTGCGCACCGGCAGTGGTCGCCTTTTTCGAATGCCTGGCATTGAACAGACCCACAACAAAGCTGTCCCCATCAAGCGGAGGCACATATGTTCGACGCATTCGCGTCGAAACGACCGTTAGCGACGGGATCGTTGAGTGGTTAACCATCGACGGTCCACGCGACGCGCAGTCCACAGTCAGGCAGCTTGGACAAAGAGGCTGGAAAGGTAACGTGACGAACTCGTTCACGGGGCTTCATCTTGGCAGCTGGTACATACGTGAAGGGCCATCAACAGCTGCGGTGTACACTGCCGCGAATTATAACGAGCTCTGCTTCGATATCGATCTAAACGATTACGCAGACGTACGCGCGGACATCTGTCAATGCGGGGAAAAGCCTACCATGTGCGACGTCTGTATGTGGTTATTGCATGCCGCGTGTCGTTTGATCACACGGGAGCTGGCTGTGACGTTCGGATTCAGTCATATACTTTGCTGTTCATCGGGACGACGCGGACTACACATCCACGTATTTGATCGCGAAGCCTCTGCTCTGTCCAGTGCTGAACGGAAAAGTATCGCCATGGCGCTCGGATGCCCAGAAGCATCTGGCATTTCGCTCCAATCAACGTCGTTTGAGTCGTTTCTTTCTCCTCCTGCGACGTCATCATCATCATCGTCGTCGTCATTACCCCACCCGCTGCGAGTTAAGCGGTATAATCGCCCGAAACATCTGACTTCGCGTGACGGAGAACGCATACGAGAATGCATGCCCTTCTTCCTGCTGACGTATGTCACGAGCAGCAGGAAAAAAGGGCCTCTCGTGTGTGAATCTAAGTCTGCGTTGATCGCGTTTCTACAAGAGAAGGTACAGGCGCGCAAATCAGACACGGACGCGGTCCTCTCCGACTTTTGTTCGACGTATAAATCGAATCGTCTTTTCCAGGCCTGGAGCAAAGGACCGGCGGCGACGGCGGCGATTGGCACACGCGAAACAGAACCCCATGCGGCGCGGTCGGAACGCAGCCGCTTCTTCTGGCTGGCATTCCGAAAACAAGGGATTATGCGCGAGATCATCGAGGCCCCTCTAGTTGGCGCACATGAACACCCATCTGTCAAGATGAATCTATGTATGGCCTGGTCGCGCGTCCGTTGCGCGTTCGAATGTTGGTTACTGGAACGGTTCTTGCCGCGTTTGGATTATCCTGTGACGAGTCAGATCGACCACAACATTCGCATGCCCTGGTCGCGTCACCACGCGGGTAAGTGGGGAGTGCTTCCGTTTGATCACACTTTACCGACAAATTCGCTCATCGATCTCTCAGACCGAACAATCAAAGGAGAAGAGCGCGCTTTGAACGAAGGCCTGCGAGTGACTCTAACATTGCGCGCAGCGTTGGCCCGAGAGCGGATCAACGACTTGATGCCTTCCTCTGCATCATCTTTGGATTTTTAACACGCCGCTTTGTTCTCTATTGAATTCCTTTATCTTCCTAGTGTTTTTTCGCGACGAGGGTGACGGTAAAAAAGTTTTTGTTGCGCGACAGAACGGCTACCAGAACGTGAGAGTCATATTTTTTTCACCGCGCTGCAAAAGAAAAAAAACAAGATAAACAAAAAACAAGACATCTGCGTCCGGTGGGAATCGAACCCACATCTCCCGTTTGGAAGTCGGAAATTCTACCACTGAACTACGAACGCTGACGCACGTTAGATGTTTGCGTGTTGTATCAAAAAACCGCGGAGAGTTATATTTTCCGGCTTGATACTCGATAGCGGCTGAATTATTTCGGATAAAGGCGGAGGAATTTGCGGATATGTTTGGGCGCAAAATGAAATTTTCTCCCGACCCGACCCCAGGGG
>CAZGOM010000022.1:0-49231 GCA_964527265.1 uncultured Phycisphaeraceae bacterium | reverse complement strand
CGCTTTCGATTCTGCAGCAGGCGCACGCGATTGACCCGGACAACCAGGAAGTCAATCGATTGATGCGCGAGGCGCGCGACAAGGTGGGCTCGGGTGAAACGGCATCGTTCATGGCGACGGGCTTTGGGGCGGAGGCGATGTCGGGGGTGATGCGTGTTTCGCCGTCGAGCGACGATAAGGACCCATCGGGATTCTCATCGGTGATTCTGTCGTTTGACCCTGCCGACCTGCAGAAAGAGATTGAAGATGCGCGCCTGCAAGCCAAGCAGATGACGCCGTTGCCGGCGGATTTTGAATATCCGCTGGACGATGATGAAGAATTCAGTTCCGGGAAGGCCAAGGGGGGGCAATCGCCGGATGACTCTGGGATTAAGACGGCGGAGCCGCCGCGGTCAAAATCGCGACCGGTGGCGCCGGGCGGGATTTATCATTGGATGGTGACCTCCAACCTGGATGTGCCGCGGGAGACGCAGTTCCGTTACGGGATGGACCAAACGGTGGACTTTGGGGGATTGGCGATCAGCCGGGATGTGTTATTTTTGGACCCGATTTATTTCGGGGTGTTTCCGCAGCGCGGGCCGCACGAGATGTTTTACCGGCACGGTGGGTACAACGCGGATTGGCGCAGTCGATTGACGGAGTGGCTGGGGCTGCATGAGGCCCGGATGCGCAAGCATTTATCGAAGCTGCTGCCGGCGACGTTGAAGGTGGAGAAATTGCCGCGTTACGGGGTGATCGGGCGGTTGGGATGGCAGGCGTCGCATGAGACGACTTCCAACACGCCGTCGGACAAGATTTCCGCGCTGGCCAACGATGCGGATTATCACGACGACTGGGAAGAGTTCGTCAAAACGGTGAACAAGCGCTGGGACAAGGATTTTCTGGACTTGATCCAGTGTGAGATTCCTGAAAAGACCGATGGTTTTGAGGATTTGAATGTGGGCGGGCAGCGCAGGCGCTTTGCCCGCAAGAAGATCCTGGCGGATGCGTGGGATTATTTTGCCAAGGTGCTTTTCCTGTTCACGCTGCGTACCTGCAAGAGCCTGTACCCGACCATGCAGTGGGGGTACATGGGGTATCCGGCGAACCTGTCGATCAGCGATCCGACGGATGTGCGGGCGAAGATGATCTACCACCAGGGCATGAATGACCGGATGGATTGGCTTTGGAAGAACGTGGATCTGATTATTCCGCGGTACCCGACGCGGCATATCTCGGTGCCTGACGGCGTGAAGCCCAGCGAGGCGGCGAAGCAGAACACGGCTTCGCAGGACATCAAGTCGGTTGAATACAACATGGGCGAAGCGATCCGCATCCGCAACACGTTCGCGCCCGACCGGCTGGTGATTCCGGCGAATTCATATTCGTATGCCGGGAACAAGAACCAGATGCTCAATGAGATCAACATGGAGCACAACTTCCGTTTGCCGGTGCTGCTGGGCGTGGACGGCGTGTTTATCACGGGGGCGATTGAATCGCCTTATGACCGCGAGCAGGCGCAGAGCGAGATGAACGGGAAACTCGGCACGGTGATCAAGCGTGCGCTGGAGCAGACCAAGAAGAGGAAGCGGGAGAAGTGAAGAGGGTTTGGAAACCGTAGCACCAACACAGAGAAGAGATGGGCTGAGCGGTTAGTGGGCGAAGTGGACTGTGAAGACAAAAATAAGAATCCGACCCGTGGGACGTGAGAATCCGGGCAGCGCCCCGTGGCGATTCGCCGCTGAGAGGTGCTCAACATTTCAGCGGTTATGTCGTATGCTCTGGGGGCTTGAGCGTCGACTGGATCAATGGCCCAGATGCTGATGGATCACCATGGCCGACTCCGCCCGCCCGAATTTGCCTGTTGTTCCGCAAGACCCGCACATTGTGCTGCCTTGGCTGGTGAGGCTGCGCTGGCTGGCTGTGGTGGGGCAGTTGGCGGCGATTGCGGTGGCATACTTCCTGCTGGATGTGCGGTTTGAAGCCAATCCGATCTTTGGGGTGATCCTGACGACGGTGGTGACGAACCTGGTGCTGCATTTTCTGATCGCCAAGAACAAGGAGCAGCTTCCGGGGCTGATTCCCGGGGTGCTGATCCTGGATGTGGTGCTCTTAACGCAGATGCTTTACTGGACGGGGGGATCGACCAATCCGTTTGTGATTCTGTTTCTGGTGCATGTGGCGATCACGGTGACGGTGCTGGGGCAGGCGTGGGCGGCGATCATCAGCGTGTTGTCGGTGTTGTGTTATGGGCTTTTGATGTTTTTGCCGTTCACGCCGCTGGAGGGGGCACCGGGGAAGCCGCTTTCGACAGGGGTGCTTTCGGCGGGGCAGTGGATCGCGTTTGCGCTGGTGGCGGTGATCATTGCGTACTTCATCGGGCGCGTAAGCCGGGAGCTGAGGCAGCGGGATGCGGCGATTGCGCGGATGCGGGACATGATCGCGATCAACGAGCGGCTGGCTTCACTGACGACGCTGGCCGCGGGGGCGGCGCATGAACTGGGAACGCCGCTGGCGACGATCGCGGTGGTGGCGCGGGAACTGGAACTGGCGCTGGACCGTATGAAGGGGGACGCGGTGATGGTGGATGATGCACGGCTGATCCGCTCGGAAGTGGACCGGTGCCGGCGCATCCTGGACCGGATGAAGGTGGATGAATCGGAGATCAACGCGCAGACGCGCCAGCCGGTGCTGGTGGAGGAAATGGTGCGCAAGATCCGGGGTGAGATCAATGAGCAGCAGGCGGCGCGGCTGGTGATCGATGCGCCGCCGGGACTGGAAGTGCTGCACCTGCCGCTGCAATTGACGCTGCAATCGGTGTCGATCCTTCTGCACAACGCCTTTGATGCTTCCGGGCAGAGCGAACCGGTGGCGCTTAAAATTGAAAAGACCGGCGAGAGCGTCGCTTTTGTGGTCACCGACCGCGGGGCGGGGATGGATCAATCGACGCTCAGGCGTGTGGGTGAGCCGTTTTACACCACCAAGCCGCCGGGCAAGGGGATGGGTCTGGGAATTTTCCTGACCCGTCTGGTGGCTGAGCGTTTCGGCGGCGGACTGACTTTCGCTTCGCAAGAAGGCAAAGGAACCGTCGCCACCCTGACGCTGCGGACCGTTGGATGAAAGGAATCAAACTATGAGCCAGGCCAAGGCAAAACCACGTGTGTGCATGATGATTGTGGATGACGATGCGGTGTTCCGCGAACGACTGATGCGCGCGATTGCGCATCGGGGGTTTGAGGTGCATGGGGCCTCCAACGCGACAGAAGCGATGGAGACGGCGCGCAAGGTGCGGCCGACCCGGGCGGTGCTGGATATGCGGATGCCGGGCAAGACCGGGCTGGAACTGGTGACGGACCTGGTTCAGTTCGACCCGGATCTGCAGATCGTGATGCTGACGGGGTACGGGAGCATTCCCACGGCCGTGGAAGCGGTGCGGCTGGGCGCGATTGAATACCTGACCAAGCCGGTGGACGCGGACCAGCTTCTGGCGGTGTTCGACAAGGATGATGCGGAATTTGCGCAGAGCCAGGCGCAGATGACGACGCCAAGCCTGGCGCGGGTGGAATGGGAGCATATCCAGCGCGTGCTTTCGGATTGCTCGGGGAATATTTCGCAGGCGGCACGGGTGCTGGGGATTCACCGGCGGAGCTTGCAGCGGAAGTTGAATAAGTTTCCGCCGAATGAATGAGGTGAATGGGAAATAAGAGACAAAGTTTTATCGCGAAGGCGGGAAGAAGCGAAGGTCCCAAGTAAGAGTCAGACAAGTAAGAGAATGCCGCGCGAGGGTATGGAATGGTTATGAGCGCGGTGCGGGTGGCGTTGTGATTCAAAATCGGGGGCGATGAGTTGCTGATTCGCAGGGGCGGTGGAGTGGTTTGCTGCGTGATGCGATAACATTTGCGGGATGAATACACGCGGTACGATTGGATATTCAAAGACGCCCACACCGCTGCCGGAGGCGCCGCGGAAGGTGCGGGGGCCCTGGAATCTGGGGTTGTGGGGAGCGCGGCTGTTTATGTTGCCGCACATGGCGGTGGGGATCGGAGTGTTGCTGTTCCTGGCCCTGCAGATCATGTGGGTGTTTTTTGCGGTTGAAGCGACGGGTGTGGTGACGAAGGTGAAGGAATCACAGAGTAAGGGGAAAACGTACTACTCGATCACGTATATGTATGGCACGCCTTGCGAGATGAGAATCGACAGTGCGAATGTTGAGCGTGAGGATTATGTGCGGTTCAGCGGGCTTTTGAAGGGACCCGAAGAGGCGCGGCAAGTGAAGCTGCGTTATTTTCACATGGTGGGGCCGCTTCATCAGGCGAGGGCGATTGAATATGAATCGGCGTGGGGTTTGGTTGGGTTTCTGGTGTTTTTTGCGTTGTTCTGGAACGGGGTGATGTCAGTGTTTGTCTATCAGATGTGGGTGGTGCCGATCAGGACGCGGCGGCTGTACGAGAAGGGAGATGTGACCACGGGACGGGTGACCGCAAAAAATACGGTGCGCAAAGGCAAGGGAACGGCGCATCGAGTGGCGTATACGTTTACGGACCCGGTGACGGGGGAGGCGGTTTCAGGGAGTGTGGATGCGGTGCTGGATCGGTTTGAGCAGGTGAAGGAGGGGGACGCGGTGACGGTGCTTTATCGGGCGAATAAGCCGCGGGTGAATACGGTTTATGAGCTTGGCGGGTATGAGGTGGTTTGAGGATCGACAAAGGGGGAGATTGTCAATTCTGGGAATAGCGTGTGGGCTATGATGAACCATTGGCCTGTGGGTTTCGTAGAGGATATGAGTGGTAAGGGCGGATGTCGGTGGGTCTGCCGTCCACTAAGATAGATGTCGGCCTTGTCTGCCGGCAACGAAAGCCCCCGACTTAAAACAAAAACAGGAGCGTATATGAATCCGATTCGATGGTACGGCCCGACAGTGGCGGTTTTGGCGACAGGCGTGGTGATTCTGGTGGCTGGGCCGACGATGGTTCAGCGTATTGCCACGGCGCAGACGGAAACGAAGCTGGCGGTGATCCGCAATGATCTGACGAACAACGACACGCTGAATCAATTGAGCAGCTCGTTTCGGAAGGTGGGGGAGATCGTTGAGCCGAGCGTGGTGAGCATTGAGGTTTCGGCCAAGGCGAGCACGCTGCGGGAGAAGAGCTTCGAGGATGAGATGTTCCGCCGGTTCTATGGCCCCAACCAGGGGCAGGGACGTGGACGGGGCGGACAGGGCCAGGGGCAGCAACAGGACCCGGGCCTGGATCAGTACAACCCGCAGCGGCGGTTTGGCTCAGGGTCAGGCTGGGTGTATGACAACAAGGGCCACATCATCACCAATAACCACGTGGTGGATGGGGCGGAAGAGATCAAAGTGAAATTCGCCGATGGGTCAGAGCGCAAAGCGACGATCGTGGGGACCGACCCGCGTTCAGATGTGGCGGTGATCAAGGTGTCACCGGATAACCTGCACCCGGCGGCCCTGGCCAAGGAACAGGTGGAGCAAGGGGACATCGTGTTCGCCTTCGGCTCGCCCATGTCGTTTGAGTTTTCGATGAGCCAGGGCATCGTTTCAGCCAAGGGCCGGAAGCTGCGGATCATCGCCAATGGGCAGGGATATGAGCAGTTCATCCAGACCGACGCGGCCATCAACCCCGGGAATTCCGGCGGGCCGCTGACCAACATCCGCGGCGAAGTGGTGGGGATGAACAGCGCGATCGCCACCCGCACCGGCGGCAGCGACGGGCTGGGTTTCGCCATCCCGGTCGACATGGTGACGGATGTGGTGAAGCAGATCATCTCCCAGGGCAAGGTGGTGCGCGGGTATCTGGGCGTGTTCATTGAAGACCTGGATGAAGAGACCGCCAAGACCTTTGGCTTTAAGGGCAAGGGCGTGCTGGTGATAGAACCCATCGAAGGCGGACCGGCCGACAAGGCGGGGCTGAAGCCTGAGGACATCATCACCAAGGTGGACGGCAAAGCCGTGAAGACGGCGGATGAACTGCGATTTACGATTGCGGGGTTTGCGCCTAAGACGAAAGTGCCGCTGGAAGTGGTGCGCGAAGGCAAGACCATTACGGTGGAGCTGGAAGTGGGCGAGTTGGCCGAGCAACTGGTGGCGGGTGCTGCCAACAAACCCACGCCAGGCAACGCGGCACCCAAAGGCAAGGCGCCGGAAGCGCTGACCAAGCTGGGCATCGAAGCCGTGGAGACCTTCACGCAGACGATGGCGCAGCAGGCGCAGATCGAGTTCACCGAAGGTGTGATGATCCGGGACGTTCGTCCGGAATCGATTGCGCAGGTGGAAGGACTGGCGCGGTTTGTGATCATCACCAAAGTGAACGGCGCAGCGGTGAAGAATGTGGATGAGTTCTACACGATGGTTGCCAAGGTGGACCCGGTCGCGGGTCTGCGGCTCCTGGTGAAACAGGACGGGCGCACCCGTGTGGTGACCCTGAAACTGCCGAGCTAAGAGGCGAACGAGTTTCAAATAACATGAAAACGCCCCCTGAGATCTGGGGGCGTTTTCATTGGGGGGCAGCAGTTATTGGTTGACTATTTTCTTGAGTCGTTGCTTTTATCGTTATTTGTCTTCGGGGGGGAGGCATTGAATGGGAAACTGGCCAGGGGCGCATTGGCTGAAAGCTTTGGAGACCAGGGCGCTGCCTTGCTCGGAATTTTCCTTGAACCAGGTTTTGGGGTCCTGAATAGATGCGACCAAGTGACCGTTTTCAATGCGTGTGATCTGGTCAACCTCGGAAGTTTCCTGAATGGATTCATTGGTCGCGGTGGACATGGCTTGCCGGTTGAGCAGGATTTGGGCTTCGCGGCCTTCGTCGGTGTATGTTTCCAGATAGGCGATGTAGCGGGTGGAGATGTCGGCGCAGCTGGTGCAGGAAAAGACGTGCGCGCGGACGCCGGTGGGGTGGTCTTCAAGGGAACTGCCGGCGGGAGTGGGAATGGGGGGGATGTCGTCGATTTTTGCGGGGAAGAGTTCGCTGGTCACGGTGTCGTAGAAATAAGCCGTGGTTGGGGGTTTGTAGACGGGAGAAGACATGGTCGCTTGAAGGTAATACATGGAGGTGACGAGCGTGGCCAGCGCTCCACAGGTGACAGCGAGGGAATTGTGATTGATCCAGTTGCGCAATTTCATGTTCGACTCTGAAATTAAAGGAATTTAAAGGAAAGGGAGAGCGCGGATGAGATGTTCAATTACGGGATAACGCGGTTATGCGAGGGTTATTGCAATCGATGCGAGGCGAGTTGCGGTTGCTGGTTTTGGGGAAATAGAGATAGGGGGATTGCGCGAATGCCGTGGATGGCGAGTTGGATTAACTTGGGCCAAGAATATTGAGTGGGGGGAGATTAGGGAGATTGGGCCGCAGGCTGGGTGGAGTGGGGAGCGGCAGATCGAACCCATGCTTTGAGGAGATTGTAAGCGGGCTTATTGCGCACGCCGTAGCCGGTGTCGTCGGGGCCGCCGTTGTAGTAGGGATCCCATTTGTAGAAGAAGACGCCGACGGATTTGGATGTGTCGGGTTTATCGCAGAGGAGGGGTTTCCAGACCTCTAGGAACGCGCGGTAGCCGTCGGCCTGCTGGTTGACGTCAGTGGCGGCTTTTTTGCTGTTGACGTAGTTCCAGGGGTCTTTGAGGCCCCAGGGGAGGGAGGGGTAGCCGATCTCGGTGAGAAGAATGGGTTTTTTCTGTGACTCGCCGAATTCAAGGAGTTGCGACTGGATGTCCTTCCAGCGTACGAGGAGTTTTTCGTGGGTGACGGGTTCGCTGGCGGGAATGTCTTTCTGAAGGTTCCAGTAGCCGTTGATGCCGATCATGTCGAGCTGGGACCAGAAGACGGGGGTCTGGTAGTGGTCCCAGTTGGTGGAATAGCTGAGGCGGCCTTTGAATCGTGAGCGGATTTTTTTGATAAAGGGCGTCCACTGGTCGCTTTGGCGTTCAGTGGTGAGAAGTTCAGAACCGACGCTGAAGACATCGGCGTCGGTGGCGATGGCGACTTTAAGGAAACCATCCATGGCGGCGCTGTAGGCGTTCCACCAGGTGTTCCAGTTTTCGGGGCGGATTTTGCCTCGCCATTCGTTGCCGCGGGGCTCGGCGAGGAGGACGATGGGCATCAGTGCGGTGCGGAGGCCTTTTTGTTTTGCGTATGCGAGGACCTTGGCGAGGTCTTCATGACTGGGGGATTTGCCTGGGCCGACGATGATGCGGATGTCGGTGGAAGCGCCGTTGGACTGGTACATGGGGGTGACGACTTCGATGGCGTCGAAGCCCATGGCTTTGATTTCGTCGATGGCCTGGAAATAGATCTTGATGTCGGGGGTGTGGTGGAAGTTTAAGGCGAACCCGCGGAAGGGGATGGGATCGGCGGGCTTGCGGTCGGCGGGGTTGATGCTGGTATTGGAGTCCGAGAGGGTTTTGTCCTTGCCCATGGCCAGGGTGGGCGTTGGGTGCGCGTGTGCGCCAGGTACGGAGGCGGTGACGGCGCAGATGATGCCAACAAGCCAGAGGGCGGCGGCACAGAGGAGGACAAAACGGGTGAATCGGGTTGGGGGCATAGGGAAGCGGCCTTGCCGCGGAGGTTGGTTATGGCCATGGCCAGGGAATCAAGGGTAAGTTGCTTTAGCGAGGCGGAGGCGGGAGGCCGGGACCGCCGCCTGGCATAGGAGGCGGTGGGCCGAATCCACCTGCGGCGGGCCCACCATTGGGAGCGGCGGGCTGGGGCGGTTGCTGATCGGGAGATCCACTGGGTTGATCGGCGGAACCGGGAGCGGTGAACGAAGGTTCCTTTTGAGTCGCGGCCAGGTAAATCACGCGGGCCAGGTCGGTGCCGAGGAAAGCGGTGACAGTGATATTGGCGGGGGAGGTGACAACATTCACACCCATCTGGGAGGTGACAGGGAGTGTTGCCAGTGGGCGGAGTTTATCTTCCGTGCGGATGAGGTTGATGCAGCGAATGAAGGCGGAGGAAGTCCAGAACATTTCAAGGCTGGGTGCGGGTGGGAGGTTGGATCGGGTGAAGCGGATGCCGCGTGAATCTCCGGTGCCGGATTTCTTTTTGATGCTTTCGATGGTGGCGCGGATGAGGCCGGCGTCGGGAATGGTGCTGACAACGACAAAGTCAGGGCCGGCGCAGACGAAACCGGAGATGCCGGTGGAGGCGAGGGTCTGAAGAACTTGGGAATCCTTGCCTGCGTCGAGGACGGAGCGGGAGGCGCTGACGCGGATTTCGTATTGATCGGCGTGAAGATCGCCGATGAGGATCTGGTCCTTGGTGTATGCGGTGGTGAAGGGAATGTTTTGCGAAGCCAAGCCGGGGAACGGTTTTTTCTCCAGGCTGAGAATGGCGTCGGCAAGGCTCTGGCGGAGGCCGGCGGGGTCTTTGGTCTGGAAGACCTGAACGCTGATGTCGCTGTTGCCAAAGCCGGAACTGGTGACGATATGGTTGTAGGTCTGGCCAAAACCGCTGGCTTTGTTCAGGACGGGAAGGAAACGGACGAGAATGGCGGTGAGCGGATCTTCGACCATGGGCTCCATTTGCTTGACGGCCAAGTCGACGAGCGCATCCGTCTTGAAGCTTTCAAGGCTCACGGACTGGGCTGCCATATAGATATCGGAAGAAACCAGGGAGAGGAGGGGGGCAGAGTCCTTGGGGGCTTTGAGAAGGGCAGCGGTGGGGGACGTGCTGCTGAGTTGAATGGAGGTCTGGAGTGTGAGGCCCTGGGGATTCAAGTTGCCAGAGATGACGATGCCGGAGGCTTCGTTTACGACAGCGCGAAGAGCCTGAAGGGCGGCGATGTGTGTGACGAGATTGTTGGATTCTGCGGGGCGCTTGTCCTTGGCCAGTTTTTCACGGGAGGTGTTGGCTTCGGAGATTTTGGCGTCAAGGTCGGCAAGGAGTTGACCGCGCGCCATTTCAAGATTGAGAACGATGGAAAAGTCGGAATTGGCGATGAGCTGGACGCCCTTTGGACCGAGCGATTCGAGTATGGGCTTGCCTGCACCAGGGGAATTCATGGCGTCGAGGGTGCCTTTTTGGGAGCCGACGACGGCATGGTTACCAAGCCTGCGGCAGAAGCCGGTGAAATCACGCGGAAGCTTGACCTGAGTGGTAAGTTCGTTGGGGTTGCCGTTGAAATTGGAGAGGAAATCGACGTAATTTGTGATGGGGAAGTAAGCGAGGGTCTGGCCTTCGGAAGCACTGCCCAGGAGTCCGCCTTTTGAAACGGGAAACGCGACCATGATGGGAGCGTCTTCAGCCATGCCTTTGTTGACCCCAAAAGCGGCTTTGATTTGCCCGAGGCTGTCGGCCAGGAGGGGCAGCGAGACGCCAATCGACTCGCTTGTGATGGCCAGATGCTGACTGAACTGCTGGGGATTGGGCACGATGATGAGGACGGCCGCATTGACGGGCGCGTCAATGACGACGTTGGTTGCGGAATCGGTTGTTTTGGCGGGAGCCGCGGCTGCCGCTGCAGCCGCAGGTGCTGGATCGGCAGCGAAAAGCAACTGAGACGAGAGGGAGGATGCCCCAAGCGTCATAACGGTCATGGCCGCCACAAGTGTGGTTGCGCAGCGGGAGAGTCCGTAACGAGGAAGTCCGAAAGTCTTTTGCATCGGGCGACGATCCTTTGCAGCATGGAGCGGGGCGTCGGTGGGCGGTTCTGAGTCGACGGTATTTTAAAACAGGCTGGTGTCAGTATAACGCATGGAATCACCACGTGTGACGATACTGGAGAGGTATGGGCGGCGGGAGCTTAAAAACTTGGCTTATGCGTCATAAGTCCCTATAGTATTAGTCTTATGACCGCTTCGAAGCCCCGAGTTTTAGTCGCGATGAGCGGCGGAGTGGACAGCTCCGTCTGCGCTGGCCTGCTTGTCGAGCAAGGCTATGACGTGGTTGGCTGCTTCATGCGGCTGGGCAGCGACGACAGTGTGGAAAAGATGGAGACGTCCGGTCCGATGGCTTGCAGCACGGGTAAACCAGGGCACCAGGGGTGCTGCTCGGTGAATGATGCACAGGATGCGCGGATGGTGGCGGGGCTGCTGGGGGTGCCGTTTTACGTATTGAATTTCCGAAAGGATTTCGGAAAGATCATCGATTATTTCGTCAGCGAGTACAACGCGGGACGGACGCCCAACCCTTGCGTGCGTTGCAACGACTGGCTGAAGTTCGGAAAACTGCTGGATTATGCGCGGTCTATTGATGCGGACTATGTCGCGACGGGGCATTATGCACGACTGGACCGGACGCACCCCGGAGGAGCGCGTATTTTGCGCGGGCTGGATACCAAGAAGGACCAGAGCTACGTGCTGTTTGGGATCAAGCGGGATGTGCTGCCGGGGCTGATGCTGCCCATCGGGGAGATGACCAAGCCGGTGGTGCGCGCGCATGCCGAGCGAATGGGGCTGCCGATATTCGCCAAGCCCGACAGCCAGGAAATCTGTTTTGTGCCGGATAACGATTATGCAGGGTTGGTGAAGCGCCGTACGCCGGACAAGGTGGGGGCAGGCGTTGTGCTTGACGCGGCGGGGAATGCGATCGGAGAGCATCCAGGCCATCAGCACTTTACGATCGGGCAGCGGCGTGGGCTGGGTGTCGCCAAGGGCGTGCCGCTGTATGTGATCCAGCGCGATCCAGTGGCCAATACGATTGTGGTGGGCGATAAGGAATTGTTGTTTTCCGGGTCTTTCGTGGCGGACCAGACGAATTGGATGACGGACCTGCCGGTGGGAGAAGAAATCCGTTGCCAAATGAAGATCCGATATAACAGCCAGGCGGTTCCCGGGACACTGCTGATTCGCCCTGATGGACGGGTGGTAGGCCGGTTTGACCAGCCGGTTTCGGCGGTGACGCCTGGACAGGCAGCTGTGTTTTACAGCGATGATCAGCTTTTGGGGGGCGGATGGATCCAGGAAGTGCAGCGCACATCAGACGCTGCATGAGGATGCATCGGTCGGTGATATCGTGGCCGGTTGTGATCGTACATGTCAGTGAATCGTGATTGAGGCTTCAAAAGGATCAGCGTTTTTCTATGGCCAAGGCTTCGTCTACATCCTCAGGTGGGGGTTTGAGCCAGTCGAGTCTGCTGCGCAGACTGGAGTACGCATGGATTGGGACAGGGGCGCTGGCGGTTGCCGCGGGAGCCGTGTGTGCGGTGGTGGCGCTCAACTGGGCGCTGGGTGGGAAACGTCCAGAGACGGTGGGAACGGCGGAGATTACCGGGGTGGACGCTTCGACCGGGAGTCGATGGCCGTTGAATCCGGATTTTCGCGGGGCTTCAGGCGGGGTGCTGACCAGTACGTCTTCGAGCCAAAACCAGGGTTTGAAAACAGTGACTTCCGGCAAATTTGCAGATTATGCGGTGGGAGATTGGGTGCAGGCCTACGACCCGGTTACTTCAAGATGGCGTCCCGCGGCGGTGGCGCAGCTTCACCCCGACGAATTGGTGGTCCGGTATTGCGATGAGTTGAACATCGGCGGAGTACCACCCGAACACGGCAAAAAAGCGGATCAGGTCCACAAGTGGGATGTGAACGGTGACGCGCGCGCGAAGTTGTATGCGGGGCGGGTGCCGCGGCGCGCGCCTGTGAACCCGGCTGCCGTGGATTTCAGGCCCGGGGAAGAGGTGATGGTGCTCAGCAGTTCCCCGGCGGGCGCCCGTGCGCGGGTCGTGGAGGCGGTCGGAATGAATGTGGTGGTCCGCTGGGAGGATTCCAAGAAGGACGACGTGGCGATTGCGCCTGCCCAACTGCGCCTGGTGAACTGGGGACCTTTTGACCGGATTGATCCGGTGCCGGCATCACTGGTGCCCAAGTCGGTCAGTACCGCGGCAGGCGGGATGGCGGGGGTCAAGTATATGGCGGGGCAGCAAGTGGAAGCGATTTTTCGCGGGACGTGGGTCTCCGGAGAAGTGGTCGGGACGGCAGACGATCAGTACGTGGTGCTGCTGCGTCCCGTGGGTGTGTTGTTGAACACGCAAAGCACGCGGATGCGGATGACGGGTGGACTGACGCCAGGAGTGAACGGCGGCGGGTTTGCCGGGATAGACCCAAAGATCATGGAGACCAGGCGTACGTCCTCGATGACACCGATGTCTCCAAGCCTTTACAAAGACGAAGATGAAGTCGAGGTGAATATCGACGGCCAATGGGTGGCGAGAAAGATCAAACGGGTGGATGGAGGCCGGATGGTTCTTTATCCTCGGGAGGCTGGCGGGCCCGAGGAAGTGCGCCCATTTTCGATGGTGCGCGTGCCGCGGGAATTGGCGCAAAAACGGATGGAAGAGCGAATGGCGTCGATGCGTCAGGGGACAGGATTCACCCAGCAGGGAGGGATTCCCATGGGTGGTCAGACGGTGCCGCAGGGACGTGAAGCGCTTGCGGCGTCGGATTGCCGCGTGGGGATGGCTGTGACAGCTTACGAGCCAGGACGCGTGACAAGCGTGCCGGGACGTGTGTCACGCGTGGAGGGTGAGCAGGTTTATGTGACAGTTGCCGATGGAAAGGAGGTTGTGCGTTCGGTCGATATGCTGACGACCAGCCGGGCGGAACGGCCCAAAGCCGCGGGAGAGTATCAGGCGGGCGAGCGGGTGTATGTGAGATGGGATGATTCAAATGTCTGGAGCATCAATCGCGTGGAAAAGATCGAGGGGGACAGCATCATCCTGCGATGGGGCCAGGTGGCCGAGAGTTCACAGGGGCTGCGGACGCGGACAGCGACGGATGTGCGACCGATGAAGATGGACGAGAAGGCGAAATAAGAGGGGAAGTCTTTCAGGCGAGGTCGAACGCATCTGCCCTCGGGTTATTGGGTATCGGGTTGCCGCGTGTCCAAGAGAAGCCACAAGAGCTTTTCGGGTGTCAAACGGGCATTGGCCAGGTGATTTGGATGAGATGAGAAGGTTATAAAACACAACAACCCGGGGTAAACCGGGTTGAGTGTTGAAGTGACCCCAACGGGATTTGAACCCGTGTGTCCGCCGTGAAAGGGCGGTGTCCTAGGCCGCTAGACGATGGGGCCATTTCGAGCGAGCAATTATAACGTGGTTACGTGGCAGTGCAAGGCGGAGGGTGAAGATGTAGAAAGGTATAAGGGATAAGGCACAAGGGACAAGTAAAGCCAGAATAAAACGAGCGGGTATTTCAGCGGGTGAAATGGGTGTTATTCGTCAGATTTGGCGGGGGATTCGAGGATGATTTCGCAGTCGAAGCCTTCGTCAAAACCGAAGACGCCCTGGAAATCCTTGAGGGTGTCCTCATCGGTTTTGCGGATAAGTTCAGCATCGACCATGGCGAAAACGATGTGGCCGAAATCATCGCACTTGGTGATGTTCCAGCGTTTTAAGACGGTGAGGGCGAGCAGGCCGTATTGTTCGAGGCCGTAATCACGAAGGCCCAGGCAGAGCTGGCGGCAACTGACATGAAGGTGTGAGGCCTCGTCTTCGGGGGTTGCGCCGTGAATTCTACGGACGGTGAAATCCAGCCCGCGTTTAACGAAATAGAACGCATCGGGCGGGTATTTGGTCTTTCTGGCGACCGGGATCAACATGGATAAATAATCGCCTTTCATGGCATTCCCATTATAGAACGGTTATCTGGGGAGGGTGCGATCAAGCTCTTCGTCTTGCTTTAAGACCTGAGCGCGGCTCTTGAATGCGACGTTCTGGGCTTCAACCTGAGCACGATCAAACAGTTTTTCAAGATAGCGCGGGAGAGGAGTGGTGCGGCCCATGAAGGCGCGCTTGATGGTCTTTGCCTTGAAAGGGGCGTATTTCATGAGGAGGTCATCTTCCAGTGAGATGATGACCTGGGCGGAGCCGGGATCGCCCTGGCGTCCGGCACGGCCAAAGAGCTGGCGGTCAACACGGCGGGAGGTGTGGCGTTCGGTGAGGATGACAGCGAGGCCGCCGATTTCTTTAACGCCGGGGCCGAGTTTGATGTCGGTGCCACGGCCGGCCATGTTGGTGGCGACGGTGATGGCGCCCGGCTGACCGGCTTTGGAAACGATTTCCGCTTCTTCCTTATGGTGGACGGCGTTTAGGACCTGATGACGCAGGGCGACGGCAGAGAGGCGCTCGGAGAGGCGTTCGGAAGCTTCAATGGAACGGGTGCCGACGAGGACGGGGCGACCGGCGAGGTGGAGATCCTGAATGACCTTGACGACGGCGGCCCACTTGAGTGCTTCGTTTGCGTAGATCTGGGTGGGAAGCTGCTTGCGCTGGATGGGGCGGTGCGTGGGGACGATGCGGACGGGGAGGCCGTAGGTTTGTTCAAGCTCGGAACTGGCATCGGCGGCGGTGCCGGTCATGCCGCACAGGTGCGGGTAAAGCTTGAAGAAGCGCTGGAAGCTGAGGCTGGCGAGGGTGTCGCGGTCGGCGGTGATGGAGAGGTTGTGTTTTGCCTCGACGGCCTGGTGCAGGC
Organism: uncultured Phycisphaeraceae bacterium; assembly: GCA_964527265.1. GTDB lineage: Bacteria > Planctomycetota > Phycisphaerae > Phycisphaerales > Phycisphaeraceae > CAZGOM01. The sequence goes on along the minus strand of CAZGOM010000022.1, from coordinate 33,831 downwards.
CGTGCTGCCATTGACGGTCGTTCATGAAACGGCCGGTGTATTCGTCGACGATGACGATTTTTTCTTCGACGATCTGATATTGAACTTTGTGGATGTAGCAGTGTTCGGCGGTGAGGGCGGATTCGACGAGTTCTTCGCGGCGGCGAACGGCTTTCCAGATGCCGTGGTCATCATCGGTGAGGAGTTCGGTTGCGCGTGCGCGGCCTGCAGGGGTGAGCTGGCAGCGGCGCTTGGCGAGTTCGACGGTGTAGTGGTCTGGGAACTCCAACTGCATGGCGATCTGGCGGGCGCGGTTATACATGGTGGAGGACGGGTCCACCTCGCGCGGTTGGGCGATGATCAGAGGCGTGACGGCTTCGTCGATAAGGACGGCGTCAGCTTCGTCGACGATGGCGTAAAAGAGACCGGGGACGAGAATCTGAGTTGATGCGGCTTTGCCAGCGGACATCCAGCGCGTGCTGACGGGATTCATGATGCGACCGAGCTTGAGCTGGTCGCGGAGCCAGTCGGCGACGAGTTCTTTCTGCGTGATGTAGATGACGTTTTTTTGATAGAGAGCGCCGCGTTCCTGTTCCTGGGTTTCGGAGACAATGGAGACGGCGGAGAGGCCAGCGCGGCGGTAGATGGGGGAGCGGCCTTCGGCGTCGCGGGCGGCGAGATAATCATTGACGGTGATGACATGGACGGGCTTGCGGCGCCATCCAAGGGCGGTGGCGGCGAGCGAGGCGGTGAGGGTTTTTCCCTCGCCGGTGACCATTTCCATGATTTGGCCGAGGTAGAGGCCCAGGGCGCCCATGATCTGGACTTTGTAGGGACGTTCGCCGGTTTCACGGAAGGCGACTTCGCGGATGGCGGCAAAGCCGGCGCAGATGACATCTTCTTTGACCTCGCGGACGGAGAAGGCGTCGCGGAGATCCATGAGTTTGAGGTCCAGCTCGCCTTCACGGAGGGCTGACCACTGTTTTTCCTGGGCAACGACGAGGTCCGCCTGGGCATTGAGGTATTTGATGCCTTTACGGGAGAGGCGGATGCGGTTGATCCATTTGCTGGCGGCGGCGTCGATGCCGCGCAATTGCTCAACCTGCCTGCGGCGAATACGCAGGCTGTGCCAGAGTCGCTGGTCGGATTGGATGGAGGATTGGCTCAAGTGAGGGAATTATAGCTGGGTTTGGATGAAGAAAAGGTCATCTCATTTAAGATTGCGATGAGAATGACGGAGGACTTAGGCGTCTGGGAATGGCTGAAAAATCGTTGACAGCAAGGGAGACAGGGGGTATTGTTATAACATAACGGGGTGTGTTGTTACCCAAATGTTTTTTCATCATCTCTTTTGGTTTGGAACGATCACAATGACCTACGCTGACCGAGTTGTTAGCCGTGCTCGCCTGTTTATTGCGAATGGTTTCACCATCGTTGAGCTGCTGTTGGTGATTTCGATCATCGCGGTGATGCTTGGATTGCTGGTGCCGTCGATCAGCAAGGCGAGGCATGAGGCGTGGAAGCTGGCATGTTTGGCGAATCAGAGGCAAATCGGCGGTGCGATCGTGAGTTATGCGATGTCGTACAAAGGGGCAGTGCCGCCCAACGCTCACAATCCGAATCAGGTGAGTGTTACGCGTGGGCCGTTTCGGTCGGTGGGTGGAGCGAGCGCGTTTTATGCGATGGAGACAAGCGGGGGTGCGATGAGGTTTGACAAGGGATTTACGGCCAATGGGGGTGTGGATGACTTTACGTGGACGGGGCTCGGGCTGGTGTGGGCGTTGGAATATGTGCCCTTTGATCTGGCGTCGGGGAAGGTTTTCTGGTGCCCGGCGGAGCGGGTTGGGTCCTATAAAGGGAGCGTGAGCGGGTTTGGCTCAGGGCCGGGATTTTACTGGAGCCAGTACTCGGTGAAGAAATGGGAGAGCGTCGGGGATAAGGCGTCGACGATCACGGGAGGATATGCCTATCGGGGGTTGGGGGCGGTGAATGGGGCTGGATTGAACAGCAACAGCTACAAAATTGATGGGTTGGCGAAGTACGTGGCAGCGGTTGATTTATGCTTGAGTGTTTTGGGTGAACCGACTGCGGCAAGCTTTGCGCCTTTTCCGAGGTATTCACATTATTATCCTGCGCCATATAACGGGTTCAACAGGTTGTATTACGATGGCCATGCCAAGTGGCTGGAAGATCCGAACATCATGTGGAAATCCGCGATGCCTTCGGGGAACACGAATTATTCCAACGTGTATCAGAATGCGTGGGGCTTGTACGACAAGGCGAATTAACACTGCAGGTTGTCATGGCCTTTGCAGGCAAGCTTGAAATCGGGTCAAAACCAGACATGCTCCCGACGACGAGAGCATGGCATATTCACCGTAGCGCAGCGTTAAGCCCGCCGATGAAGGTTATTTCAACAGGCTTTCGACGTGGGCTTTAATGCCGACGGGGAGGGGCGTGGCGGGAACGGCCAGTCCTGCTGCCTTCATGCGGGAAAGGTCGTAGATGCGGTGGCAGAGGAAGGGGGCTTTGTCGGGGTTTGCGGCGAGGTAGGCCACGGCATCGATGGGGTGGATGGTGACGGGGAGGCTGAGGGCCTGGCCGATGAAGTGGTAATAGGCGGTGGATTCAACAAATTCGGGGCCGGCGGCGTTGAAGGTCTGGCCGACGGCGTTTTTGTTGTTGTGGATGCTCAAGAGCAGGCGGGCGAGGTCAGGAGCGAAGATGGGCTGCTGGAGGTAATTGCCGCCGACGAGGGGGAGGGGGTGACCGGCTTTGATTTTTTCGAGGATTTTTGCGTCGCGGTTGTCCGGCGGGGAGCAGCCCAGGAGGGAGCCGGGGCCGTAGATGTGGCAGGGACGGATGACAGTCCAGGGAATGGGAGAGGATTGGAGGGCGAGTTCGCAGAGGCGTTTGTTTGCGCCGTAGCCCGGGGCTGAGGTGTATGCGGCGTTGATTTCGGATTGGGGGAATTTGCGGTGGGCGGGATCGTAGACGAAGTCTGTGGAGACCAGGACGTAATGTTTGGCGATGGGGGCGAGCATGGGGAGGACGGAGGCGACATCGGCAGGATCGTAGGCGATGCAGTCGATGACCAGATCGAAGGTGACGCCGGGGGCGTTCAGGGCGGATTTAAGGGCGGCGGGGTCTTTGCGGTCGGCGGTGAGTGGGGTGATGCCGGGGATGAGGGGGCGCTTGCCGCGGGTGAGGGAAAAGACGTTCCATTTTGCGGCGAGGGCTTCTTTGGAGAGGGTGCCGGAGAGGAAGCCGGTGCCGCCGATGATGAGGAGATTTGGCATGGGGGAATGGGTTCTGGGGCTTGGTTTCTGGGTTTTGGAAGAAAGACGTGGGCTTAATTACTCAAGGGGATTGGAGATATTTAAGATAGTCGCATGAATATGAATTTACCTGAGAGTGCAGGCGTCGGGGTGACAGGGACGTTGTTTTCTCAAGCTGCGGGGGTGTTTGAGGGGTGGGAGGACCCGGAGACTGGGGCGCGGGTGCTGCATATTGCGCCGCGGAACAAGGGGTTTGCGCCGGGAGAACTGCACACACTGTATCACCAGTTCAACGGTTTTCTGGATGGGGGTACGAAGGTGTTGCTCAGGACGGGGAAGAAGGCTTACGCGGGCGGGGGCGGGCTGAAGACATACGTACTGGATTTGCTGACCGGAGAGGTGAATGACCCATTTCCGGAAGGATACAACGTCTATGAGGTGGCGGATGAGACGAAACTGGCGCTGATGTTCCGGCCGGAGCCGGAGTCACACGTTGCGGTGTTGTGGGATATGCGGGAGCGGCGGGAAGTGGCGGTGCTGCCGATAGAGCCGGGTTGGCGGATCAGCGGGTTGCAGAAACTATCGGATGGTTCGGGGGCGGTGTGTTCACATGTGAGGGGGAAGAACTACACCGAACTGGTGGATTCAAAGATCTGGCTGATGAGGCCGGGGCAGAAGCCGCAGTTGATTCTTGAGGCGAGTGGGTATTTCTGCAACCACATGCAGAGCTGCCCGACAGATGCGAACCTACTTTCGTATGACCGGTGGCCTTCGCCGTTGAAGGACGTGGACCAGGTGATTCATGTGATGACGCTGGATGGGAAACTGCACGAACCGGCGAAGCTGGATGCGAAGGCGATTAAGCCGGTGTCGATGTATGGGGCGCGGGACCATTATGTTTGGACGCCGGACGGGAAGCGGATCGTGAGTTATTTGAATCCGGCGCCGCTGTCGACGGAGGAGGTGTACAGCCCGAGCTTCAACCACTTCAACATCAAATGGGTGCTGACAGCGCTGGACTGGCGGACGGGGGAGGATTTCAGCGCGGAATATCCACCGGGGCGGTGGGGCTGCCACATGGGGGTGACGCGGGATTCGAAGTACATCATTTCGTGCGGGGGGAATGGGTTTGACCGGTTGTATGTGGTGGATATCGAGAAGTTGAAGGATGGGTGGAACGAGCGGGTGGTGTGCCGATATCCCAAGACGGTGTCGGACGGGAACAATGTTGAGCCGTTCCCGCAGCCGGTGGCGCTGCCGGACGGGAGCGGGATTTTGTTTAACGCGGGCTGGCCTGGGGAGCGGCATGGGGTTTATCTGGCGGAGTGGCGGGGGTGAGCCAACGCGCAGCGCGTTGGAGTCGCGGGTCCAGCGTCCTGGGTTCCTGGGGCCAGAAGAGAGCGGAGTGCGGAGTTATGGGTTGAAGAGGGTTTCCGGGTCTTTTTATAAAAGGGGTTGGGCGATGAGGCAGATGATCGATGTAGGCGTGTTGATGCGGGATGGGGTGAGGCTTTCGACGGATGTGAGATTGCCCAAGAGTGATGGGCCTTTTCCTGTGGTGGTTTGGCGGACGCCTTACAGCAATGCGGATATTGGCGGGCTGACGAAATATGTGGGGATGGGGTATGGGTTGGTGACGCAGGATTGCCGCGGGCGCTTTGATTCGGATGGGACATTTTCGGCGTTTGCGGAGGGTCAGGATGGGAAGGATTTGATTGATTGGGTGATGAAGCAGGAATGGTGTGATGGGCGTGTTGGGATGGTGGGAGGGAGCTATGCGGCGACGACACAGTTGAATTGCGCGTGGGAGAGACCGGGGGGATTGAAGGCGATTGTGCCGCGCGTGATGGGGAGAGATTTGTTTAAGGACACGGTGTATCGCAATGGGGTGTTTTGCCTGGAGCTGGCGGCAAGCTGGGGGATGATGATGGCGGGACGAGCGAACCAGAACACGGGGCTGGTGGATTGGGCGGGTGCGTTTAAGCATTTGCCGGTGGAGGAGGTGCCGGAGGCGGTGGGGTATCGGGTGCCATTCTTCAAGGAGTGTTTAAGGCATGAGACGTATGACGGGCATTGGGCGGCGCGAAGTGTGGAGGGGCATTATGAGACGCTGGATGTGCCGATGCTGCACTTGAATGGGTGGTATGACATTTACAGCGAGGGGATGCTGAAGAATTTTGAGGCGTTGAGCAAGAGGCAGGGGGCGGGGAAGCAGCGGATTGTGGTTGGGCCGTGGGTGCATTCGCTGAATGCGCGGGTGGTGGGTCAGGTGGATTTTGGCGCGCAGGCGGTGGTGGATCTGGATGGGCTGGAGGCGCGATGGCTGGCGCGGTGGGTGAAAGGGGAGAAGAACGGGGTGGAAGACGAGGCGCCGGTGCGGATTTTTGTGATGGGGATCAATGAGTGGCGGGATGAAGCGGCGTGGCCGCTGGCGCGCGCGAAGGAGGAGAGTTTTTATTTTGGAAGCGGCGGACGTGCAAACAGTTTGTTTGGCGATGGGGTGCTGTCGCGGGAGGCGGGCGAAGGTGCGGACTTTGATGGGTATGCGTATGACCCAGCGAACCCTGTGCCGACGATGGGAAGCGGGACATTCGGCGCGGTGACAAGCGGTTTTGCGGGGCCGACGGATCATGCGCCGATTGAGCGGCGTGATGACGTGCTGGTGTATACGGGGGAGATTTTGAGCAAGCCGATGGAGGTGACGGGGTATATCAACGCAGAACTGTTTGTGTCGACAGATGCGGTGGATACGGATTTTGTGGTGCGGCTGTGCGATGTGTATCCGGATGAGAGGTCGATTGTATTGTGCGATGGGGTTTCACGATTGAGTTTTCGAGAGGGATTGGAGAAGAAGGTGCCGGCGAAACCCGGGGAGGTGTATCGGGTGGAATTGTGCTTGGGTGTGACTTCGAATGTGTTTTTGCCGGGGCATCGGGTGCGGGTGGAAGTGACATCGAGCTGCTTCCCGCGGTTTGTGAGGAATTTGAACAGTGGTGAGGCGACGGGGACGGGGGTGCGGATGGTGGTGGCGAGGCAGAAGGTGTTTCATGTGGAGGGGAGGCGGTCGCGGGTGGTTTTGCCGGTGGTGGGGTGAGGGGGGATTGGGGTTGATCGTTTACCACTAAGACACTAAGACACTAAGTCACTAAGGTCAGATAAGGAAGAGGTGGGTGAGGTGACAAGGCTGGGGGTTTGCGGCTGGTAGAGTTGTGTTTGGAGAGTGCGAGGGAGGCGGAGAAAGATCGAGGGTGTGATATGCCTAGCTTTGAGGAATTGGAATGTGAGTCGTGCGGACACCGGGGCGGGGCGATGAGCGGGACTGGTTTCTTGATTGAGGTACGGGATGGGGAAGAAGTGTTTCATCCATTGGCTTCCGGGGGCGTGGATATTCAACTTGCGGGACGCGGGGATTCGCGGGCGCGGGCGATGCGTGAGGGACGACTGGTGAGGGAGGAGCCCTATTTTTGCGGGGAGTGCGGGTTGATCGCGAATCGCCTGGAGGTGTGGGAGACGTCGGTGGACTGGGTTTTGCTGGGGTTTGGAGGGGTGATTTGCGGAGTTTGGCTGGGTGTGATGGGATTGGCGGTGTGGATTTGGGGAGTGAGTTTTTCGACGCTGCTTTGTCCAACGGGGTTGTTTGGGGTGATGGGGGTGGTGGTTTTGTGGGCAGGATTGGCGAGCCTGGTGAACCACGTGCGGGCGGGAAGAAATGACGAGAGACGTGGGCGGATGGCGCGATATGCCGCGGTGGATGTTTGCGAGGTTTGCCGGGGCGGGATGGTGCCATTTGCAGGCGGACATGAGAGGCTCAAGTGCCGGCAGTGCGGTTTGAGGGAGATGAGAACAGTGGCGGTTGGGATTGCTTTGCTGGCGGGGAAGACGGATACGGAGGATAAGCCTGGAGAGGGTTGAGGGTGAACATGAGAGGGGACAGAGACGTAGTAAGGATGCGAGGTGAGTGAATTCGATGTCGTTATGACGGGGTGAGAAGATGAGAGGTGAAGAGCGATTGGAGAGTGAGGAAAGATTGGCGCAGGGGGAGAGGGGAAGTCCGCGTGGAGCGGGCGGTGTGATGGGTTCGATGCCGGTGTGGATGCTTTCGCAACTGACGATCTGCCTATGTGGGCATTTGAGTGAAATATCTTTGATTTTTACGGTGCCTGCGGCGGTGTTGGCGTGGTGGGGTTTTGTGAGGTTAAAACACGGGTGGGGATGGCGGATGATGGGTATCGGGATGGCAGTGTTAACGGGATTTACGCTGGTGAAAAATGTCGGAGATATTTTGTGGTGGGGGCATGAGCCGTGGTTTTGAGATAAGTCGCCATGCAGCCGATGGCGGGCCCAGCCATACGCACTGAGCGAAACATTTTGCGGTTTACTTAGAATGGTGCGTCTGATTCGGATACAGGAAGGTTTTTGGACGATGACTCATCTTTGCGTACCCATCATGGTTCGGACGGTTGAAGACGCGCTGGCGATTGCGGCTCGGGCGGCGGAGCATGGGGCGGATCTGGTGGAGTATCGGATTGACCATTTCACGGATGATCTGGAGGGGTTGACGCGGTTGATTGATGGGTCGCCGCTGCCGTGCGTGGTGACTTGCCGGCCGATCTGGGAGGGCGGCTTTTATGACGGGGAAGAGCAGAAGCGAATCAGCGTGATTGAGCATGTCGGGCTGCCGACGGCGGCGGGGAAATCGCCGACGTATATCGATGTGGAACTGGCGGGATATCAAGTGTCGGCGAACCTGAGGCAGAAGGTGGGCCTGGTGGTGGACCATGCGCGGCAGGTGCGGCACATCACGACGGGGCTGATTTTGTCTTCGCATGACTTTAAGACGCGGCCGGTGGATTTATTTCAGCGGGTGAATGCGATGGGGGAAGCGCCGGCATGCCGCGTGGCGAAGGTGGCTTGGCGGGCGAGGAGCCTGCGGGACAACATTGAGGCGTTTGAGCTGTTGGAGGCGCGGCCTAAGCCGATGATCGCGCTGTGCATGGGGGAAGAGGGGCTTCCAAGCCGCGTGCTGGCGAAGAAGTTTGGGGCACTGTTGACGTTTGCGGCGATTGACGCGGAGACGGGGACCGCGCCAGGGCAACCGACGATCCGGGAGATCAAGGATTTGTACCGATGGGATGCGATCAACCCGGAGACGAAGGTGTACGGTGTGATCGGGTGGCCGGTGGGGCATTCGATGTCACCGGCGATCCACAACGCGGGGTTTGACGCGGTAGGGCATGATGGGGTGTATCTGCCGATGCCGATCCCGGAGGCGTATGAGCACTTTAAGGCGACGGTGGGGGCGTGGCTGGATTATGCGCCACTGGATTTCAAAGGCGCATCGGTGACGATTCCGCATAAGGAAAATCTGCTGAAATTTGTGGAAGAGCGGGGTGGAGAGATCGAGGGATTGGCGAAGCTGATCGGCGCGGCGAATACGCTGACGGTGCGTGAGGATGGTTCTTTGTATGCGTCCAACTCGGATTATGCCGGTGCGCTGGATGCGGTGTGTGCGGGGCTGGACATCACGCGCGAGGGATTAAAGGGGAAGCGGATCGGTGTGATCGGCGCGGGCGGGGCGGCGCGGGCGATTGTGGCGGGGTTTGCAGGACATGGGGCGACGGTGGTGGTGTACAACCGGACGCTGGAGAAAGCGCAGCAACTGGCGGAGATGTTCACGGCGGATCGGCTGCGGGGGCTGGCGCCGGGCGTGGATGAGCCGGGGAAAGTGGTGGCGATGCCGATGGAGAAGCTGAAGGATTCATGCTGCGAAGTGTTCATCAACTGCACTCCGGTGGGGATGTATCCGAAGGTGGAGGGGACCCCGTTTGAGGGATTGAAGGACGTGATCGCATCAGGCAAGGCCAAGTGCACGGTGGCGGTTTTCGACACGATCTACAACCCGATTGAGACGCGACTGCTGAAGGAAGCGGAAGAGGCGGGATGCGTGACGATCCCGGGGACGGAGATGTTTGTGCGGCAGGCGGCGGCGCAGTTTGAGGGATGGACGGGGAAGGGAGCGCCGGTGGATGTGTTTCGGAGAGTATTGGAGAAAAGGTTAAAGAAGTAAGAACCAGATTTTTGACTGGGATTAAGAGGATTTGGGATGATTAAAAGGATGAGGAAAGGGAGTGTTTGAGATGGGTGATTTGCCACAGCCGAGTGAGCCGACGCCGGGGCTTTATCAGCACTATAAGGGGAAGTTTTACCGGGTGATCGGATTATGCCGTCATTCGGAGACGCAGGAGTGGCTGGTGCTTTACCGGCAGCTTTATGGGGATCATGCGCTGTGGGTGCGTCCGGCGGGGATGTTTGTGGAGACGGTGGTGGTGGAGGGGAAGAGGGTGGCGCGGTTTGGACGGGTGGAGGAGGGGTGAAGAGGATGGGTATTGGGTTCTGTCAGATTGGAGATGGGGGGTTTAAGGCCGCTTGGAGGGAGGGGGTGTTGGGGTAGCGGCTTTCGGGGTTTTTATCGAGGCATTTGAGGATGATGGTTTCGAGGTTTGGTGGGATGGCGGGATTGAGTTGAATGGGAGGGATTGGTTTGTCGCGGGTGACGCTGGCGGCAATGTCGATGGCGCTTGCGCCGGTGAATGGGGGCTGGGCGGTGACGAGGAAATAGAGGACTGCGCCCAGTGAGTAGATATCACTTCGGGCGTCGACCGTGGCGCCAGTGGTTTGTTCGGGCGATGAGAAATGCGGTGAGCCCAATGGGATATGAGCCAGGGTGAGGGCGTGGTCGGTCTGTGTGCTTTCGGGCACGGCTGGATTGGTGGTTTTGACGAGGCCGAAGTCGAGGAGCTTGGCGGTTTCCTCACGGCCGGGCTGGGTGACGGCGAAGATGTTTGCGGGCTTGATATCACGGTGGATGAGGCCCATGGCGTGCGCTTCCTGGACTGCGCCGCAGATCTGGGAGATGAGTCGCACGGCGCGATCAGGGGCGAGGGGGCCGGTACGGGTGACGAGGTCTTGCAGGCTGTCGCCTTGCAGGAGTTCCATGACGTAGTAAAAGACGCCTTCGTCGGTGCGGCCGTAGTCGTAGACCTCGACGGTGTTGGGGTGGGAGAGGCGTGCGGTGACCTGGACTTCGCGTTCGAAGCGGGCGACGGCGGCGGGATCGGCATCAAGGCCGGGACGGATGAGCTTGATGGCGCAGGGGCGTTTTAAGAGGTCGTGCTCGGCGCGGTAGACCTCGCCCATGCCGCCGGAGCCGAGCTTTTCCTTGAGGCGGTAGCGGCCGAGCTGTTTGGCTTTGAAGAAGTTGTAGCGGATGGTGTGGATGGTGTGCGCGCCGTAGATGCCGGCGGCGGCGGCGAGAAGCATGAGAGGGGCGGGCGGGCCGTGGGAGACGGTGGCAAAGGCTTTGGCGACGGCGGGTTCATAGAGGCCCAGGAGGTAGAAATTGAGATTGGGGATGATGCTGAGGGGGATGATGACGAGTGCGGCGCGCTGCCAGGTGTTGGGGATGAGCAAGCCGTAGAGGATGACAAAGACGGCGCAGGCGCCGAGGACGAAGTAGCAGTCCATGGTGGCGGTGGCAAAATCGCCGGCACGGGCGCGTTCAAGGATGAGGACGTCGGGCATGGCGGTGGCTTGCGCGAAGAATGCGATGAGGATGGCGATTTCAATGGCGCGGAGCATTCCGAGGGAGAGTGTGCGGGTGCTGCGCAAAACAAGCCACGCCACGATCAGAAACGCAAGAACGGACAGGCGAAGGGTTAAGAGGGGGAACGCAAGCGTGCCGACCAGGAGAAGGGATTTTTCAATTGCGAGGGCAAGGGCGATTGTCTTGAGGCGTTTGCGGAGGAGATGAGCGAGTTCATCGGTGAAACCGCCATGGCCGGGGTGTGAGCGGTTGATTTGTGGATGGGCCGAGGGAGCGGCGGATGGGATGGAGATATTCAACGGTGCATTCACGGCTTGCGCTCCAGTCCTGCCGCGGCCGCGTTCAAGGTGTTATCCGTGCTGATGGCGATGGCGAATTCCGAATCACCCGAGGGGTGGGTGGGAGGATGGGAAAGCTGATCCTGCTTGAGCCACCAAAGGTTGGCCCAATGCGGCGTCCAGAGATTGGCGCAGGCGCATTGTTCAAGAGCCTGGAGCAATTCATCGGCGGATTGGAATCTGTCGGCGGGATCTTTGTGAAGGCATTTGAGGATGACGGCTTCGAAGTCGATGTTGACCTGAGAATTGATTGCGGATGGAGGCGTGGGCTCGTCGCGGGTGAGGGCGACCATGACGTCGAGCTTGGTTTTGCCGGTAAAAGGCGGTCGGCCGGTGACGAGGAAATAAGCGCTTGCTCCGAGAGAGTAGATGTCGGTGCGGGCGTCGATGTCCTGGCTGGCGCGCGCCTGTTCCGGGGACATGTAAAGGGGGGAGCCGCAGACGATGCCTTTGCGGGTTAATTGGGTGTCCTCGGGGCCAGAGGACATTTGCACAAGGCCGAAATCGAGAAGTTTGGCGATATCGGTCTGGCCAGCGATGCGAGCGGCGAAGATGTTGGGAGGCTTGATGTCGCGGTGGATGATGCCCAGCATGTGGGCTTCCTTAAGGGCGCCGCAGATCTGTTTGAGGAAATAGGCGGCACGGGCTGGGGGCATGGGGCCGGTTTTGTCGACCATCTCCTGGAGGCTCATGCCGCGAAGGAGTTCCATGACGTAGTAGAAGATGCCTTCGGGGGTTTTGCCGTAGTCGTAGACTTCGATGGTGCTTGGGTGGGTGAGTTGGGCTGTGGCGCGGGCTTCACGCTCGAAGCGGGCGATGGAAAGGGCGTCGACTTGTGAGCCGGGGCGGATGAGCTTGATGGCGCAGGGGCGTTTTAAGAGGTCGTGCTCGGCGCGATAGACCTCGCCCATGCCGCCTGCGCCCAGGAGTTCTTTGAGTGCGTAGCGGCCGAGTTGGCGGGCCTTGAATTCCTCGCGGCGGATGGTGTGGAGGGTGTGTGCGCCGTAGATGCCGCCGAGCGCGCCAAGGAGGACGACGGGGGCGGGCGGGCCGTGGTGGAGGGAGGTGATCATGCGGGCGACGTCGGGATTGAAGCGAGCAAGAAGATAGAAGTTAAGCGATTGAGCGAGGGCGAGGGGAAGGATGACGAGGGCGGCTCTGCGCCAGGTGTTGGGGATGTATAAGCCGTAGTAGATGAGGGCGACGGCCCAGGTGCCCTGGGCGAAGTAAAGATCCATGATGGCGGTGACGGAGTCGCCCGCGCGGGCGCTGGCGAGGATGAGGGCGTCAGGCATGGCGATGGCCTGGGCCGCGATGGTGATGAGCATGAGCACTTCGATGGTGCGTAACTGAAGGGGTGTGAAATGGCCTTTGGTTTTGAGAAGGATCGCCAGGGCGATCATGACGACCCAAGTAAGAACCCGGGGAGCCAGGAGCGGGAGAGTGAGCGTGGTGACAAGCAGGGCGGCCATGAGCACGCAGAGAATGAGCACGGCATTAGTAAGGCGCTGGCGGAGGAGATTGGAGGTTTCATCGGTGAGATGGGAATGGCCGGGCCCGACGACCTGGACCCTGGGGGTCTGACCGGTGGATTGCGCGGCAGCGGTGGAGGCCTGGCCGGGCGGTTTCAGGAAGAGGTGGGAGGCGTTCATAGAGAAAGGTGGTGGGGTTGGAATTAAATTAACGGGTGAGATTTTACATGGGTTTTAGATTTAGAGGTGGGGTATTGAGGCCTGTTATGATGTGACGTATCGAAATGCCATCAAATCCAACTTCCGGCTCTTCCACTGCACCCCTTGAACCTGGATCGGCAACTGTCTGGGCTTGGCGCAATTCCCTCTTTTTCATGGCCTTCTATTTCATAGCCGTGATCTGGGGTGCACGACAGGCTTATTATTGGCTGCCTTCGACTCTTGATTTGATATTGCAATTGATGCTGATGCTCGCACTGAGTTGTTGGGCGATCTCGGATTCTGTTGCCCGAGGCGCGCCGATCCCCACCTTCGCGCGTGTCTGGTATTTCATTTTCGGAATCATTCTGGTCCCGATTTACGTGATTGGAACGCGCGGATGGCGTGGCGTAGGGTGGGTCGCGATCCATGTGATCGCGTGGATGACCACTGTGATGGCGTCCTGGTTCGTGTTCAGCATCCTCATTGCGTTGATCAAGGGCGATGAACAATAAGTGGATGTAAAAGACCAGAAGATAGAGCCAAAGACGAAGATTCAGAAAGATGAACCGTCTACGACCCTAAAGAAAGAAAAACGCGCCCTTTGCGGGGCGCGTTTTTTGAATCGAACTGTGGGGGGGATCAGAGCTTGAGGCTGCCGAGGCCCAGGCCCAGGCCGCCGTTGGGATCCATGCCGCCCTTGAGGGGCTTGCCATCCTTGCCGACGGTGGGACGTGCGGGGCGGGCCGATTGGCGAGCGGGGGCGGGAGCGCCGCCGGCAGGCTTGCGGTCGCCGGGCTTGGGCGCGGGTGCGCCTTCCTTCAAAGGCTTGAGGGAGAGGCGGATGCGGTGGTTCTCCGGGTCGATATCCAGGACGCGGAAAGATTTCTTCTCGCCGACCTTGAGGATATCGGTGACGGCATTGACGCGGCGGTCGGCCAGTTCGGAAATGTGGACCATGCCTTCGACGCCGGGTTCCAGTTCGATGAACGCGCCGAATTCCGGTGTGCTGATGACGGTGCCTTCAACCATGGCGCCGGTGGCATATTTGCCGGAGGCGTCTGCCCAGGGGTTGCCGTCAGCCTGCTTGAGGGTGAGGGTGATGCGGCGCTTTTCCAAGTCGATCTGCATGATCGAGAGACGGACGATATCGCCGGTTTTGACGATGTCGCTGGTCTTGACGTGGCGCTTCCAGGAGAGCTCGGAGTGGGGAAGGAGGCCTTCGATGCCGGGTTCGAGTTCGACGAAGGCGCCGAATTCCGCTGTGCGCAGGATGCGTGCGGAGATCTGTTCGCCGACGGTGTACTTGGCGCCGAGGGTTTCCCACGGGTCGGGGGTGACCTGCTTCATGCCGAGGCTGATACGGCCCTTTTCCTTGTCGATCTTAAGGACCTTGACGGTGACGGTGTCGCCGACCTTGACCACTTCACCGGGCTTGGTGATGTGCTTGTAGGACATGTCGCTGAGGTGGACGAGGCCGTCCATGCCGCCCAGGTCGACAAATGCGCCGTACTCGACGAGGTTGGAGATTTTGCCTTCGCGCTGTTGGCCGACTTCGATTTCCTCGAGGAGGGCGGCTTTCTTGGAAGCGCGTTCCTGTTCCATGAACTGGCGGCGGCTGATGAGGATGCGCTTGCCCTTGCGGTCGATTTCCTGAACGACGGCGTGGTATTTTTCGCCGACGAGGGGTTCGAGGTCTTTGATGTGGTGGAGGTCGATCTGGCTGGCGGGCATGAATGCCTTGATGCCGCCGACCATTTCAAGTTCCAGGCCGCCCTTGTTGGTGCCGGTGACGCGGGCCTCGACGATGGCGCCCTTGGTCAGGTGGTCCCAGGTGGTGCGGGTGACCGCACCTTCGCGGGAGAGGTGGACGAGGCCTTCGGCGGCGTCGATGCGCTCAAGGACGAAGTCCATGATGCTGCCGACGCGGGGAGGGCGTTCGAACTGGATGAGAGGGACGACGCCCTGGAATTTGTTGTCGACGCCGTGCAGCTCGATGAAGACGTTGTCGCCTTCGATGGCGCTGACGCGGCCGCGCTTCAATTCCTTCTCGAACCGACCGGGTTCCTCACCTTCGGCGGCGGGGGCTTCGGGGGCCGGGGCCGATTCCTTGAGGATGTCGTCCATGCTCTTGCCGGCGAGCTCGGCTTCGACCTCGGCGTCGACAGAGTTGGAGGCAGGAACTGAAGGCTGCTGGGTTGGGTCGATCTGACTCATAAGTCGTCCGTCAAAAATCGTGTCGTTGGTTCAAGCAATTAGCATACCCGGATCGGTCGACACGGAAAAGACCGACGGGCGGGACATGATACTCGAATCGCAGCGCAAGTTGTGAAAGACGTTGGATGGATTGTGATTCTCAAGGCCCGTGCGTCCGGATGATCGGGAAGCCGGGTTGCCGCGTGTCCTATCGTTAAACGTCTATGTCGAGTGTGGGGAACCAGCGGGGGCGGAAGGCGGATTCAATGTCATGGGGGAAGAGTTTTCGCAAGGCGGGAAGTGCGCCTTCGATGCGTTCCAGTGCTGCTTTGTAGTGGTAATCGCAATTGGTGAACCATGAGCCGTGGCCGCCGAGATTCAGGGTGATGCCGCGGCCTAAAAGATTGCGGTAGGCAATATCGATGGAGGAGTCGCCACCCAGGACGCTGTCGTTGCAGGGGATGCATTGGATGTGGGCAAGCTCGCCGTTGGTCTGGATGGAATCGCCGGTGAACGCGATGCGATGGCCGGCGAAATCGATGAGGTATGCGGCGTGGGCCTTGGCGTGGCCTGGGGTGTAGATGGGAGTGATGGGCTTGCCATGCCATGAGAGGGGATTGTTTTTGGAGATCGCATGATCGACGGGCGTGGTGGTGTGGGGCAAGCCGTACCAGGGAAGGAGGCAGGCATAGGGATAGGCGCGGGGATTCTGGATGATCTGCGCGACAGGCGCCCAGGCACAGGTGCGGGCGCCGGGATAGCGACGTTTGATTTCACCTGCGAGGTCGACGTGGTCGCCGTGGAAGTGAGTGATAAGCGTGGTGTCGATGTTGCACAGGCCTGCGTGCTGATGGAGGGCATCGAGATTTTTATGGAAGGCGTCGATGCGGTTGGGGTCTTCAAAGCCGCAGGGGCCGGGATCGACGATAAGGCCGTTGCCTTGATCATCAATGAGGATGATGGTGTTGCCGTATTTTTTATTTTGGAAGACGCCAGGGGCGCGCTGGTGATAGCCAGAGATTTCCGGGCCGTCTTCGTGGGGTTCGGAGGTGAACCACTCGGGACGGCGGACGCTGGCTTTTTCAAAGGCAGTGATATCGGAGATGAGATTTTGGATGGCGAGTGCAGGATCACGGAGCGCGGGGCCGACAGATGGAAAGAGGATGTCGCAGGGGAGCGCGGCAAGAATTTCGAGCGTCTTGATGGCGGCTTTAAAACGGATGAAGGAGTAGGAAAATTCGTAAGTGAAGATTTGGGTGAGTTTGCCTGGGGCCTGGATGGCACCGCCGCAGAAGACGGCCTGGCGCCGGCCGCGATGCACAAGCTCATAGCCCAGAGAGTGGGGGCCATAAAACCGGAGTGAGAAAGCTTTGAGATAGGTGTCGTCGGAGAGAGGAATGATCTGGCCGTCGTCGACGGGCTGAGCCATGGGAATGGCCGCGGCTGGCGGATCATACTTTCGGCTTCCGGCGACGCCCCAGGTTTCCTGGCCTAAAACCTGTTCCCAGTTTTGGGTTTGATCCCATGTGGTGATGGCTTCGGCCAGGACGGCTGCCGGGTTTAACGCCATGGGCAGGAGGCCGCGGGGAACCAGGCATGGGACGTCCGGGAAGGCTTCACCCTGACGGGAGATGGGGGCGTCGATGTGGGTGGCCAGAAGGAGGCTGGGGCGCGGTAGCTCGAGTTGGGTGAAATATTCACCTGGGGGGAGGTGGCAATTGATGAGAGCGGTGATGCGCGGCGTGACGATCAGGTGACTGGCGGGGCCTTGGGCGTGGGCACTGGGGATGTGGATGATGCGAAGTGTGTCGGAGGAAGCGAGAGAAGTGGACATGGGGTTCTCCGGGGGCGGGCAGATTCTACCCGAGGTGTGTCGAGAGACACTTAAGAGAGGTAAACCGGTATTTTGTGCTGTCATGACAAATAATCGGGTCTACGGCTGTGTAGTTTGAGACGGAATGTCTGGTATATCAGGCTCAAAATCAAGATTGAAAAGGGGGGTGTTGATTCCACCGCTTGGAACGAAGGAAATGTATATGAATGCCATGTGACGGAGATATCCACACGCATGGACAAATGTAACCGGCGATTGGAAATGTAGTTGGGTTAAAAGAGAAAGAGATTAGAATGATTGCGTACACCAACAATAGCGGACCCCTAGACTTGGTTGCAGGGAAACTTTCCGCTATGATGTCACGCCCATGAAATGGGATGGCCGCGTTGCCATTATGTGTCAGTATTTGGTCTTTTTTTTGGAATAACCAATGCCTGCAGACTTCAATCGTGTGGTTCTCCTGGGAAGCGTCGCCAACGATCTGATCATTAAGACATCGCCCACGGGGTCGACGGTGCTTCCGATCAACCTGAAGGTTGTGCGCCGTTGGCGCAACCAGACGGGTGAACTGCGGGAAGAACCGCAATTTCTGGACTGTGTGGCGTTTGGCCGTTATGCGGAAGTGATTGCCGGTCGTTGCCGCAAGGGGTCTCCGTTGTTTATCGAAGGGCGTTTGCGCGCACGGGAATGGGAAAATGCACAGGGGCAAAAGCAGCGCGCGGTGGAAGTGGAAATCGAGTATTACCAGTTTCCCGGCGGGCTTGATCAGTACAACCAGTTTCAGCCTTCCACCGACCGTCCGGCGCGGGCCAACTTTGGTTCGCAGGGCGGAGGCCAGGGTGGCGCGCAAGGTGGCGGCAATTACGGAAACCAAGGCGGAAACTATGGGAACCAAGGCGGTTACGGCGGCCAGGACGTTTCCCAGGGTTATCGCCGCAACAGCCCCAGCAATTCTGGTAACTTCCGCCCAGCCGCGGGGAATGAAAACGACGAAGACCAAGTTGGCAACTCTGCCACCGGCACCACCGGCGCGGGTTACGGCAACAGCGCTCATGATGATGAATAATTGTTCATCAGTGTCATGGATATTTGAATGAATACGAAAAAAACAGGGTTCATGCCCTGTTTTTTTCATGGCCTGTCGGCCTTCATTCATGAAGGGAGAAGCGATGGTTTTTAAAGATCGACACGGACGCGGCAAAGCCGGTGCTGGCCGTCGATGGTGTCGTTGTAGAAGAGCCATTGACCATCGTTGGAGAAGGCGCAGTTGGTGCCTGAACCGCGCGTGGGGAGCCAGGGAGTGTGGATGGTGGCCAGGGGTTTGAGGTCGAGCTTACTGGTTTTCCAGGAGAAGAGCCCGGCGCAGATGAAGTTGTTCCAGGCGGTGCCTTCACCGCAGACGACTGCGCCGTTAGGGGACATGTAGAGATGGGCGT
This sequence comes from uncultured Phycisphaeraceae bacterium, assembly GCA_964527265.1. Lineage (GTDB taxonomy): Bacteria > Planctomycetota > Phycisphaerae > Phycisphaerales > Phycisphaeraceae > CAZGOM01. The sequence goes on along the minus strand of CAZGOM010000022.1, from coordinate 15,497 downwards.
GGTAGGAATTGAGCGGGTCGGAGAGATAAGCCTCATTGCCCTTGAGGTCGCAAATGCCAAGTTGAGTGGGGCGATGGGCATATTCGCACCAGGGGAATTCATGCACGGAGGGGTCGTTGCGACGATCCATGTAGGTGTAGCCGACGTAGTTGGGATCAGACCACCAGAATTCATGGGTGATCATCTCGCCGTATTCCTGTTTGCGGAAGGTGCGCTGTTCAGAGCCGTCGGTGCGGACGGTGAACATGCGCTGCCCTGCGCATTCAAGAGTGTCCTGGGTGTAGCGCAGGAGGGTGGGGTCGACGGGTGAGGGATCGCTGTGGGACGGGGAGAGGTGGGCCATGTCGACAAGGCGGCCGACGCGGTCGGCCTGGGTGTCGTAGGCGTGGATGGCACCGCAGCGGGGACGTGTGAGGTAGCGCCAGAGGTCATCGGCGCTGGTGGTGACAGGGATGGGGAAGGCACCTTCGGCATTGTGGCGTTCTTCAAAGATGAGGGTTTTGCCGTCGCAGGTGATGGCTACAATTTCACCGGGAATGGAGTCGGGAATCTGGCGGATCAGGCGCGGCGTGCCGTAGGGGAGGATGACTTCCCAAAGTTCACGCTGACGGCGTTTGCCGCTGAGATACCAGGTTTTTCCGTTGGAAGGATCAGTGCGGAGATAGGAGTGAAGGGGCTGGTTTATCAGCTCAACGGCGCAGGTTTCCGGGTCGATGGCGATAAGCCCGGTGTGCTTACGAGTCGCCTGATTCCATTGGGGTGCGAGGATGCGGCCATCAGGTAAGTGCTTAGGAAAGCGGAAGTAACCGATCCATGCGTCATTGGTGACGGCGGTGACCTGGCGGCCGGTGATTTCATCCGTCCAGGAAGTCTGCTTGAAAGGCGCGGCGGCAGGGGTGTTCATATCCATCCGATGGGTTTGAGGCGTTTACGCGACGTGGATTGGACGCTCGTACCCCGGATTTGTTGCGCGGCGTTTAATTTTCATCGGGAAGCGAGAGCTTCTCACGATCGACCATGACGCGGAGTGTGGAGGCGATCAGGTCAATCTGCTCGGGCTCCAATTCGTTGAACAGGGGAAGCGCGATGGTGCGCCCGGAAACCGATTCGGCGACGGGACAAAGGCCCTGGCGATGCCCCATGGCCTGGTAATGCGGGAGGAGGTGGATGCAGGGGAAGTAGTTGGAGCAGCCGATCTCATGGCGGCGCATGCCGGCGATGACGCGGTCGCGGTTGGCCTGGCTGAAGCGGCTGGAGAGGCGCACGACAAAGAGAAACCAACTGAAGTTGTCAGGCTCAGGGATATTGGGGAGGGTGATGTCGGAGTAGTCCATGAGGCGGGTCATGTAGCGCAGGGCCAGGTTGCGGCGTGTCTCCAGGGTTTTGGAGAGACGCGCCATCTGCGACACGCCGAGCGCGCAGGCCATTTCGTTTAAGCGGTAGTTGTATCCCATGCAGTCGTGCTGGAGCTGTCCACCGGGGGCCAGGGGGGTGTCTGGCCCCATGGCATAGGGCCTGCCCTGATTGCGGCCCTTGCGGCAAAATTCAGCAAGCTTGTCGTCATCGGTGACGATCAGGCCGCCTTCGCCGGTGGTGACGGCCTTGTTGGAATAAAACCCGAACACCGCCGCGCGGCCAAAGGATCCCACCGCGCGGCCTTTATAGCGGCCGCCGAGGGCTTCGCAGGCGTCTTCGATCAATGGGATGTCATTGGCGCCGGCAATCTGCGCCAGGCGGTCCATGTGCATCGGGTTGCCGAAGACTTCCACGGCAAGAATGGCTTTCGTGCGAGGCGTAATGGCTTGCAGAATCAGTTCAGGATCGAGATTCAAGGATTGCGGGTCGATATCGACAAAAATCGGGCGAGCGCCAGCCATGAGGATGGCGTTGGCGGATGCGACAAAGGAGAAGGTGGTGGTGATGACTTCGTCACCGGGACCGATGCCCAGGCCCAGGAGGACAAGGTGCAGAGCGGCGGTGCCGGAACTGACGGCAATGCCGTGCGAGCGGCCGGTGAGATCTGAGGCGACTTCCTCGAAGCGAAGCATCTGCTGGCCGTTGGAGAGCTTTCCGGATTTGAGCGCCGTGACAACTGAGTCAATGTCCTGGCTTGTGATTTCGGGCTGGCTGAGTGGTATGAGGTTGCTCATGGAAGATGGGTCTTGGGTTCTGGGTCTTGGGTTGTGTCAGAGGTTGAGACCGATGGATGACTGGAAGTTGCGGTTGTTTTAATCAGGGAGGTTTATTTTGGATTTATTTTGAGATTTGTTTGACGACTGTGTCCAGTTGGCCGGTCTGGTCGAGGTAGTGGATGCCTGCAATGAGCCTGAGGATGGGGAGCGGGACGCCGCCACCCTGGACGAAAACGCCCAGGTCGTGGAGGTCGTCGGCGGATAGTTTAACGCCGTGCGAGGCTTGGAAGATCAAGTTCAGAGATCGGATGCGCGGGTCGGATTCATGGGGGAGGAGCTTGATTATGGAAGCGGCAGGAGGGGTGCTGCGGACTTTGATCAGGCCCATGTAAATCGCCTGGCGCAGGTCGATCGGGGTTTGGGGGTCGGTGAGGATTTTGGCCAGTTCGGGGGCGGTTTCCTCAGGGCAAAGCTCAATGGCGGCCTGGGCGGCGCCGGAGGCGAAATCGAGTTGTTCGTCGGCGCGGAAAGTGGGAGTCAAAGAGGTGTCTTGCAAAAGGCGGTTGGCACGTTGGATGATGGCGATGAGCGTGGGCCCGGCAAGTGCTGGGGTGGGCTTTTGGCCGACCCAGAAAAGCATCCATTCATCGGTCTGAGGGTGGGCGAGCTTGACCATATCGACCAAAGCTTCTTTCGCATTGGTGTCGGTTTTGAGGGCGGTGGCCGTCAGCCCGATCTGCTTGATGGCGGTTTCGGGGGCTTTGGCGAGGGTTTCAAAGAAGGAGAGAGGGGTTTCGTTGAAGGTGTAGAGCGCGACCAGAGCGAGGCGGGTTTTGAGGGCGGTGTCATCACCGGCGTCCTGATACAGCTTGGCGAGCAGTTCGCCTGCGGCGGGGACTTCAAAATACAAGGAGGTGCGCAAGGCCATGATCAAGAGCCTGAGCGTCCGTTTTTCCTTGGGCTTGTTGGCTTCAAACTGAGCGACCTTCAGAGCCCAGGGGCCGACGGACTTGATCTTGTATTTGATGGCTGTTCTCAGGAGGAGATCAATCATCATGTCTCTGCGGGAGTCTTCAAGGGTGATGAGCGCGTCGACGGCTTTAGCGCCTTCTTCCTTGCCGGCCAGGAAGAGGACGTAATTGGCCATGGCCTGCTGGGGAAAGTTGGTTGCTTTTTCTGTCAGAGGGATGACGGTGGCCAAATCGGGGTTTTGGCCGTGGGCGATGAGCTGGACGGCGACGACGACGCGGACGCCGGGATCCAGATCATTCCAGTTATAGATGGCCTGGGCCTGTTCATCCGAGAGGCTGCCGGCTTCCATGACTGCGCCGATGATTTCGGTTTCGACGGATTGATTTTTGATGCTGGCGAGGCGGGCGATGTCGAGCTTCTTATCGGGATCGATTTCCGAGAGGCCCAGAATGCCGTGGATCTTCATCTGGGGTTGCGGGAGGTTGAAAAGCTTTTCGTAGATGGGCTCAAAGCGAGAGTCCTTCGTCTGGCGCAGCGCCTGGAGCATGGCGTGCTGACGCCCGTCAGGCCATACACGGAGGGTGGACTGGAGGACGTTGGTGGCGGACTCGGTGGATTGTTTGAGCGCTTCCTCGGCAGTGGGGGCCTGGGCTTGGGCGCGGGTTTGGGTAAAACCGGCACAAAGGAAGGCGGCCAGGAGGAGCGTGGCGCACGAGACGGGGCGGGGCTTGAACATAGGGGAGATAGTTTAGCAAGGTATGCCTTGCCAAGCCTGAATCTCAAATACAATGTTGCGCCTGCAACTTTGCTTGCCAGCCTTTATATGGTGACCCATGACTTTTGAACGCGACAATATCAAAGCCCTTCATGCCTATACCCCCGGCGAACAGCCGCAGGAAGCCGGTGTGATCAAGCTCAACACCAACGAAAACCCATACCCGCCGAGTCCTAAGGTGATGCAGGCGATTGCGGCGGTGCTGCCGGAGCAACTGCGCAAATACCCGCCGCCGTCGGCCATGAAATTCCGTCAGGCGGCGGCGAAGCTGCACGGCGTATCGCCGGACCAGATCATCGCTACCAATGGAGGTGATGAGCTTTTAAGGCTAGCATTCACAGTGTTTTGCGATCCTCAGAAGGGGGATGTATCGCGTGGCGGATTCTCTTATCCCAAGACGCACGGGGGCGTCGGGGTGGCTGAGCCAAGCTACTCGCTTTACCCGGTGCTGGCGGACATCCACGATTCTCTGATTGCGCGCGTGCCGCTCAATGAGGACTGGTCGATTCCCGCTGATTGGGCGCAGAAGCTCAATGAAGCCGGGTGCCGGCTGGGTTTGATCGTAAACCCGCACGCGCCATCTGGGCACCTGGAGAGCCTTGAAGCGCTTGAGACGCAGGCGCGGGCTTTTAAAGGCGTGCTGATGATCGACGAAGCCTATGTGGATTTCGCCGGGCAGAGTGCGCTGGGCCTGCTGGATGCGCAGCGGGGCTTAAGCAATGTGATCATCCTGCGCACGCTGAGCAAGGGGTATTCCCTGGCAGGCTTGAGGTTTGGCTATGGCATCGGGCATGCGCCGCTGATCACCGCGATGAACAAGGCCAAGGACAGCTATAACACGGACATGCTTTCGCAGGCCGCGGCAATTGCCGCACTGGAGGACCAGGAATACGCCCAAGGCACGTGGAAGCGCGTGCTGGCAGAGCGTACGCGGCTTGTGAGCGAGCTGCAAAAACGGGGCTGGACCGTCCTGCCCAGCGCTTCGAACTTCATCCTGGTGACGCCTGTTAAGAGTAAACCCCCGGCAAAGAAGATTTACGAATCCCTCAAGGATGCAGGCATACTCGTCCGATACTTTGATCAGGACCGGTTGCGCGACAAATTGCGGATCACCGTTGGCGACAGCGCGCAGAATGACCGGCTCCTGCGCCACATTGATAGCATTGTCGCCTGATACGATCATTGCTTAGATTTCCCCCTTGAAAGGCCTTACGCATGCCCGCACGGACCGCAACCATCAAGCGCGACACCAAGGAGACGCAGATCTCCCTGACCCTGAACCTGGACGGCGGGGAAGGAAAGATCGCGACGGGCGTGGGCTTTTTCGACCACATGCTGGACCATGTTTCCCGTCATGGCCGCCTTGGACTGGTGGTGAACGCCAAGGGCGATTACCAGATTGACGACCACCATACGGTGGAGGATGTGGGCATTGTGCTGGGGCAGGCGCTGGCGCAGGCCGTGGGTGATAAAAAGGGGATTGAGCGGTACGGCTTTGCCAGCGTGCCGATGGACGAAGCACTGGCGCGTGTGACGGTGGACTTGTCAGGCCGCGCGGCGCTGGTGTTTCATGTCCCGGCGAAGTTCAGCGGGAAGATCGGCACGTTTGACACGCAATTGGTGCGTGAGTTTTTAAATGCCGTGGCCAATGCGGGCAGGTTGAACCTGCACGTGGAAGTGCCTTACGGGGAGAACGATCACCACATTGCCGAGGCCATCTTCAAAGCCTTGGGCAGGGCGCTGCGTGAAGCGGTGAAGATCACCGGCGACCAGATTCCCAGCACCAAGGGTGTGCTCTGATACTTGGGTTGTGGGTCTTGGGTTCTGGGTTCCGGAAGAGAAGATTTTTTAAGAGGCTTGGAGCTTATACTCCGGGCCTCTTTTGTTTTGGAGGAATGGGTTTATGAAGCGACCAAACATTTTGTTCTTGTTTGCGGACCAGATGCATGGTTTTGCGATGGGGTGCATGGGGCATCCGGATGTGAAGACGCCGAATCTGGATGCGTTGGCGGCTAAGGGGACGCTGTTTCGCAATGCGTACAGCAGTGCGCCGGTGTGCGGACCGTTTCGTTCGATGCTACTCACGGGGCGGTATGGGTGTCAGACCGGGCAACTGGGGCACAACGCACCGATTCCACCGGGGGAAGCGCATCTTGGCGATGGGTTCAATCAGGCAGGATATCGTTCCAACTATGTGGGTAAATTACACATTGGTGCGACGGGGAATGCAGCAGTGCCCAGGGAGTTGCGGTCTGGGTTTACAGATTTCATCGGATACCAGTGCTATAACTCGTTTACATCGGGCATTGAGTTTTTTGATGAGGATGGACAGCGCCATGCCTATCAGGGGCACCGGACGACGGTGACAACGGATATCGCGATTGAGCGGTTTGATGCCGCGCTGGCGAATCCGGAAGGCAAGCCTGTGGCGATGGTGGTGTCGTACCAGAACCCGCATTACCCGCTGCAACCCAACGCGGAATATGAAGCGATGTATACAAAGGGCACGCTGACCAAGCGAGGCAACCATCAGCCGGGAACTGAGCCTTGGACGGTGACGCACAGCCCGCCCAGCCATGACAAGACCAAGGATGCCGAGTACGCTAAATATGGCGGAAACATGGATCTTTATCTGCGGCTTTACTATGCGATGGTTTCGCAACTGGATGCGCAGATCGGGCGGATCATGGCGCATCTGGAGGCCATCGGCCAGGCGGATAACACCATCATCGTTTTCAGCAGTGACCACGGCGATATGCAGGGGAGCCACGGCTTTACGAACAAGAGCCGTTTTTATGAGGAATCAACGCGGATTCCCTTGATTGTTTATGACCCTGCGGGCAAGGCCGGGGCTGTCATTGATACGCCGGTGGGGTGTGTTGATTACTACCCGACGCTGCTGGATTGGGCGGGGCTTGATACGGATGCCGAGCACTTCAAGCGCTGCGAAGGCAAGAGCCTTGCTCAGTGGGTGCGTGCCGGGAGGGCGCTGGAAGCAAGGCCGGTGCTGATTGAGGAAATCGGGCATTACGGAGTGGCGCTTCGCGACGGCAACCACAAGCTGGTGATGAACCGTCACACCCGGGCGGTGACGCATTTTTACGACTTGAAGACGGACGAATTCGAGCTTCAAAATCTGACTGGAGTGCCGGAATATGAAGAATTACAGAAACGCCTGCATGGGAAATTGATTGCGCTGTTTGACGACGTTCGATCCCGGGCGAACCCCGCGGCAAAGCTGCCGAAGTGGGCGCTGGAGGTGGCGTGAGGTTCTCAGGGTTTATCGGGAACCGCCGTGGGCACAGCAGTGTTGAACGCCGTGCGGGATGGCGTGATGCGGCGGTTGTATTCAGGGTAGTAAAGGTGGTCGCCTGGAGGGTTGCCGGCATCCTTGCGTGTCATGGGGATGTAGCTACCTCCTTCATCGGTGCCGTTTGGGCCCCAGGAGTAGATCACCGGGCCGGATTGGCTGGGTTTCAGGATGAGGAATTGCCCCGGCTCCAGCGCAGTGGGCGGTTGCGCCAGATAAGCAGGGATGAGCTGGTTGAAGGTGTCGGGGTAGGTTCCGTAGTGGGTGCGGTATTGGGCAACGGCCAAAAGCGCGTCGTCGATTTGTGCCTGGGTCTGGCTTTGCCAAAGGGCGACGGTTTTAAGCTGACCGAAAGTGGACAGATCCGCCGGGCTGCTGAAAAAAAGCATCTCGGTAAACCATTCCTGCGGATTGCTGTCCTTTACGAAGTATCGCGGCGGACGAGTCACTGCATTCCACGGAGCCTGGTTGACCAGCAGCGATACATCCGACAACAGCGCTCCCGCCAGCACCTGCGCACGCTGGGAATCCAATTCCCTCTGGCGCGGCAATGTAAGGTAGAGAAAAGGCAGATAGCATTCAGCCAGTAGCCGAGCCTGGAACGAGGGCGCCTGAGTAATCGACTTAACATCCTGCCCATCCAGGGAGCCAAACAGGAAGATGGCGCCATCGAGAGTGATGCGTCCATTGCCGTTGTCATTGGTGTAGGCCCGTTGAACGCGGTCGAGATATTGCGCATCCAGGATCGGCGTCAGCGTGGTGAATTGATTGATTTCGTTGGACGCAGCACGTCGTATGTCTGCAATCTCTGATTCAGACAGCAGCCCGGGATATGACATGGCGATCAATGCGATTCGCTGAACGGCGCGGTTGACGATCCCCACGGCATACGTGCGGGCGCTGAAAACCGGCACCTGCCGAAACTGGCGGCTCACTTTAAGCAGGATCTGAAAGTCATCCAGGAGGCGCAAACGGTCCCCTTTGTCCGCAGCGTAAAGCATGTCTGCGCTGATGGGGGCCGTGAGGGTCTGAATCGCGGAAAATTGAGGCATGTCGAACTCGTTGACGTGCGCCGCGGCGAGGCGACAGGCAGGGTGGTCTGCAGGAAGGGGGGCTGGGTGAACCAGTGCGTCGGGGTCTTCAGACAGGGCTCGGCGGTCTTCGGCGGGCATGTCATGGGTGCGCATGAACAGGCAGCCGAGATTGGGCTTATCGGCGCCCTGGCGCACCAGATCAAGGAGAGGTTGAATCTCTTCGATGTAAGCCGCGATGCGCGGCCAGTCGGGGTCGCCGGGGCGAACCAGAAAACCATTGGGTTCCTGGTTGGGGTCTGTATTGGCTCCACTGAACACCTGATGCATGGCAAGGGCATGCATGCGTGGGTCCAGCAGGGCCTTGCGATAGAGCGGCCAAGCGTGGCTGTCGGCAGGGGTGATAAGCGTGGGCTGATTCAGCAACGCGTAATAGTCGATGGACGGTTGCGGCTGCGCCCAGCGGAGGCACATCCAGAGGCCGATGTAGGCAATGAAGCAGGCGAGGATCAACCGCCGCAGCCATGCCATGCTTCGTGCCAGGACCCACCGAATGGGAGAGCGCACGCGTCCCCACTGGATACCCAGGGCTGTGGCGGGGCCAAGGCTGCTGACGATTTCATCAACCATTTGGCCGTGGGCCAGAGCCGCGCGAAAGTGATCGCTGAGTTCCTTGACCGCATCGGCATCGAGCCACCCGGCGCGGGCAGCCTTGTTGATATAGCGGCGTGCATTTTGAGGTAGATCGGAATGGACATCCACCGAGAGACGCCATGTCAATTCCACACCCAGGAAGGTCTTAGGAGGCTGGCTGGTTCTGGCGGCTTGGGCAGAAGCGTCCGATTGGTTCATGGCGTTCCCGTGGATGACGGAGGTTGCGTTGCGGCAGCGTCATTGTAGGAAACGGGTTACGTACTGGTGTCAGACGGTTGCTTTCGCAGCGGCGGCGCGCTGTGCAATTGCCTCTTTATTCCACCGGGGGCTGCCTCCCGTGATCCATTGACGCCACCAGGTTTCGTAATCCGGTGCGAACATGGCGTCGTGAAGCGTGGCCCGTTTCTTATAGGGCAGGTAAGTGCCCAGGTGCCAGCCAAAGGGGCGGTAGACGGCAAAGTCACCTGCGTTTAAGCGCAGCGGAATGCCGCCGGGCATACCCTCGCAGTATGTCTGGCAGTTGGCTTCGCGCTGGATGATATCCTCAGGTTCGCCATCCTTACGCGCGCCCCAGCCGACCTTCAATTCCGCGCTGCGTGCGGCGGCGGTCACCTCGCCGGGGAGGTCGAGTGTGCGGATATGACTGCCGGGTACAAACCAAGTGCACTCATCGTCGTATAGCGGGCAGTTGATCTGGTTGACGGCCTGCCAGTCCAACACAAGGCTTTCGAATTCCTCGCGGGGGAGGCGGGAGCTTTCCGCTGTGACGTCGCGGTGCCAGGAGGTGCACCAAGCATATTGGGTCGGTTCCAGCAGGATACCCATGACATCGAGCTTGGCCCACTGCTGCTCTTTGGAAAGGACTTGCTCAACGGCGTCGCGTACGGCAGAAAGCTGGGCAAAATCCCGGAAAGGCTGGAGATTGATTTTGCCGTCATGCCCCTGAAGGGGCTGAATGCGCTGGGCCTGGGGGTTGGCGGCGCGGACGATGGCGGCGGCCTTATCGGCCTCAACGCGCAATTCTTTGATCAGCGTGGTGGGGACGATGCGGCGGAAGACGATGTATCCGTCGCGGTAATAGCCGGCGATGTCCTGTTCGGAAACTTTATAGGTCATGATAGAGGTCTCTTGAGAATGAAAAGGTCATGAAGATTACCGACAGAATAACAAAACTTCATTTTTGCGAGAAGATAAAAAAGTGGAAAACTAAACACCCACGCGTACGCTACGTCGTGTAGGGTACGGGGGCCGGCGATGGCGGTCCTTCGCCGGGGTAGTTCCACGACATGATGAAAGGCTTCGGCCATGACGATTCAAAAAGCATTGATGGGTTTTCTGTTTGCGGGCTTGCTTCTTGCCCCTGTTGTTCCTTCACAGGTCTTGAGCCTGGGTGAGGCATATGCCCAGGAAGCCCCGGCCCAGGGCGAAAAGGCCAAGCCCATCGATTTCCCCATGACGCGGGCGGTTTTGTATTCCTCCGGTGTGGCCTATTTTGAGCATGAAGCCACGGTCACCGGCGATGCCAGCGCTGTCCTGCCATTCAAGACTGATCAGATCAATGACATCTTAAAAAGCATGGTGGTGGTGGATGATTCGGGCAAGCCGCCCACCGTGACCTATCCCAGCAACGACCCCATCGCCCGCTCGCTCAAAAGCTTTGGTGTCGATCTTTCCGGCAGCCCGTCGATGCAGAAGATCCTGGCGCAGCTTCAGGGTGTTTCGGTGCGCCTGATGGCCCCGGAAGCCGTGGAGGGGAAGGTGCTGGCGGTGGATGCGCAGACGCGCGTGATTCCCGGAAACCCGCCAATGCAGATGGTGGACTACATCGTTTCCATTGTGACGGCCGACGGCATCCGTTCCGTTCCGCTCAGCACCGTGAACAACATCACTATCCTGGATAAGCGGCTTCAAGAAGAGCTCAACAAGGCGTTGGCGCTGGTGGCCACGTCGCGCGACACTGAGCGCAAGCCAGTGACGATTCAGCTCAAGGGGCAGGGTGCGCGCAAGGTGCGCGTGGGATACCTGCTGGAAGCGCCGGTGTGGAAGAGCACGTATCGGCTTGACCTGACGGACAAACCACTGCTTCAGGGCTGGGCGCTGGTGGAGAACACTTCCGACAATGATTGGAACAAGGTCGGTTTGTCCCTGGTTTCCGGTCGGCCGATATCGTTCCAGATGGATCTTTACACGCCGCTCTATCTGGAGCGGCCGATTGTGCAGCCGCAATATTTCCAGTTTTTGCGGCCGCGCTTGTCAGAGGCTGGGATTGACAATGAAAAACAGGTGATGTCGCTCAGCGGGGGGGCGGGCTCCTTTGGCGCCACCAATAGGGTGGCTTCCCGCGATATGGCCAAGAAGGAACGGGCACCGATGCCCAGCGCGGCTCCGATGATGAAGGCCGCGGTGACTGAAGAGATGGCGGCGTACGACAAAGAGGCCGGTAACGCACCCAGGAACATGGTCGCCATGCAGGATGTCACCACCCAGGGCGGCCAGATGGGCGAGCTTTTCAAATACACCCTGCCTGATGCGGTGAACATGCCGCGCAGACAGTCGGCCATGCTGGCGCTTCTCTCCAAGCAGATCAAGGCGGATAAAGTCAGTGTTTACAACGCCAGCGTGCTGCGTGAAAATCCGTTGTCGGGCGTGCGCCTCACCAATGACACCGGCATGAAACTGCTCACCGGGCCGGTGGCGATTTACGATGCCGGCGCTTATGCCGGAGATGCGCAGATCGACAATCTTTCTGAAAACGATTCACGCCTGGTTACGTATGGCGTGGATCTTTCGGTGCGGGTTGACCCCAGCCAGTCGGCCACGCAGACGCTTACCTATGTAAAGATCGTCAAGGGTGTCCTGGAGTTCGCGCATAAAGCGACCTACACCCAGGAATACAAGATCAAAAACACCGCGGAGAAGGATCGCATTGTTGTGGTCGAACACCCGCGCGACCATTCCCGCACGCTGATTGCGCCCGCCAAGGCGGATGAAACCACGCCGAATTACCTTCGCTTCAACGTCAACGTGCCGGCGGGCCAGACCGGCCTTTTCAAGGTGGTGGAAGAACAGCCGATTTATGAATCCGTCGCGCTGCTGAATGTCGATTCCAGCTATATGGACTACCACATCAAGAGCTCCAAGCTTTCGGCCAAAGTCAAAGAAGCGCTGGTAAAGGCGATGACCATGCGCGCGGAGCTGACCGAACTGGAACGCATGAATAACCAGCTCACCGCTGAACTGGCGACCATCACCCAGGAGCAAAACCGCTTACGGCAGAACATCAGCACGGTGGGGACGCAGTCGACGATGGGTCAAAAGTACGTCACGAAACTTGCCGTGCAGGAAGACCGCATCGACGCGATCAACACCGAAATCAAGACACGTCAGGTCCAGATCAACGAGAAGCGCAAGGCCATGGAAGAGTATCTGACCACGCTCAGCGCGGATTGATAGAATCCTCGGCATGCCACCTGCCGCGCCATCCGAAACCCTCCCTATCAAAGCCGCCACGCCTGAAAGCTGGGCGGCGATGGCATTGGTGGATGTGGATGCGCTCCTCTCCGACCATGCCTACCTGGAGCGCAAAGCCGCGGGCAACGCGATGGAGCTGCTTAACCGCTGGCCAACCCCGATTCTTGCCCAGCCGCTGCATTACTGGGTACGTGTGCTAACGGTCATCGCCCGTGATGAAACCGAACATCTGGCACAGGTGACCCGCCTGCTGGAAAAGCGTGGCGCGATGATGGACCGCAACCATGCCAACCCCTACGCCTCTGACCTCAGGAAACTGGTGCGGGCGGGCAACGGCAATCGTGAATTGGTCGATCGGCTTCTTATCTCCGCCCTCATCGAAGTGCGTTCATGCGAACGTTTTGAGATTCTGGCGCGTCATGCTCCGGCGGATCTCGCCAGGTTTTATGGAGGCCTCTGCGCCTCTGAGCGTGGCCATTACCTGACCTTTGTGGAACTTGCCCAGATGGTGCTGCCGGTCGACGAAGTGGACGCCCGTTGGGATGCGCTCTTGACCGCGGAAGCCGCGATTATCCAGGCACAGCCCACCGGTTCGCGCATGCATTCCGGGTGGGGGGCTTGATCATGGATCAGGAGAATCAGGCATGTTGCGTTCCTTCGTCCCCCACTGGGCAAACGGTGGGTTTGTCGATTTCCGCGGGGGCGAAAGCTGAGCCCAAAGCGCCCGGGGCGGAGCATTTCGCCTCCCTGATTAAACTTCCTGGCGGCGAGTTTCAAATGGGTTACGACGGCCTGCAGGCATTTGGACAGGATGCCGAGGGCCCGCAGCGCACCGTGCAGCTTTCGCCGTTTGAAATCGACGCTTTCTGTGTCACCAATGACCGCTTCAAGGCCTTCGTCGATGCCACCGGCTATAAAACCCAGGCGGAAAGATTCGGCAATTCTTTTGTCTTCTATGGCCACCTTCCGCCCAAATACGCCAAAAGCCTCGTTCGTACTCGTGCGGTGGTCGGGCTGGAGTGGTGGCTCAGCGTCCCGGGCGCCTGCTGGAAACGGCCATTTGGCGAGAAGTCCGACTTAAAAGGTTTGGGAAACCATCCCGTGGTACATGTGAGCCACCTGGATGCGGAGGCATATTGCGCCTGGGCGGGGCTGAGGCTGCCGACGGAGGCGGAATGGGAGTATGCCGCGCGTGGGGGATTGGTCAGCAAGCTCCTTCCTTGGGGAGATGAACTGACTCCGGGCGGCAAGCATCGCTGCAATGTCTGGCAGGGGAAGTTTCCTGACCACGACATGGGTGAGGACGGTTACAAAGGCACATGTCCGGTCGATGCTTACCAACCTAACGGGTTTGGCCTCTACAACACATCCGGAAACGTCTGGGAATGGTGTTCTGATGCTTTCAGCACCACCTGGCACGCGGAGGCTTCGGACCTCACACGCATCAACCCCAAAGGGCCTGAAAAGTCAGACCGAAGGGTTCAGCGCGGCGGATCATATCTTTGCCATAAGAGCTACTGCAACCGCTATCGCGTCTCCGCCCGCATGGGTAATACGCCTGATTCCAGTGCAACCAACGCCGGTTTCAGGTGCGTTCGGCCGGGGTGATGAAGCAAATTAAGAGCCATCGCGCATTTTCTGTGCCCCTCAAAAGGGGCTGCAACACGTAGGCGGGGGTAAGCGTGTACTCACACGCAGCCTCCGGTAAACAACGGGTTGAATAACACTTATTTTTCTGTGACCTCGATGGCCGCAGAAGAACTTCTGGTTTGTATTGGCGCTTCAGCGTTTGAATACCAGTAATAAATAGTTGCAATACGTGTTGCATTCAGTGTAAGATGCTTCCATGGTGCTCGATATGAAAACACCAAAACCTGCGCGTGTTGTCACGCGTGAGGATGTGGCCAAGGCGGCGGGTGTTTCGCTGGCGACGGCGGCGTTGGCGCTTAACGATCATCCTCGTGTGGCGGTTTCCACCAAGGAGCGTGTGGCTGAGGCGGCGCGGCGGCTTGGTTTTGTGGCCAATCATGCGGCGCGGAGGCTTGCGGGGATGCGCTCAGACGCTCGTGTGACGTCTTTTGGTCAAGTCGGATTGCTCTATTTCCTTGACGTACATGTAGGTGGTGAGGCGGTGTTTTTGTCCGTGGTGGGGGGTATTGAGGAGGAGCTTGCGAGGCTTTCCGCGTCGCTTGTGCTGGTCCGCATCAGTGAAAGCCAGGATTGGTCGAAATTTGACCGCCTAGTCCAGTCGGGATTGGTGGATGCATGGCTTTTATTTGGAAATGTCGATGAGGAGGCGCTTGCCCGAGTCGCCGCCACAGGTGCGCAATATGTCATTCTGGGTGATCACCAGTGCGCCAGTCCCGCGCATGCCGTGAATATTGATTTTTTGGGTGCGGGTGCTTTGGCTGCCCATCACATCGCGACGCTTGGACACCGCCGTGTGGCCTATTTTGCGGGCAGCATGCTGCATGGCTATCAGCGCAAGCAACTGGAGGGTTTTCAGAAGGGGGCCCGGGAAGCGGGTTTGGACCTTGATCCTGGTCTGGTCGCATTTCCGCGTGATGTCTTTCCCATTCAGCCCAAGGACGTCTACAGCGTGCCGGGTGATGTCCACAAAGCCTGGGATCTTTATCAGCGCCATCAGGAAGAGCACCCCCGTCTCCTCTCTAAATGGCTCATTGGCCATCGTGGCGTCACTGCGATCATTACCAGCGAATTTGAATGGACCAGCCAGGTTTGCGCAGCGCTGGGCCGCCTTGGCATCAATGTTCCCCGGGAGATGAGCGTGCTGGGCTTTGAAGCCCTGGGACGGTCTGCCCGCAATATGTTGTTTACTCATATCTCAATGCCCATGCAGGAAATTGGCCGTCAGGGAGCCCGCCTCCTGCGTGACTGTGTGGCATCCTCTGCGCCTGGGGCTCGTGTGGAGATATCGCCGGCTCTGGTTTCCGGATCAACCTCTTGTCCCATTTCTTTCGCTTCGACAACCAACAAGGATTGATGATGAATTTTTCGATTTCTTTGATGCGTTCCCGGGGATTCACTCTCGTGGAACTGCTGGTGGTCATCGCCATCATCGGCATGCTGCTTTCTCTGCTGCTGCCGAGTTTGAGCGCTTCGCGCGCAAATTCCAAGAGCCTTTTGTGTCT
>CAZGOM010000021.1:0-49873 GCA_964527265.1 uncultured Phycisphaeraceae bacterium | reverse complement strand
TATACCCTAAAAATAGGGGGCATGTGTCACCGCATGACGTCATACCAAAGGTTTGTATAGAAACGGGTGAGATGTCTGTCGTTTTTTGTGAATAAGTCAACCATATAAACCCGCAAACCTTTCTACGGTGTGACATCAAGAGAATGAGTTTAGTTGAATGGATGGGTCGGGATCCCTCTATGCGAACCAAAGCTGACCTCCCCTCCGCTTGCCTGTCCCCCGTTTTCGCTCGTGTACAGTCTAAATCTCTGCCGAATGTCGGACGTCGACGACGACGGAGATGCGAACGACGGCGACCACGGCGAAGACGACTACGGTGACGATGAGCCGAATGCGGATATGGGTTGGGAAGCCTTCGATGACTCCGACCAAGATCGGGCATCATCTGGCGACCGAAGTGGCAATGACGAAGCGTCGGCTCAAGACGCCGATAACGATGACCCCTATGCGGCACACGCTGGCCCGGATGCCAGACCGGCCGTGGCGGCGAGTTCCATCGGAATGAACGTCGCGGTCACCAATGAGGATATGGATTATTCTGAGACGGAGGCAGGTGACAGCCGCGAAGTCTTTGAAAGTGTGCCACTGGCGGATGGCGATGACGACGGTGACGTGAAGATGTCAGCACGACCTTCCTCCTCTTCTGCTGCAGCGGCGGCAGCGTCCACCTCTGCATCCGCCGCGGCCAATTCGAGACCTCGTGATAGGGGTGCGGGTGGTCGCGGTGTCGGCGGCGGTGGGGGTGGTGGTGGTGGCGGCGGTGGTGGAGGTGGAGGCGGAAGTGGCCGCACTTCAACAAAAAAAAACAACGCCTCCAGTGCGGCGGCAGGAGGGGGCAACACACCGCCGTCCATTTACGAACAGGTGAAACAGGCGCGAATGGCCCACCAAGCATCCATGAAGACGGCCAGCGATGCGGTCGTCGAGGCGATGGCAAGGCACGACGTGACGCCTGCGGAGCTGTCCAAACGGCTTAGACAGATTTCCAACCAAGTCACCGATATTCGTGTGATGGACGAGGGTCGGTATGCGGATCGGTCTGTCAACATCGGTGCCAAGCCGACTTCCCTGCAGTCGGAAGAGATCAATCGGTGCCCGCAGATGGACACACTCTGTGCGCTCATCAAGGATCTTCTCGGCGACGTGATTCTGCGTACCAAATTGTACGGCGATATTGATGATCCGAACATCGTGCGGGACGCGATTATGTCACAGCGCGTCAGTTTGCCGGTGTGGGACGCCGCACACGTGCAACGGCTCTATGCCGAGTCCGGACGACATATCGTGACCCCGATGTTCGACATTGACGGTTTGGTGGAGAGGGCTGGAACAGAAGAGAAGGATCAGCCGGTCTATCGAGTCTTCCCGCCCTGCCGGTGTGGCGATAAGTGTTCGTTTCTGACCAATCTCGACGCGACCGTCTCCACGAAGAACCCGTTGATGGTCTACATGCATCCCACGGAGTACCGCGACCTGATTCAGCGGGGCACGGCTGCATTGCAGGATCTCCTGAGCAGCGGCGTCGGCTCGCGTCCGTGTGTCATGTGCTTGGTCAAGGCGACCAGCGATGCCGTTCAGCTCAACCGCTCCGAGAAGCCCGGGAGTCACCGCGGCCTTTTGATCGCCAATGCCGTCTTCTGTGTCAAGTCGAACCAGATGGGCGGTTTCAATGACAGTTGCCTGCACGGCGCAACCTTGCCGAACAAGCGACCGAGCGGACTGGCCGGCCCGATGTTGGATGGGATGACGCGTCTGATGAGCATCGATCGGGATCAACACGGCCGGTTCTTCATGAATTTGCGAAGGATGATTTGGAGGAATCCGGCCAAATTCGGTGAAAACCCAAGCGCATTGTCGTTGCCCGTGACCGTTTCCGATCGAGAACGCACGACGAACGAGGCTGCGGCGACGGCCCGAGAGCTGGCCGAAGTTAAAGCCAAGATGCGCACGCGCACAGATGAGCATGGCCGCGGCGGAGGTGCTGCCGATGCTGCCACCGGCGGGGGCGAGATGCAGACGCCCAAGGGACACGAGGCCATTCAGAAGGAAGGCAAGCGCCGGTTGGCCTCCGCAGCCACCGCAGCAAGCATCGCATCCCTGAAGAGCGGCATGCTGGCGGCGCTGCAGCTCAGCAACATGAACGACTCGTCTGATACGCCCAGACCGGTGTCGGTGTCGGCGTCGGCCTCAGCCTCGGCTTCGACCTCGGCCTCCTCGGGCGCCGCCGCCGCCGCCGCAGCCGATGGAATCGACGCACCCATCATGCGGCTAAATTTTTGATAAGGGGCAGTCGACGCCCCGACGAACCTGAGGCATTCATGGAGATACGCAAGCAGTTGGCACGCACAACGACTTCGGCAGTTACTTCTGCCGTTGCGTCCGCCGCCGCCATCGCCTTGGCTCCATCAATGCCCGATGATTCCAAGTCTTCCTCTTCCTCTTCCTCTTCCTCCTCCTCCTCTACGGTCAATCCGCACGAAGAAATCAATTTCGAATCCGTTATGACGTGTGTGGCTCATGCAATTCACGAGACGCGACAACGCACCCGATCGCTCAAAGTTCAATCCACCGATGCCACCACCACCACACTCGGCGCAACATCGGCGGGTCTCAATGACGCGCGGTCGAGCACACCCAATGCGAAGCGCATCAAATTGACAGCAGAGCGCGACATTCTCGACGCCGCTCAGTACGCACAAGAACGCCGTACCGCGCCGCTTGAGACGCCGCGGACCGCGCATCGCGATAAAACCAAACGGAAACCGGAAAAACAAACAGGGAGAGACAAGACTCGGAATGGGAACGACCCGTTCTTTTCGTCGGAGGCCGGCCTGGTAGCCGAATCCACTACGAGCAGTGGTTCGCTACGTTGGCTGTCCCAAAACGCTCAACAACTCCAAATCAATGACATCGTCTCCGGGGCGGCATTTCGCACCGTGATCTTCGAGATGGATCGCATCGCAAATGACGACGAGCGTCGAGATATCGCTCGTTTAGCCAACGATACCAACCTCTACTCGCCGTGGCGCGTCATCGTGTTGCGCCGCGGGCTCGATGCGAAACGATTTATCTCGAACCCGGAGAACATGGCGCGCGAGCCTTCCCGCCGCGCGTTGATGCACTTCATCAGCGTGGTGCGCGACATCGGTCTGGCGGTGATCTCCCCCACAACGCCAAATCAGGCTGAGGACACCGTTCGGATGAAGGAGATCACGCTCAGCACCTTCCTCGCCTGCCTGGCCCGGACAGAGTTCCTCACTTTCGCCGACAGCATTCACATTCAGCGCTGGTTGATACTGCATCGTCTGTTGCACAAAGTATTGCATCAGTGGGTCGAAGGAGGCGATCGGTCGCCCATGCTGACCCCAAGTGAGGGACTGCGCGACGTCGCCCACCTTGCCGCCGTCTTCACGGAAAAGGCGCGCAAAGGCAGACCCAAGTCGTCGTCGTCTTCGGCTGCGGCGGCGCGCGGCGCTTCCGGTTCGTCGTCGTCATCCACCTCGGCCACGGAGCGCAAAACAAAACCCAAAGCATCGGTTACACCGGATCAGTTGCGGTTGGCTCAATCGGCCATCTTCCACATCAATCAACTGATGGACCGCTTGTGGTGGCTACCCTTCAAGGTGGTTCACGGCTACCTCTCGATGTACTGTGGCCGATCTCCCCTTCCGGATGCCTTCGTGCTCCGCATGGCCGACATATCCGATCGTTTGCTACGCTCGTGGGACGGCGTGGCGGACGCGGTGACGGAGTTCTCTCTCGGTGCCATGGGCACGATGAGTTGTGTCGCGGATGTGTACCGACCGGCCTCGGGTGCCAATCGTTCGCGCGCTCCCATTCTTTATTTGCTCGACAAATGCTCGGCCAGCCGTTCGAAGGTGCGGATGTGGAAGTCACAATACGTCTCGCAGCAGCGCTTCGACCTACGGCAACGTGAGTTCGTGATTCGCGCATTCATGTGTTCGCTACTCGGCAATTACGAACATTTCGATATCGACTCGCATCCGGGGCTCGCCTTCCGGGCGCTCCTGAGTCATGCCTGGTTCAGGATGAAGTCCCGCGCTGAAGCGAACCTCGAATCGTCTTGGTTCTTTGAGTTCCTCTTTGCCTGTCAACCGACGCTCCTGCAGCACGTGGTCAGACAGTATATGGACTGGGCGTGTCGTTACTCCGAAGTCATCCGAGAACACCGCAAAACTATGCACGCCTCCGAGTCGGACCTGGTGGCTCTGGAACGCGAGATCAACTCGATCGTCGACAAGAGTCGTGAGATGTTTGATCGCGCGCGCCTCCTCATCTTCACGCCCGATGTGTTGCTGCATGGGCGCGCACCGGTCACACTCATGCCGCTGCTGCGGGAGATGGATAAGATCATACACCCGCGAAGTCACGCGGTCATGCTCAAACGCAACTATGGCAAAAGCAAACTCGGGTTCATGACGGAGTTGCGCGCGCGTTTTCGCACGATCCCGTCCTGCCACGCCTCAGTCGTCGCGCACCTCCGACGCGAGGTGTCGCAATGGATCACGACGTACGCGGCCCGGTATTTCGAGCCTTCTGCTCTAAACTATGCACGCTGGCCCGAACGGTTCTATAACATGGCGATCGCCACGCACCGTATGCCGACTTCGATTGCCATGATCATTGCCTCCTACCACCGCTTCGATTTTTACGACTCGGAGGGCCGTTGTGTTTATGAAGACGACACGGTCGCCGAGTTGACTGTCACGCGTCAACAGTTTGACGTGCTCCAGGAGCTCGTGATGACGCGGCTGGACCCGTTCTGTCCCAAGCCCGAGTACATGCTGCGAGCCATTCTTCCCGAGTTCGGCGCCTCGCCGGCGGCGATCGACCTTTTCGATGCGATGGTGTTTGGGCACGCGCGTGCACAACACATCGACGCCCTCTGCACACAGATGTGCCAGTTCTATCCGATGACCTACAGCGTGATTCAAACCTTCGCCGCGCTGTGGGAGCGACGCACGAGCCTGATACTTCGGCCACTGTCGCGCCAGCAGCTGGAAGCACAGCTGGTGGCCACAGCGTCCCGACCCGATTTGCGGTTCTTCCTCTACTGTCTGGCTTGTGCGCGGATTCGCACGACAGTCATCGAGTGCGACCGGCAGCGCATCTCGACACGCTGGGCGTCGAATGTGCGCAACATTAACGTCAAGCGCGAAGGGTGGACGCCCTCCCTCCGGTCGTTCATCACGCATCAAGAGGAAAAGAATGTGCCGTGGGAGCGTTCTCGGCCGCGGGTGATGTGCAATGAGAGTTCGATCTTCGGCGACAAGGCGTGCTATCTGTACGGGAGTCTGGTGCAATATCCAGCCATCGGGTATGCCATCGAGTATCGCAACTCGCTGGTCAGCATTTGTGCGTTCCCCGGCTGTGGAACGCATGCCACGATCGACATCAAACGCTGCGCGTTCTGGCAAGGCGGCTATGTGTGCAGCATGTGTACGATCTGCCTCTATATCATCGCGCGTCGTCTGGAGCGTCTGTTTGGCATTGTTGCGAGCCCGTGGACCATCGAGATGCCCTTCCTGGAGACCGTTAAGAACAATCCGTCCGAGGTGGTCCTGAGCCGCATTCTCAAGAAAGAAATGGACGACGAGGCGTTCGAGGCAAATCAGTTGAAAGCACACCCCAACATGACTGCGCTGGCGGTTAAACTTGCGCGGGGCAGCACATTGACGGTTGAAGAGCGCAGATCGTTGGCTGATGCGAAGCGCGATGCAGCCGCGATGCGACAAGCTCGTTCGCTTGCCTCGCGTATTGGGCGCCTGCGCGACTCTGGCGGCGGGCGCCGTAAACCCAAATAAATAAAACTCATATGCATGCGTGTTTCGTATCTTTTTATCTATTGTGCTCGAGTCAGCTGATGCCCTTCATTGAACTCGCTAACCGTCCATCGCTATCCGTCTCGCCTTCTTCCTTTGGCGCGCAGACAAGTAGACAGACAAATGATGTGGGCTTGGGTGTGCATTATTCTCCTTTTGCTCCGGGCTGTAATCGAAGTCTGCAGGGACGCCCGGGAGCGTCGTCGCTTTGATCAGGTTAAGTTCGAAACGGACCTTCCGTTTTCGTGTCATCGGCGGCGGCCGAGCCCCGATGATGAGGAACGACACATCTATGTAATGCAGCAGCAGAAAGATCTCCCGTCGGTTATTCAACAGACGACCGGGCTCCTTCCGGACTTAACGGAGATCGTTGCGAGATTTGCGGTAAGTCGTCGACGTTTGCGTTACTGGAAATTTTCAGGCGGTTTTGATTTTTGCCTCTCCCAAATACCGTCCGGGGAGCGACTGCGGATTCGTATTTCGAACGGTTGGATCGCCCTGCGTCACGATACGATACACGTCTGGAAGAGAACCGCCTCCGCTGACGAGGGTGGCTATCGTCGATGCCCTGTACAACTCTCTCCGAGTCAATGGCAGTCCGACGACCGATTTGCATATGGAATGGGCGAAACCATTACGGTTGAGCGTCTTTCCTCGACGATACGAATCGCCGGCGAAATTGAATCCATCGAGCTCCCCGTCTCCCCCAACGATACATGTCATCATATGAGCTTTCATACGTTTGCCATGGGGTCCGATTTGGAAGATTTGCCGTCGACCGTTCTGCGTCCCCACGTCCATATCGGTGACGAATGGTCTGCTCCGCGTGCAACTCAGATACCCCGTAGTCGCAGTCGCAGTGTCAGTGGCAGCGGCGACAGCGACGGCGCCGCCAGCAGCGGAGCATTCGAATGGCAGTTCGATCTGGAACCAGAATTGGAGCAGATATAAACCATCGACGATCTTGCAGAGGGGCGCGCCACATCGAACGAATCTCATTCTGCCCGCTCCAATACTGACTCAATTCTGGCATCGATCCATCCACTCCTTTTTCATTTGCTCCGTTTTGCAAGTCATCTTCGATGCCTGTTCTCATTATTCAGGTCATGGCCAGTGACAGCAACCGGATGGCCTCGCGTTGGTTTATTCGCACCGTCCCGGAGCTCAAAGAGGGTGAATGTGTCGGCAGCTGGGGTTTGTCTTTTGCTAAGAGTGCCTTCCCGGTGAACGATGGTTGGCAGGGTCATGGCGTGATCATCGAGGAGGCCACGTTTGAAGAGTTGATGGCGTGGGCTCGCGGCGCCCGTTGCGCGCGTTCTATACAGGCGTCGCCGCTCAAGGGAGTGGGACAGTTGTTCGAATGATCGGGCACTGATGGAGAGCGACGCCGGCCCACTATGCTGTACAGAACCGAATAAAGCTGCATTGATTTGCACACGTCATCGCGGTTGTTGACTCGACATTTTTGTTTATTGGTGAATCGTTGTGTTGTCATATCTCACGACCGTAACCCCACCTGTTGGTTGTAGATGACTAGTCGTCGTATTCAGGAGGCCTGTACGCGTATAGGTCGATCCATTGGCGACCAGGTCGTTCGCATCACAGATCGGGGTACCGTTCTATGGAAACAGCACAAGGCGCAAGAACTCAGCCGGTGTTGTGAGGAGGGCCCCTCCTCGACGATGCTCGTGCTCGGTCTTATTGCCGATGCGCTTCACGGTTCGGCAGCGAAACAAACCATCACCTTCCTTCTCTTTATTCTTGCCTCTTACTTTCTTCATAATGAACAACCCGACTCGTTCTTTGAAATGATTGAATTCATGAAAACTCTCGACAGTGATCTTGGGTTCCTGATGCAGGCTGGTCTGATTGATTTCGAGACAAGCGCGGCAGTGGCAATGGCTGTGGCAGCCGCAAGCAACGACACATAAAAATTTCTTTTTTCTTTCGGTCATCCACAACATGTCCAACCCGCCACAGGTTACATTTGCCGACTCGTTTAACTCTGATGCTTGCGTGGTTGCAGGTGCGAACGTCAGGCGAGCTGAGTGCACGCGCGGCGCCAGCTGGCGTCTGTCACGATGGCAAACATGCCGCGACTGTTGTTCAGGAGGTGGAAATGGGTGTGTTCGACTGTCCCAAGTGCCACAATCTGACCGTCTCGACCTACCGAACCTCGGCGGGTACCCTCCTGACCACGGTGATCTGCCACACGGCAAGTTGCCATGCCCCGATCGACGTGCGAACCCAGCGATCTGAGTTCTACCAATGCCGGCAGGCATTTGTCTGTGTGGCGTGCAAATCCGCACTGCGGTATACCATGGAGAAGGTGCCTCCCCCTGCATGCCGATGTGCACGCTGCGCCAATCTACCGGCCAATTCCCCGGAGAAGGCACGGTGGAAGCCGACGGACTGCCTAAAATTGCAAGAATCGCCCTCGCCCACGCGTCTCGTGACGAACTTGGCGGTGACAACACAGGCGTCGTCTGCATCTCGCTGTGCGCGCCGTTTGAATTACGGGAGTTAACAATGGGTGTGGCTGTTTTGGTTTGCGAACAACAACAACAAACGAACAGCACCTCCTCTTGTCACCTCTTTCCCTGATTCTGACCTGTCAACTGACCTCCCTCCTTTCCGTTTCTATATCGCGCCCCAATTGTTGTCTGATGCCAAGCAGAATGAATCGCGCCCCAAACGAGCGCGGCGAGCTGAAGATGTCGGAGGCAGAAGCCCACTACCTGCGCATTTCCGCCGCTCACAATGAGATAGCACGTGTGGCACGCCTGCGCAAGATGCACGCACAACACAAGTTCATCAGGGAGTTTCAGATTGCCTGTGCACCGCTCATCTATCGCAACGACTGGGAGTCCAACAAAGTCAACTTCATGACCAAAAACCGAGTCGCCATCTCTGAAGGGTCCATATCGAAACGCATTGCCGCTGGAGGAGTAGGAGTCTTGCATGCGCTCATCTACGGCAACGACTGGGAGTCGAAACTCAATTTCATGACCGAAAACCGAGCCCCCTTCTCCAATGGGTCCATCTCGGAACGCATTGCCGCTGGACAGGGTCTGTATGGAGATGTGATGCCCCTCGTCGGCCGGGATGTCAAACCGATCGCCCCGACGATGACGCGACGAGCCAGGCATCGCTTCAAGCCGCGGAAACTGCGAATGCAGCGCAACACTCTCGAAGCTCTGGCGCATCGACAGAATCTGTTGGACGCTGAGTGTCGTCGCTTCCGAGAAGCGATGGAGGCGCAACGAACGAAACGTCTCGGTGTCGCAATCGAGTATACGGTACCTGTGTTCGATGAGAAAGGCACGACGGATCTCAAGTGGAGCTTTCAACTGCGACTCGAGGCTCCGGCGCCGACGGGAGCCGTCAGTGAGTTCAACAGATACGTCAAACCGGGCACGGATTGGTGGAATGATGTGCACGACGGACGCACGTGGGCCTATATCAAAATGCTCCATCAAGGCGAGGTCGCAGGGACCCGAGCGCTCGTAACTGGTGTGCGTAACACCCCACGCCGCAATTCGCATTTCTCAGGCATGTCAGAGAGCCGGCGCCGTCTCTGTGAAAAGATGTCATGTGTTCGGTGGGCAGGTCGAGACGGGTCGACGCGACTCTCCACAGAGGCGCAAATCGTCGAAAGATGCATCCGCCTTTACATGGTGGGGTGCGCCCGCGTGACGGGGTACGTAACTCCCAAACAGGAGATGGAGTCAGATTTCGTGGCCGATCCAAATCTGGTTAACGACGCGCGCAAACGTTCGGCAATCTTTCAGAAATGGACCGATCGCGAAGTGCACGCCTATCTCTGCGAGCTGCTGCCCGCCTTCAACTGCGACCTCCATTTCGACCCCCTTCGACGCGAGGTCGTCCTACCGGCTGTCGGGTTGTCGAATGTCTTCATGGAAGTGGCGGGGATTCGCGAAGGCGCGCTGCCCGATTCGTGGGAGTCGTTGGTTTCGTGGTTTTTCACGAACTTGGTCATATAAAGGGCCGTCGTGTCTGACTGATGATGTGCGAACGTGCGTTATGTCCCGTACCTTGTCCTAACCGTGCTTCCGCTCCCACCCCCTTCTCCATCTGACTCCCATCTGTCTGTGTTTTTAGATGAGCTCGCTCCCGGCCGATGAGATTGGTAACTTTTACATGAATCCGGAGTTGCCTCCGCTGTACCTCCCGCCGGCGGCGCGCAATGCCTCGATGATGGTGGCATCGCCTGATACGGACCATTCCTCTGTCTCGTATGAGACGGTTTCGGACGATTCGACGGTGAACAATGAAGAGCCGACGATCTACAACTTGCTGCAGGACCAGCAGCAGTTGTTGCTTTCGATCAAAGCGCAATTGGAGTTGACGTTCTATCAACAACAATCGGCTTACACCCCGCCGGCGTCGTTCCAACTCCCGTTCCCTCCCGGACCCCTTCCTCTTTATGACTGTACCCAATCGTTGGTTACGCACAATGCGTATGGACCTCAACAACCCCTCTGCCCCGATTACGAACCGACCATGGGGCCGTGGCCGATCGCGGGATCGGGTTTCGTCGCGCCCCCGATCTCGGACCAACCTGTCGCTCCGAGCCCGGGTCCGGCTCCGGGTCCGGGCCCCGCTGTGACGCTTAATTCTACCGCGGGCGTGCAGAGCCCCGTCCCATATTTCGTGGGAACCGTGACCCACATGCCCACAGGTGAGTCTCGCCTCCTCAACCGGAATGCGGCCCCCTTCATTCCGATCCTGTTCGCTGCTGTGCCAGACCATTGCCGCGCGCCGCCGACGACGCCGATGAGCACATCGTGCAACCCCTATGGATATGGTGTGGCACAAGGTTATGCGCATGCCCCGAAGACGCCCTTCGATTCCGATGAGAAAGCTCATGTGCGTGTCGAACCTGGGCACTGTTCGAAGTGCGGTGGTCCGTACCACAACGCCGCCAACTGTCATCGTTGGCGTCGCGAGATCTGCAGGAACTACAACCGCGACGGAGGTTGCGCATACGGTCAGCACTGTTCGTTCGCCCACGGTGTGGCAATGCTCAACCCGTTTTACCGACGACAGCAAGCGCCGAACGGAGGATGCTTCTATTGCCACGGGATCGGTCATCTCTACCATTCCTGCCCGGAACGCCGCTGCGTGGAATGCGGTTCGCTGGGTCACAAGACCAAAGACTGCCGTGCATTCGAGGGTCTCCCCAAACCCACCATCGACGCGTAACGGATTGATTCGTCCGCGAGCAAAATCCCCTCCCGTTCCCTGTTTCTCTTTGTTTCTCATCGTTTCTCATCAATGCGGGTTCAGATGCATGTTCAACAAACAAACTTCGTAAAAATGCATTGTTTATTGTTTTGATTTGTTATCGTGCTACAGCAAACACAACTGCGCGAGCCAGTGCCCTCTCTATACAACGATACACATCGAGCGAGATTGATCGAATCCAACGACGGAGGGAGGAAAGGAGGGGGATTGGAAACAGAGAGAGAGCGAGATGCGAATAGATTATTCGTTTGCGCTCAGCCGGTGATCATCCAATGGCGCGCGCGGGTCAAACTCATCATCGTCGCTCATCAACCGGTCATCTTCCTCATAAACATGACTCGCCGGACCTTTCCTTCCCACAGCCCCGCCAACTCTCGCCGATTGATTCGAGAGCATTTGAGCCATCTGCGGTTGCGACGGCGCCGGAGTCGGCTCCGCGACGGCGGCAGGATGCCCAAGATCAACTGCCAGGGAGGTGGAGGGGGGGCGCGCCAAGGTTCGCGATTGCGACGATCGAAGCAGATTTGAGACGCCTGGCACTCCCATTTCCGATACAAGGTCGCCGCGGTTGATACCCAGTGCCGCCTCGAGACGCCCAACCCGATCCAAGAGTTTCTTGACGATGACGGTCAACCCGATGTCCCAGGCGGCGAGAGCCACTACCAGGCCACAAAGCACCAAAATGATGATGGGACCAAGGATGGTGGTGATCAAATTCCGCAGAAGCCCCGCAGGTATTTCGGCGATGCTTTTGAGGGCGCTGCCAGCCGCTTTCGCCAGTGCCTCCGCGCCATCGCCGATGCCTTCGGCGAATCCACTGATGAATTCTCCCAACAAGTCGCCCAAAGTAATCGGCGATCCATCGTCGAGGTGGAAGTTGGCCGTCCGGTTCGTATACTCTGCCAACGTGGTGACGTTCGAGGCGACGGCACCAGTTTTACCGCTAATGATCAGCGCTTGTTGGGACAAGGCTTCTCCCGTCTGCGACACACGCGCGTTTTGTTCGTTGAGTTCGTTAAATAGATGCTCCATCTCGTCTCGTGCGGCGCCAGCCAACGCCGCGTTTTGCAAGTAGTACGTCTCATAGTCTTGCGCGTGACCACTGTAGTTGGCAATTGCACGGTTGGTGTTGTTGGCCAGCGCCTCCTGTGCGTTTCGATTGATCTCCACGAACGCATTGTATTGATCTCTCAGCGAATCCAGCGACGCCTGAGGGATTTGCAAACCGGCTTTCAACTGTGTCGAATACATACCAACGACGGCGGCGAAGGTCTGTCGCACGTATGCCGTTAGAATGGCTTGTTGCGTGGTCGACGTCTGATCGATGCTGATACTGGAATATTGTCGGACAGATTCAGCCGTGGCCGGGGATTGCAATATTCCCTGTTGTTGATAATCGACGGTAACGTTCACCAGGTTGCAGACAGTCAACACCACATCGCCCGCACCCAAAGTCTCAACCCGCAATTGCTCTTCTTGCCCTTCGGGTGTCCCCGGACAATAGGCGACAATAAACGGTGAGCCAGGACCGAGTGGTGGCAATGTCAGACGTTGGGTGACGGGGCATTGTCCCAGACGCGTCACGCGGATGGTGTTGGGCTTCGTCAATCCATTGGTAAACACCACTTGGATGGTGTTGTAGCCGGTGATCACCTGTGTCGCGGTGGGGCACGCGGTGTTGACGACATCCCGCACCTCGCCCGCTGGCAGCGTGACAATGCCCTGCACGAAATCACCACTGGTCGAACTGGTGCCGCGTGCCGCCAGTGCCAGTGTGATGAGTGTTCCGTCCTGATTGGGCGTGACCACATAGTTGGTCAATGTGTTGCACAGCGTTCCGGAGGCCGTCGGATTCCGCAGATTGGGATTGGCATCGCATTGGCCGATGCCGCTCGGCGGGCCCGAATCGATAAGCGCCGTCTCATAGAAGCGCGCCACGTTGCTACCACAACGATGGTCGTAGGCGATCCCAGCATTGTTCACCCATGCCATGTACGTCATGTTCTGCGGCGCGTTCATCATGTTGTAGATCGGCGTACCGCAGACCCCGGGCTTGGTTGGATTGAGTGCGAGCACCTGTTGCGGTGCGTTGAATGCGGGTGCAGTGCCGTCCCACATCAGCATAGGATCGCCCATTCCAACATACCCATCTCCGAACAAAGTCGACTCGGCCGCATTGAAGACATTTGTGGCGGGATACGTGACGAACGGCCCACTTGCACCGTCGTAACTGACCGAGATGGTGGCAGTGGTGCTGACGAACGTCAATTGCCACACCGGAATTGCACCATAATAAGGTGCCGTCGCCGGGTTGGTCAATGTCAATGGGACAAAAGCCATATAGTAATAGCGCCATATGGCATTCACCACACCTCCTGCTAGCGTTGCCGTTGGCTCCATGTCCCACGTCAAGCGATTGGGCACGCTGCCGAAAAGGACCACCGGATCCACCTGTTGGATGGCCAAGTTGTATGCTGTTTGCGCGAATTGCATTTCGGCATAGAACGGCGGGTACGGTCCTTTAACTGGTGGTTGCATGACTTTCTGAATGTTGATGTAGCAAGTGGAGTTATCCCATGGCGCAACAATAGAGGTATGGTTGAAGGCCGAGTAAACGCGGTAGGCCATCTGAGATACGCGGCCAGAGGCGCTTGGCACATCGAGCACATAATAATCACTGATGTTGAGTCGGCAAATGGCCTCGGAGATCTCAATATACTCGTCGGATGACGTTATCCGTCTGCCGTCGTAGATACCGGCACGGATATTGGCCGCCGATCCACCCAGCACCAGTGGCGTACCCGGTGTCCCCGTGTTCGGTATGTAGGGTGTGATCGACGGGACCATACCATTCCTCCAAAACTCAAGCGCATCCGCGTCGGGCACACCACCCGCAGATTGGATGGGTGCGCGGGTGTCGGTTACCTCCACCCAGCACAGACAAGGATGCGCACCGACGGGACCAGTACAGTTGGCGGGCCGCAGCGAGTTGAGTGTATCAACGAAACTGCCCTGGATGGTCGGGTTGGCGCCGATCACCGCCGTACTGCATTTCCATGCAAACTGAATAACGGCCAGGGTAGGTTGTGTGAGTGGGAACATTGGGTCGTTGTAGAGAAATTGACGCGTGATCACGTTGATCGCCGTCGTCGCCACTGCCGGGGGCAAGTCCGAAATATCGGCGGGCGGCGGTGTCCCAAAGTCCGGAAGAAACGGCATGCGGCCCTTCTGCTCGATTTGGTAATTGATCGAATTGGCCATGATTTGCGCAATGTCACGCTTCAGTTGCGTGTTCTGGTTCGAATTGATCACCAATGATTGCATGCGCAACATTTGCGTGGTGAAATCCAAATTGTCCAACACGGCCTGGTTGGCAAGATAATTGATCTGAGCAGTTATGTCCTCCAGCTGTGCCAACACACTGGCATCGTTTTGGGCCATTTGCAATGTCACCTGCTCGAACTCAGTGGAGGTGTGGTTTACAAACGAGGCCATGTTTGCCGCCAATTGCGCCGACAATTGAAAACTCTTCGAAATGGCCGCTTTCTGATCCAACAGGTCCTTGTTGACGTCGTTGGCAAAGCGCGTGACGAAATTCGTCGTATTGGCCTGCAATTGCGCGTTGTATTTCACGAGCTGATTGTTGGCTTCCACATACCTCGAGATGGTATACAAGGAGGCATTCACGGCGTTTAACCCTTGAGAAATAATGAAGACCGTGTCATTCACCGCGCTGTTGAACTCGTCCTGTGCCTCCCACGCGTGCAGGTTCTTGTCATTGACTGCGTTTTGCGACTTGACGTAATTGTTGAAGTTGTCGAGGCTGATATAGGGACCACCGCATCCGGAGGCAGAGGTCGTCGGACCGAGAAAACCCGATAGGAATCCGCCGAGGAACTGATTGACGGCCTGTGTGGCGCCGCATTGGGCCACATTGGCGCCGCCGTCAGGGTTAGTATAAGTACCGCCGACCTGGAGGGAGGAGCCACCCAGCGCCAATTGTACACTGGGAGCGCCTGAACCGATCCCCACGTGGGTCGGTCGCGGTGCATTTAGCGGATGCCCTTGCGGGTCCACAAACATTGCGCCGTTCGTATTGTTCCAATTCCAGTTGGACGGTACCAGTGCATAGATAAAGGACTGGAGTTGGCCGTCATAGAAGGTATAACCCTTGATGTCCAGGGCATAGAGGTGAACTGCCTGATTGCATTTGATCCAGGCGTTGCGCTCGACGCCGTCGAACCCCAGTACCGAAACCAAATTGGCGATGCCATTGTCATAGTCGCCCGGCTCGCATTGCACGGTGACCGAGTTATTGCCATAAAACGGTCCTTGCCCGTTGAGAACGTACAACTCCTGGCGAACGGAAATCTGTTGGAAGCCGACAACCAACTGCAGGGCCACCGCGATCCACAGAATGACCGTATACACAGGTAAAACTTTCCGAACGCTCATCTGATACGGAGGGTGAGCGCGGGGAGCGCATGCAGAAAGCGTGAATAAGTGAGAGAGTGCCGCGACGAAAGACGGAATAAAACCTCAATGGGTACCAGGACGTGATTCGGCGGTCCATATGGCAATCTCAATTTCACACTTAAAGCGATCGGACTTTAACTGTTTGTTTTCCCTCTCGCGAATGCAATCGCCCACACGCAACGAGACAAAAAAATCCAGAGGAGATAGAGGGTCGCGCCCCATCGAAGTGACACTTCTGTTCATCCTAGTCACATGTTTCATCGTCCCTCCCTCTCGCCTTCTTTCTGCCCGCATGTGTGCTCTCAGAATCAACTTCCGATAACATTCCAACCGATGCGGGATGTTGTTCGCCTGATGGTCGCGATGCTGATGGCGGCGACGGCGGTACGCATCCTGATCCAACCCGTAGCCGCACGTGTCGCGTGTGCTTTGAAACACCTGACGTCCCGACCTGCCCGTGCTTGTCATCTCGCGCGCGCATGTGTGTGTGTGTGTAGTCGGCGGCTGGAATTCACTACTTTCCGCCCCCGACGAAGCCTTTGTGGGCAGACGGGAGTGAAACGGATGGCCAAGTGCCATGTGTCAACCGGACTGGGTATGCCTACGGCCCCGATTCGCAGTACAACACCGAAGTCTGCTGGGTGGTCTGCAGCGTAGTCTGCGTCTATCAGGCCGTCAAATTTAACACCGAGAGTGTGGTCCCGCCCGACCTGTTCCCGTGCAACTCGCCGTGGCAGAATGCCACAGGATATTCGTGTAATTGTCAGTTGCCACGCCTTACGGATGGATACGTTCCCTTCCCGGGGGAACCGTTCCACCCAACGGGAGAACTGCTCGATCCGTTCATACAGAATGCGGATGTTCTTATCGGCCCCACTCGTGCCAAGTGCCTCGACAACAACGAGTGTGCCGCTGCACGCTACCCGTGCTACAACTCGAGCGACGGTGGATCGACTTGTACGAATTACGTACTCGTCTTCGATTCTGTGGGCAGAATGGGCATCAACAACAACAGCGTATTCCAACCAATGTCTGTTGGATACGAATGCGGTCCCTGTCCGGCGAGCGCACCATCCGGGAACGGCAAAGTGTGTTGCGCACAGGATACGTACAATTCGGTGAATAACACGTGTTGTGGGCCACAACAGACGTTTGTGGACGGCGCGTGCAAATGCCCGCCAGAAATGGCGTTGTTGGACGGAGTTTGTGTGGACTATGCGTGTCCCGATGCCAACTGCACATCGAATGCCATCAACAGTACTTGTTGCGACCCACCCGGCGCGTGTTTCAACCTACAAAACGATGCCCTGAACTGCGGATCATGTGGGAATGCCTGTGCCATGGGCGACAACTGTGTGCTGGGCGAATGCTTACGGGCCGGACGAATGTGCACGACTGCCGAATTTCTGGCCTATTGTTCGGATGTGGAGCCGTGCGTTTGGTACTGCCCCCCCGCACCGGCCACCTGTTGGTACCTCAACTCCACCTGTTTTGATACTGTATTCACGGACGTGAGTTCGACGCCAGAACAAACGACCGCCGTTTGCGGGCCATTTCACGCCGTCTCGGATCCGCTCGTGGGCGTTTGCACCGGTTATACAAATGGGGGCGGCTACACGGGCTGCACTTTTGACGCCTCGGCCTGCGTCTGCACGGCCAATGCCCCACCCGAGTTTCAAGAACCGGGCGAACCGCCCTGTCAATATGACTACATCAATCTGCCGTGTCGCCCGGAGGAGGTCGACTACTTCTGTGGCCGTTACGGCACCGCCTGCACCAAAGAGTGCCTCTATCCGCCGCCCACCAATATACAGGCGATTGGCTATCCTGGACGACCCTATACCAATGCCATGGTCACAACCTTGGACCAGTGGTGTGCGGCGCAGTGCACTGGTTGCTACTTCGACGTTAAAGTGCAAAATTGCACAGGCCCCGGCGGCGATGACATTAGCTTTCAGTGTCCGTGTGCCTTGATCTTTGGGACGCCGCCTTCCGTGCCGATCTGCTTTCCGGTACCGTACGCCCACCAGGTGGTCTCCTATTCGACGGCGAATCAGCGTTGCGCGGTAGGCAACCCGCAATTGGGTGGTGGCTACACGGGAGGTCTCTTTCAACAGGGACCCGGGGCAGGTGCACCGTGTTTTGATGACTATCGCTGCAACTTTTTGCCACAGAGCAACTTGCCCGGTGGTCAGACCTACTTCAACGTCCACGACTGTCTATGTGAGGCCAATGACACGCTCAGCCAGGCTGCTGTCGACTATTTCAATGCGCGATGCAACACGACGGCAGGTGAGATTTTCGACTTTGAAGGAGGTGCCACTCCCTGCAAAATTCCCACTGGCGGTGGCAGTTGCACACAAGCGGATGTCTGCACCTGCGAGGAGGGCTACTCGTTCCCGTCGAACCCGCAATACTGTGGGTACCAGTACGAAGCGGACGTGTGTCTCCGACATCCGACCGGTGCCGCGGATCTGCGCGAAATTTCGGAATGCGGTGTGTTTGTGGAACAAGCCTATTGGCTATGTGCGCTGAACGGCACCAATTTCACTCAAAACGCACCCAATTATTGCAAGCCCATCTGCGTTTGCAAACCGGGCACAGGGCGCACACCCAACATCGGAGCCCCCAACTCGGCCGCGTGCGATGGCATGGACACCTACTGCAACAACGACGACGTGGTGCGCTTCTGCGGGTTCGGCTATGTCAACTGTACGAAACGATGCCAATACGCGCCGTACAGCACACTCGCCTCGCCCAGTGTCTCGGTGATGAAGAGCTGTTTTATCAATCCAAACAGTTGTGCGTTGGGAGAGACGGTCTTTCAAATGCCCTGCGATTCGACACAATTGGCAACCTGTGGCCCGGCCACAGCCTCCTGCAAACAGAATTATCGGGGCACCACGCCTACCGGGCCGCCGTCTTGCACCTGCACGGCCACGGGCTTCAAGAGTGGGTTCCGTCCATGTGACGAGTGGGATTATTATCAGCCCTTGCCGAGCGCCACGTGCACGGACCACTGCAAGGCCGGTTGGATTGCGACCACGGGCCTGCATCAAATGCCGGACACGGGTGACGAAACGGGTTGTTGGTCGCGCCGCTTCATGTTCCACGAGGAAGTGACCACTCCCCAACAGGCCCAAACGCTACTGGAGGGTTACCAGCTCGAGGTTTTTGACGAACCGATGCTCAGGTGGTCCTCGGACATGGTCAAGGTCCGGGCCTATGCGGACCAGTTTAATCTGGCGTACCCCTTCTTCATGGTGCGTTGTGAATGCGACGCATCCATACTCTCGGGCACCGTGGGTTCCGCTGGCGGACCATCGATCCAGGCTGACCCGGGGAATGTATTTGACAGATCCTATTGGGTGGATGCTAACACCATCCCCCGGGTGCCATTGGTCAACATCTTCATGGGCTGGTCGCAACGGCAGACGGTAACGGGTCGTTGTGTAGTGGACATACGTGGGTTGCCCCAAAACCAAGTGCTTCTCCGAATGAGTTGCTCTTGGTCAGGCGAGCTGCATGGAAATCAACAATCCAACGCCGTATCAGGAAACTTACACGTCAATATGCAACCACTCTTTACCGGTTCCTTACTGCTTATGAATCAACAGGGCGTTTGGGCGCGACGGTCCGACACAGAGCCATTTAACGATTACTTCACGTGTGAAGGTTCGGCCTCGGGTGCGGCGACTGAGAACCCGGGCCCATTGCCAGGGGAGTTCGTCGGATACGGCGGCCAACCATCCATCAAGTTGGAGGGACAAAGAGAGGCCATAAGCCTCGCAGTCGAAGGTTGCTCCTCGGCTTCGCTGGTCATATCCAACATTATCCTTCGCGGGCCGGATGGTGCCAATCCACCCACGAAAGTTTTCAATGGAACGTACCGCGCCAAATTTGCGGAACATCCAGAACCAGGGGTGATGGCATTCGAAGGTACAGCCGTATTCGAAGCATTTGACGCGACCAGCAAACAAGGTGTGATGGGGGATGTCACGTGGGCCACCGACGTGTCCTCGCGCGGCAGCTTCCTCACCTACTCCGGATTGATCCGGTCAATGGCCAAATTCTATCAGTTCAGCGACTGTCGAGGCCCATTGCTCAACGTGGCACCGTTGTACCCGCCCTACACACCCATACCGGACGAATTCCAAGTGCCCTACTATGATACGGCACGAGTGATCATTAACCCGGATAATGGCGTCGGTTATTGCAATGGTCTGGGTACGCCGACAAACCCCAAACTCGCGCTCAGAGAATACTCCCGCGCCATCGCCGATCGCTACCGGGAACAGTTGGAGGCGTTGACGAATATGTACATCAATCAGATCCCCGACGGGTTCAAGTCGTGTTTTAGCAATATCGTGAACGACCCAAGGCCTTGGGCGCGCGCCCAGTTGCCGGGATGCAGCATTGGCGACAACCACTTGACGTCCACTTGGTACACAAATGCCGTTCTTCCGGCCGAACGCATGTGGTATTACATGAACATGGAGCTGCCGCAGAATGGTCAGGTCAATCCCACTGCCTTCTTTCTACGGACGCCAACCGAGTCCTTTGCCGATCAAGTCACGCCGCAGACGCGTTTCGACGCCAGTGGCAACCCCTACATCGAGATGGTATGGGCGCCATATTATTTGACCAACGTGCCCAATCGCATTTACCAACAATGTCAGTGCGTTACGAGCGAACCGATGCAGACTGTGGACGGGCAATGTCTCGGCAACGCCTGTTGTTTTATTTCGCACCCCCCAAACCCGCCCTATGATCAGTGTCCAAATGCGCTTTTGACCAGCCTTTCGCCTTGTCGTCGGCTGATGTCTTTCATGCGACAACTCGTGTGGGGCGTATACCCAAAGGTGCAATATTCCCACCCGGAGTTTCCGCGTTCGTGGCCCATCCCGATGAAGCCGGCGTGTCGGTTGGTGGGTGATACCCTCAGCCCGGACATACCGGACGAATGCACCTACATCAATGGCGGTAAAGGCTGGGATGGACCCAGCGGTGCCACATACACTTGTGATCCATGCGTCGACGGTTCGTGCTTAATATGCTCACGGGAACGCTGGATGGAATTCATGAAGGAGTACTGCTACCACGGCACGCCCTACATCAGCACACGAGGCTATCTCGAATGCAAATGCGATCCGGGTTGGATTGCGGACGAGTGGTCGGGCCGTTGCACGATGACGCGTTGCTATGATTTGAACCCCGACCTGAAGCAGTACAATGGGGCGCCCTATTCACGCGTCATCGACAATGTGCTCTGGGGATTGACTCAGGATGAGTGCCACGGGCACGGCCATCAGACGGAGAATGGGTGCATCTGCGACGCCGCCTGGATGGGCCCATGTTGTGAGGAGATCCGCGGGTGTGCAGTCGTGTCACCTTTCGGTAACCCCAACAACCCGGCCGACTACATTGGACTGCCAGACGGCGCGGGTGGCAATTGCCAGTCGGACGGCGGTTTCATGTACACCGCCTACTGTGACACCAACACCAGTACGCCGTTTTGGGTATGCAACTCGACGCCGGAGGGCACCTACCACCCACCCTGCTGTTACGGAGAATCATGGCGATTCTATGACACGCAGCTACCGGACTGCGCGCATGGAAAGATCGGCGGCCTGACGGAGAAAGTTGCTTCGGCAACGGGGGACAACCCTGTGATTCGCGGTTATTTCGATCCGGTTTGCAAATGTAACAACCCGTGGACGGGCCGCATGTGCGACGTGATGAGCTGCCCGAGCACCGACGGCGGCGGCGTTTGCAATTCACAAGGCACCTGTATCAATGGGCAATGTCAACAAACCATTGGCTTTTCGGGTCTGGCGGGATGTGTGGTGAACGGCACACAAACCGATTACGCCGGTTGCGCGTGCCAGGTTGACGTGGCCGCAGAGTGCATGATCAATGGATTGATGTGCAACAACCACGGGACGTGTGAACCTGGCACGGCGCCCGTCATGGAGTACCGATGTGAATGCGTCGCCGCCGACGGTTATACGGGCGACCGATGCCAAACGCCGCCGTGTGATCCCACACTGTGCAATGCAGCCGTTCAGGCCGGTGTGTGCGACGTGCCGACAAACACCTGCACCTGCCGCACCGAGGTGACCACTGGAACCCCGTTCTCGGGTCGCCTTTGGATTGGTGAATTCTGCCAAATCGACGTGACCTCACAATGTGGCAACTACCTCCAAGGGGGGCTCACCCTACAGCTGTGTGGCAACCGCGGCGACTGCATCCACAATGCAACCGACTACACTTGTCAGTGCCGGGATGGGTTCACGAACGGGCCCCGTGGCCAGTGCACGCTGGCACCTTGCACACCTCCCTGTGCCACACACAGTTACTGCAATATGGTTAACGGGGTGAATCGGTGCGATTGCTACCCGAATTGGAACAAGGATGGCACGGGGCAATGCACGATCAACACGTGTGTCCCGGGTGCCATCTCGCCCGATACACTCGACGGCAAATGTGCGTGTATCAACACGACACAATCCGTTGAGACCGGCTGTCTCGGCCTAAAGTGCCCCCTCGCGGATGGGGAAGTGTGCGGTGCCAAACCAATCTTCTATCATGGCCAAACCAACACCGTGGCCGCCGGGTATTGCAGTGCCTTCAAGGAGTACCAGGACTTCAGTTGCAACTGCGATGCGTTCACACCGGGTCCCAATCGGAACTGTTGCAATGTCACCGGGCACTGCAATTGCAATTGGGCCAACATTTTGGATGCACAGACCGGAACGTGCATACCTCGATGTTCACCGGAGAACACCAACAAACCCATCTCGCGCAACGAACCGGTTGGCGGTGGGTTCTTTCGGACCGTCTTTGACTATTGCGACTGCCTACCGGGGTACAACCGTATGGTCAACTGTTGGGAGTTGATCTGCAAGAACGGTGGCTCCTGGAACGGTGTCAGTTGTGAGTGCCCACCTGGTACCAGTGGCGCGCATTGCGACTTCGACGATCCGTGCAATGGCAATGGGGTTGCTATCGTGCCGCCACCGCCTCCCCCCGCGTCGCCATGCAATTGTTTCTTTCCCTACACCGGCGTCACATGTGGCAATTTCGTCTGCGAGAACGGCGGTTACCCGGGCGATCCATCCGACATGGCACCGGCGGCCAAATGCCTCTGTCCGCCGACGTACACGGGGATGCGATGCGAGATTGACCGCTGTGCTGTTGCGGGACACGGCCACGCTGACCCGCAAGGCGAACTCTGCATCTGTGATGCCTTCTGGTCGGGTGCCCTTTGCAACCAATGCCAGTTCCCGTACGTCGCGCAAAAGAATCAGACGGTCTGTGACTGTGAAATCAGCCATTTCGGACCCCAGTGCATCTATCGAGTCTGCGGTCCTGCCGGGTTGGTCAACGCCACCTCTGGCGTTTGCATCTGCAGCGGCGTGACACGACTTGACCCGGAAATCAACAATTGCACACAACGGTGTGGTCCATACGGCAGGCCCAATGCCGCGGAGTTGGCGTGTCTTTGCCAAACAGGTTACGTCCCACACGCGCTGGATGCCAATCACACCGTCGGGTGTGTGCCCAATTGTTTGAATGGCGGCGTGTACAATGATACCACGGTCGGGTGTAACTGCCCTCGCGGTACTCTGCCGCCATTCTGCGCCTATCCGGTGTCGTCTTCCTCCTCTTCTTCCTCCTCTTCCTCTTCGACGGGTGGATTCGTGAACAGTAGCAGCAGCAGCAGCACTGGCACCGAACCGACTTATTCCTCTTCCTCGTCTTCCTCGACAGGGGAAATGTTGGCACAAGACCGGTCCGTGGGGACGTTCACATGGGTGGTGACTGGTACACTTGTCGGTGGCCTGGTTGCGGCCGTCATCGCGAGCGCCGTTGTTTTGTTAAATCGTACGGCAGCTGCGACCACGGCCGTCACGGGCCTCGCCCACACAAATCTTGTCAACCCACGGACACCGACAGTGAACGCTGCTGCCAGCGCGCGCACGCCGCTATTGGCAAAAAGAACGAGGCGTTTCTAATTCGGGATTTCATATAGATACCCTCGTACCCGACGAACCATATCAAACTCCCTGTTTGTGGTGCATTGTCTGTTCTATAACGCGCCTATAAAAAAAGTTGCGGTGGCAATCGAATGAAGCCGACCGCGATCGCATCCATAATCTGACATAACCCCTTTTTGGTTTTGGTTTCCCCCCCTTCCCATCTTCCCATGCAGAGTCCAATCGAGGAACACGCAAAGATGGCCTTCCTGAAAGGCCGTGTACCGGTCGTTCCGTTTAAGGTGACGGCGGCAGAACGAAATGAGCGACCCCGACCGACGAAACCCATCCTGGGAGGTGTGGCCATGATGATGGGCAACATTTTCGGAATGAGTGAGCTCAGCACTTGGCGATACAAATCGAACGGACTCGCGCTCCCGCCGATTGAATTGGGCACGCCCGAGATCTGCACACAACAACCGCAACAGCCGCATTGGCAGGGGCGGATTACCACCTCGGTTGCGCCCGACCAACGCACGCGGAGCTCCATCACCCGAACGGGTCGGAACGATGACCCTCCGTACCCCGACCAAGGCCCTGGACCAAACAAAAGCATCCGCTCCGGCGCGATCGTCTTCACCACCAGTGCGTTGGAGGCCGCCGCGTTGATGATGCATCAACATGACCGGCGTTTGATCGTGACACAGTCTCCGTCGGGGCTTCCCGCCTCGGAGTTGCGAACGTTGCGCCCTACTGGCTTCATGAGTCGTGGTCAAGGACACAATGCCTACCAGGCCGATGCCGACAATCATTCGCCTGAATTGGCAATGGACATGACTGGTGTGTTCGCAACCATCAACCGTTCGGGTGCCTTCATTCCTGCGAACGTGCCACTTGCCGCGGTCTTGCCGCGCCGCATCGTTTCGGACGCCGAAGACCGACGAAACTTCTTGGAGGGGAAGATGGGCAAGATCCCAGGGCCGGCAGTGAAATCGGTCGAAAACATCAAGGACGAGTTTGAATTGGACCTGGTGCCGGTCCCAATGAACATCTTCCAGCGCCTGAACGATGTCTTGTATGTGAAGGAGATGCGGGCCATTCGTCTCGGTTTCAAAAGCTCGAATACCGACTTCAATAGCTTCCGTCCACTCGACTACGATCCGCTGGCGTGCATCGAGTTGCTGCGTGGCGTTGTTCAGGCCGATTTGGATCAAGGCCGATGCAACGTCTTGTTGGAGTCGGAGGGTATCAATGCGATCCTCCATTACCGCATGCTGAGCGTGGTCGTGGGCTTCATCAACCTGATGGAAGTGAACCGGCAGGAGGTGCCCGAGGACGTCACATCGTGGCGCACGAATGCGGAACGATTGGTGGCGGAGACGGCCAGCCGCAAAATCACATTGGTACAGTTCGTGGAAGCCAAACAAGGCGAGAACGGCAGCGTCCTGGACGGATCGAATCAGCTATTGGCAACCGCCAAAGAACGGCTGGCGAAGCTCCCTTTTTTTCTGCGAGAAACGCTCACCGAGGAGACGGTCCAGCTCGCAATTCGTTATGCGGCGGGCGGATTGGACGCCGCACTGGCGATCTGGAATGCCGCGTGCAATCAGATGTATCAACAAACCATGGGCGGCGTGTTTTGCATGAGCATCACGCCCAGCTTGCCGGGGCGCGAATTGGAGATTCTGAAAATGTAATCTCTCCCTCTCTCCCTCTCTCTCTCTCTCTCTCTCTCTCTCTCTTTCTCTCGTTCGGACGGCGATGCGCAGCGGCAGCGAATTGACTGTACAGTTTACGAATCGTTAAACCATCTAAAAAAAGGCATTCGCTCTTTTTCACAGTTTTTGCCGTCTGTGTGATATGATCTTTTTCGCAAAAGATGATGCAGCCCTTGATCCGTTTCTTATCATCACCATCTCGTTCGTTGTCCACACTCGTGACTGCAAGGCTACAAAGAGATTGGCACATGAGTAGTGGTGGTGGCGGTGGTGGTGATAAGCGTACGTCGGCGCCTGTGCGCGGAGGCGAGGCCGAAATTCGGCGCGTGTTTGCTAAGCGCGAACCAGTTCCGTCCACCCATGCCAGTGGCGGTCCTGTGGCATTGCGGGTCGCACAAATGCTGGGTGAGGCGGCAAAGGCACCCGGTGGCGCGCTGGCCAATCCACAGTTGGCGTCGGTACAGAAAATATCGGATGTTGCCGAGCTACACATTTACCTCTCACAACTGGAAGCCACTGGTATCAATCCCGACTGGCTGGCACTCAACCGAACGTTGATATCGTTCATTTCTGGCATCGCCTCTGCCCGCGAAGACAGTAAGTTTCATGCTTCCATGACGCCCAAGGCGGATGAAATTGTCAAGGACTGGCCATACTACACGGCGAACGCCATTCATTTGGGTGTGCTCGATGAAAAAGGCGAAAAACTGGAACAAGTCATTCTGCAGTACGTACCAGGAGTGATTGGCGAGGCCATTCTCCGCGGCCTTCGCGCTTTGCACGTTCTCAAACCCGACTTCGGACGTCATCGACTCGTTGAGTTCATCAAGACGAGTGTTAACAACCCGCGCAACACATTGGCCGGCGCGTTTCGGACTCTGGTTGAGCTCGAAATCCAACGGCTCACGATTCGGAATGGTTATGCCGCATGGAAGCGTTTGCAGTTCACAATCGCCAAAGAGGATGCTTTACTGGAGAAGCTGAAAACCAGCTGCGGCCAACTTTCGCTCACAGCAAACGATTGTCCTTCCACGCTTTCTCGGTGATCAAATGAATGGGCAATCGAATAAAAACATCGGGTCTCACCGCCCCACTTTCTCACACATAAACGAACGAGCCGAAGAGGGGGCAAGAACGGAAAATGGAGAAACAGAGCGGACCCGAGTGAGAAATGGAGGCCACATGACACCGTACGTGTGCCACATGGAATGTTTTGTGATGTATTTTTTGTTTGATGCTCCGTTTATTTTTTTAATATTTACACCGTAAAATTGTCGCGATCCGTCATTTCCGAATCTGCATCCGATGTGCTGTTGTCGTCGTCGCGGCCGTCCGCCTCCGAACTGGACATCTGTTGATGATGCACACGACCCACTTGGTTGCCATGAGCGCG
The DNA here is from genome assembly GCA_964527265.1 of uncultured Phycisphaeraceae bacterium. Lineage (GTDB taxonomy): Bacteria > Planctomycetota > Phycisphaerae > Phycisphaerales > Phycisphaeraceae > CAZGOM01. The sequence goes on along the minus strand of CAZGOM010000021.1, from coordinate 23,196 downwards.
CGAAGGGGGCGTCTTGTTCCTGCCGCCACCGACAGCGGGTTTGAGGATGCCCGCTCTGGGTCGCGCCACTGTGGCGCCTGCTCCCGGTCTGGCGCGCGCCATCGGTGCCTGTCCTTTAGCCCCCGTGCTGCCAATAGCGGCGACGGGAGTGGAGCCGGCGGCGGGCGGGCCAACGCCAATCCCGCGCGATGCGGAACCGTTGGGCAACGATGCCAACGGTGGCGCCGAAGGTGGTGGGGGTGCCGCTGCGCCCGGCACGCCGCCTCCACCACTGGCTGCTGAGTTCAATGGATTGGTGGTCGTGGTACCGGCAGGTGCGGCGGCGGCGGCGGGAGCAGGTGCTGCGGCAGCGGCGGCGGGGGCAGGCGGGCCGTTGTGTTTCGAATCGCCACCAGCGGGGGTGCCAAGGGCATTGGTACCCGTTGGGGGCCGGACACCACCGCCATCAACCGATTTGGATTTTTCTGCGTTGAGTAGCGGTTGGATGAAACGCATCACCTCGTCGAATCGTTTCCGACGTTCGCGCGACGGATAGAGCTGATCCCAATTGTAATGGGTTATCGAGGCGCCCATTGAGTACACGCCGCGTTTGATGATCACATTGATGCGATCGAACAACTCGTTGCCGCGTTGTTGCATCTTTGGTATGTCCGCGGAGGTAATGGGTGTGAGCATCTGCATGCATTCGTGGGGGTTCAATGCACGCCCCCATTGGTTTTCATGATTGCGCATACCAAAGTAAAAGAGCGCCCCCGATCCACCGTCGAGGTCTTGGTCAATGCCTCCATCCCAGAAGGCGGCACGCCGGACGGGCGGCTCACGACCCTTCAACTCGCCGGGTGCAGGTGCTACCATCACAGGCGCGGGGGATGCCACCGGACGGGGCCTGGCATGATTGACCACGGTCAACTCGGTCGACAGCGCCTTGGAGTTACGAACAACCTGTGGGATCAAACACCAGGCAAGGAGGTCGTCCTCTTTCCGGCCACCCGGTCGGATCTTATGAATGGTCTGATCCGGCACGGGGCCGGCGGTCAGGTATGGGGAATGAACACCTGGACGGCAATTCTCAATCGTCCACTCCACGTCGGGCGCCGCGTTGATCAATTCCAATTTAAACGCCATGTATGCGGTCGCGAGACCATTGTGTGTGTACGCCTGCCAAAAGTTCGGCATGTTGGAGTGCGGCGCGTTGCAGATGGTGATCGTTGCCGTCTGAACGGCACGTTCAGATGGCAGTTCCGGCGCCGGGTTATCGAGATTCACCAGCATGCCCAACAGCTTGAAACGCTCCAGAATGGCGGCGGCCGACGGCATCTTCTCCCACGACGCCCGGCGGTATTGTTTCCCCGTGGCACGTGCCGCAGCCTCAGCCTGTGCTCCTTTGGCGGCGGCTTTGGCGGCGATCAAAAGATATCGATTGACCGCGCGCAGGCTGCATAGCGCGGCCCCCTGTCGAATGGCCAGGTTCGCCCGTGCAAGGCCATTATCGCAGAAGATCGGTTCTTGACGAGCGAGTAGGAATTGCTCGATCTGGTCCTCGGGGATGTCACTCAACGTCTCTCGCCAGATGGGATCATGAGACATCATCGATTTGAAAGGAATCGCCGTGAAGGTCCAATTGACAGGGCCACTCTTGCGCTGCTCTTCGATGGCACGTCGGTCGGCCTGCAAGGGTCCGAGGCCCGGAATGCCGCCAACTGTCACTCCGGGAATGTTGGCACCTGCCATTCCCATAGGCGTTTGAATAGAATGCTGGTGAAAGGTCGGCGTGCGCATCGAGTGCCAACTGGCAACTTGATCGGGAACGGCCGCCCTTACCACGAGGTGCTGTCCTCCTCCGGACGACGTTTTGATGCGTTTGATTCGTTCACCATCGCCGTCACTGGCGAAATCGGCGCCTCGCTTGGGGTGGGTGCCCTCATCCGTGTCCGTCTTGGCACCTGAATCGATCTCCATCGCGGTGGCCATCTGTGTCACGTGAGCGGGGGGAAAGGGGGCGGGAGGAATCGGCAGAGGGTGCAAAACCAATGTTCAATGCACGAACGCGAGTCATGAAGATAAATCAATCAACGGCTCATAGTCGGAAGCTAACTGATGATTTGTTTTTGGATGACAATTGTGATTGTTATTTTTTATTTTGTTTAATTTAATTCCAATTCATTAACGGTGTCCTTTGTACTCCTTCAAACGACTTCGCAACTCTTTGCTGAAGGAGAGGTACGCCGGTAGTAGCCGATGATTAAGCGTGACGTTCCCATCTGCACCGCGCGTACGCAACTCCCGTTTGACGCGCGTGAGAATGATGTGCAGGTCGCGGATTTGGGACACTTCGATCGTGCGGTCATTGATCACTTCGCGGCAGTAATGGTAGAGAATGGCATCCACCGTCCATTCCGGTGCGTCTTCTCGGATTCCAAACCGTTCTTCTTTCTTGATGTGCGGTCGGATTCGCAAATCCCAAGCCGCCTTGACTGCATACATCCAGACACGCCAGTCGCCGAGCATGTTGTTGGCAGGTATGCTGTCGATTTCGCGAATGATCAGATCGAATTGCATCTCTGAACCGGTGGATCGCAGAGAGTTTTGGCGTTTGGCGTTTGCAAACGCCGTCACCCGGCAGAAAGGGCACCAGCGATCTCCTTCTGGCAATGCCTCGTAGGCGTCCAATCGCTGATCCAATTCGTCGAGAGGGAGATACTCTTTGTTACTGGTACCCAAGCGCGCGCCATCGACACCGGCCTCTGGAAATTGAAACTCCGGGACGTCCCCACCTCCGAGACCAGCGGCGGCCGCGGCGGCCGAGGGATGAGCGGGTCGTGCACCGACTGAAGCGGGGAAAAACCCCGCCTTCGAATCGCCATTGCTATGTGCATGTCCCGTTTTCGCCCGTTTGCGCGATGCATCATCCCCTATGCCAAAACCGTCCTCTTCGACGCCTGCCGATCGCTTGCGTGCGGATCCATTCGTGCCCCCTGCCACTCCGCGTGGATGGTCGTGCTGTCTGGCCGCCCTTCGGCTGGTGTGGTCCTCCTCTTCGGCGTCCATCCCTTCCAGCCCCAAGCCCCAACCCATTTCATCGTTCTCATCGCGGTTCGCTGCGTGATGTTGTTTTTGTTCCGCGCCCTCGTCCAGGTCCATGTCCGATCTGTCCATACTGGGCGATGGCACACGATCAGGAGATGCCCTGGCAGGACGATTGTAAAGGTCGCGCTGTTGTTGTGTGGGGGCTGCAGGTCGCACACGTGCTGACGCATTGGCCATCCCCTTCCCTTTGCCCGTGCCATTGCTTGTTGTGGTGGGCAGATTGGCAAACATTGCAAACGGCCGTCTGTTCAATACACCGACGTACGATGTCCGCGGCCGCCGTTAACTCGGTGACCAAGACCGAAAACAAACTGCACACAGCCGACGAAAAGGAGCCGAAACACGACAAACCGTCATTGCGTGCAAAGCGCGCAAGACGCGCCACACAGAATGCCTTCGCGCTGGGACGTCCAATGCAGTCTTCTCCGCATTCGATTCTAACCACTGCTCAATGGATCGACATTGTCAATTGGATACCCATCCTATTTCTTTGTCGGCAATCCACCTTCGTGGTGTTCGACGAGTGGGACACGGTCCGCGCGCAATTCTCCGGTGCGTTGCAGGGTAAACTCGATCCGCCGGCGCGCGTTCTGACGCGTCAACAGGAGCGCACGGAGAACCCACCTCGTGCGAACATCTGCGCCGTGGTGAACCCACAGTGGGTCGACCCCAAGATGTCTGTCAGCGGTGGCGTGCCGCTCGAAAATGTGGTCGACGAATTGCTCACGCGATTCACCGCCCTGTTGGTGGTGGGTCGAAGCGATTACAATCGTCCGGCCCATTTGATTCTCGATCACGTGAGTCGACTCGCCGTTAACCCGGTGAAGGAATGTCAAGTCGCACATCCGCCGGGCGTCAGTGTCTATTGCTTTACTTTGCATTCGACGCTGCTGCCGCCGCCGCCTCAATCCACGTCGTTCAATGAGGTCACGGATGGCGCGCCGGGCCCGCCTCCTTCTGCCTCCGGCGACGCCGCACTCGTGGCCGCAGGAGCCGCTGACCGTATGACAGGTTCGGCTCGTTCTGCCTCCGGCGACGGCAACATCATAACCCCAGGCGCGGGGGCGGGGGCGGGTGCCGGTGCCGGTGCTGGTGCAGCTCCACGACCGGACACAAACACAAACACAAGCGGGGGTGCTGCTGCAGCTGCGGCAGCCACCGACGGCCCGGGTGCGACACCGGCCGCGGCCCTACGAGGTCGATGAGGTGCTGCCGACGACCGCGCGGATGCCACACCCGCCACGGATCTGCGGGGCGGATGCGGCGGTGGGGGCGGAGCTGCACGTCGCTGCCGGGATGGGGCGACTTCGCTGCTGCCACCTGGCACCGTGGGTAATGGGCCCCCGTAAACGCGCTGATAAGTGGACGGTTGTGGCGCGTCTTTCGTCTCCATTCCCAGCTTTCGCGCGAGCGTGTGTATCTTCTTTCCGTCCGACATTTCTCCGTAAAAATGCTCCACAATGAACACCAACCATAACATACAGGCCTGCCATAGATAGTCACAATCATAGAACTTTTCATCCATGCGCACCGCGAATTTGCGGGCAAAACAAATGATCTGCGGCCGGGTACGGCGGTTGAGAACCTCACAATCGTGTTGGCGTGTGAGCAGCGGATAACGGGCCATCACATCCGCACCGAACATCACATACTCGTCCAGGTCAAAGCCACACATGAAACGCACCATCATCGCGAAGGATTGGTAGAAATGAACTTCCGGTGCGAGAATATTGGGGAGCTGTGGCGGCGAAGCAGTCGCACTTGTGCTGCCATTGCCACCGCCAGCGGACGACGAAGATGAGCTGGCGGCTGCGGCTGGTCTGTGCATCGGCATCGCGACATGCGCGAAAAGGGCATCCATTGGGGGCACGTCACCCACGGCGCGAAGACTGGCCAACCACGCCTCCTGCAGGACTTTGGTGGGTTCCAGCCAGTCGCAAATCTTTTGAAGTTTGACGTGGTGCCGATCCACATCGAACTCATTATTCCCGATAAAATACTCATTCGCGCCGACGGGTGCCGTCAGTCGATAGGTCACGCCTTCGGACGAATCGCGCGCCTCGGCGTCACGGTCCAGCGATATGCCGTCTACGACCGTTTTGATGAGTTGGATGCGCATCTCATTCAACTGGTGTTTGCGATCGACGGTCAGAGGTTCGTGGTCATATATTTCCCATAAATGCGCGCAGAAATTGGCATGGAATAAGAACCAGGCTGCGGCGTGGATGAAGTCGCACATGGTGCGGTTCAGTTTGCACTTGCCTGTTTCACATAACCACGAGGCGCAGAGCCACACCAAATCCTCCTGACTGGCACGCCATGCGATGTCCAGCACTGGATTGAGTTTGCGTTCCGATTGCTGGATTTGGTCTTGGTACAGATACGGTTTTGGCTGCTCGTCCATGCGCTTTCGTTCGGCCAGATAGTGCGGATTTCTCCGGTAGAAATCGGCTAGCTCCTGCTCGTTCATCTCAAATTCGTACAATTCGGCATGACTCCTCATCTGTGCCTGAGCTACGAGCGAATAATCGATGTTCGTACGCCAGGCATGGTGAAAGGTGAAGATTTCACTGCGGACACGGTGCAGGATGGCGGCGAGTTTGTCCTCCTTCACAATCAACGGCTCTCGCCGTGCTGCCAGACAGTCTCTCTCGAACTGTGCGCAGATTGCTTGCATGCGTTGACGTTCGGTTGGTAGCATCCGGAGGCATTGTGTAATCGTTACCATTAACATCTCCAGCAAGGAAAGGCGCATGGGCGCCCCGGTATGTCGCTCTTCTTCGCTCACGTCGACTACATCCTCCGAGGAGTTGCCCTTGTTTTCTTCCTCCACGGAACGCGTGTCGATCTTAATGCGACATGCCATGATGAAATTTCCCGAAATCCAGTCGTAAAGCATCGGGATTGCCGACATGAATACCTCGGTCTCGTCGCGTGAAATGGTGCCGTTAGCCGCTTTCGGCTCGAGTCGATGGTAATGAATCGACAGCGTTATGGCTCGCCGTATCACGTCGTCGGAACTGAGTTTCGTCCATCGATCATCTTCTGCACGCGCGCGTTTCGCCGTCGGTTCCTCCGCGGACGGAGATGCGTCGCCCCCTTTCTCATCGGGCCCAACGGTTGGTGCGCGGTTCGCAGTCGGCGCTTTGCGTTTGTTATTGTTCGCGGCACCGGATGGATACTTTGTATCGGTCATTCAGCGCTTACCAAATTGTCGATTTGTACCGCGAAGGAGGCGCCAGCACGGCCACTGTCGATCTCACAACGAATGCGGAGAGAAAGAAGGCGGACGGAAGAAGAGATGCAGTGTTATAATATGAATTGCGCTGCGACCCGTCTATGTAATTTTTGTGCTCATCATAGGCGAATTATGCAGATGGAATGTTGAAAACCAGTACAACCGCGTGCGCTTTTATTTAGGCTCTTTTTACCGATCACAAAAAAAAAACAAATTGAGAGAAGGAACTCCAGGGGAGAGAACGGGCGAGTGAACAGAGGAAGGGGTCGGGTGGAAATGCAAGGAGCGCGTGAGTGCAATGCGGAGTGCGGTCCAGACCCGTGATCACGGCGTGCCGCACGCACGACAACAGGTGACCAGCGAAGCTGGTTAGAGATTCAATTGGCTTTTCCGTCCCTTGCCACGTGCCCCCACTCGTGAGGCAGTCACTGGCGCGCGCGGTTCGCCTGCGATCATCGCGGCCTTTCGACTGAATTGACCCGAACCCGGTTGCACCAAGGCGCCGGCCAGGCGTGGTGCCGATGCCATTTGTCCTTGTGCCGCGGAAATACCTGATTTGCCTCCCATTTGTCGTGGATCGGCGTAGCGCGGGTCACGTGCGGACAAAATGATGAACATGATCAGGACTAAGAGGCCGAGCGAGCCAAACGTCATGGACAGTCCGATCAGCCGGTTCAGGGCGTTTGTGGAACCAAACCATATCACCATTGATCCGCCGAGCCCGGTGGCATCGCACAATAGCATGAAAATGGACGGCACCAACGAACCCCCAATCAGATAAAGAATGTGAGCGGCTCCGAGACAGGCAAACCCGACTGCGCCCGGGAAGGCGATCCACCAATTTGGCACGTCATCATGGAGTTTCATCAGGGCAGTGAAGTCATATTGCCGGGACCCTGTTCCGTTGTTCATCCACATCACCACGAAGACGATGGTGAGGAGAACACCGGCTGTCCCGACGGCGTTCAGCGTATGCCCAATAGCGGTGATGGCCGTGTTCGAATTCATATTAAAAACCACACCACAGGCCACACGCCGGTCGCGCGAGAAACACGTCGGAGGGCCATCGTAATGAATCGGATCCAAGCCGAGCTCCTGTTGAGCGTCATAGACGTACAGTAAGGCCATATTGTGGGTCTCGGCCGCCTGGTCGGGGTCCACTTCCTTCGCCGACATCTCGCGCATCATCTCGATCGGCAACTGCATCGGGGGCGATGCAGCGTCGCCCATCAACGGACGCACCGCACGTCGCCATTCCGAGTCATTCGTCGACATCTGTTAAGACAGAGTGAACCGAAATATCGACATAAGAAAAACCACGCGGAGTAATCAGTTCGTATCGTGGCGGTTCTTGTCGCATGCACACTCAGCCCTCGTTTGTTCCGCTGACGCCGATGCGGTAAACGCCGATGTGTTTTTCGCAGATGAGTACGCACGGCAAGGCGCGTTCAAATGGGCGCGGCTTGCGCTCGCGAATCGAACAGGCGCAAAACATTCATAGACTGGGAGCCCTCTCGGCGGATGGTTGGCACCCGGCGTCGATGCTCGGAGTACAACAGCGGTGGGAGTTCTTTCAACGAACGGCGTGCATTGCATACCCCGTGCGCAACAAATGCGAGCGCATCTGCTCAAAGGGTCTCGTTCTGAAGACGCCGAAAGTGTTCGACGATGCCAAAAGGCAGGAGGCGTTGGTGCAGTATTGGAGTCGCGACTTTCCACAGGATTTTCTCAAACCGGTCTATACTTATTGCGCGACTGTGGGGTGGTGTTGTGCTACCGTCGTACCAGACCGCAGGTACGGCGCACGACCTGTCTGTGTCCCACCTACCACGCCCGGTCTCATGCTGCGATGGAACCAGGTCGGTGATGTGCAAGCAAAACTCTCAGGCGATTCGATGTTCGGTGATGCTGCGGCTGGTACCATCAGCACGCACGGCATCATCTCGCGAATCTTTGGCAACCTGGGAGGGTGCGTCACCACCTCGGCCGGGGCAGGTGCTTCCTCCGTTGGAGGAGGAGAGCGCGATCCCAACGCGAATGAGAATGCCTTTGATCTACGGAATGTCCCTCCGGGGTTCTTCTTCTCGGTTCAGCACGAACTCGTCTTCATTTCCTTGACACCGTGGGACCCGTCCTTACCCGGCATCCGTACCCCGATGGATCCGATCCGTAAAAACATCGAGTTCTGGGAAGAGACGCGCGAGTTGTGGTTGACTTCGTTTCGCGAACGTGTTCATCGACCTGTATTCATCGCGAAGACACAGGCACACGGTGGCACTGGCAAAAACGACCCTTTGTTGGACACCGATCTCGTTCGGATGGAGATGCCCGAATGCAAAGAACAAAGTCGCATGCCTTCCCAATTCACATTGCATGCCATTCGGGAACAACGCGAGACGGCTTACGCCGGCTTCCTGGCCAATCGTTGGTCCAAACTCCGGAATTACCACGACGTTGACCCGCGTGCCGTTCTCCCACCGTCGATGGGGGGGAGAGCATCCTTCGGCTCCTCTGCACGGGAACGGCGCCTGAACGATGGCGAGGCAATACAGCGCACCGACAATTTCCCGGACTTACCAGACATGTCCGAGATATCCTCCCATCTCAATGAGGTATCGTGTCAAAGCTATGGCGTCCCGTTGTCATTGGGCTCGCGTTCCTCCGACAGTGGCCAAGCCAAACTGTGGTCCTCTGGTGGCGATGACTACGCCTTCCGAATGTACCAACAAACGTGCGCCCAAGACTCTGCCGCGTTGGAACGAGCCGTGAAGAAGCTCTACATTCGTTGCATCGGGCCCAATCACGCAGTGGCCGCCGGCATCCGCAAGATCTACGATCAGGAGCGCGAAGCGGCCAAGACTGCCCATGCCAAGCACGAACCGTTGGAAGTGGACGGCGACGTGCGCATGTCTGTTGCGTGCAAAGACGGAGACCCGTATGAGCTTCCCGCGGGTCAGCGCAAACTGCTGACAAAGGAATTCGAAGAGGAGGCCGCCAAGGACGGAAAGATTCATGAGGAAATGCTCGAACAGTTGCGCGCCCTCGATGATCAGGTCGAGGTGATTTTGCTCGGCAATATTGAGATGTCTGATGTCCAGATGGCGGCCGACGGTGGGTTTATGAAGTACGAAAACTACCGTCTCTTTTTGGCCGCCAACTCAAGGATACCGCTCTCCATGGTCGAAGAACAACCGCAAGACCCGTTCCGTTTGAAGGTCGCTGAAAAGGAGGCAAGTATTGATGCCAATGCAAGAGCCAAAGCCAAAGCGAAGAGCGGCGAGGGCGGCGGCAACAAATCTGGGAAATGAACAAATTGATCGAATCTTCGCTTCTTGTTGTTAACACACCCACCTCAATAAAAATAACAAACAGAATACCGGCGACTTCTTAGCAATAACGACCTCTCTGCAACCATCTGTGTGCATTCCTCTGGCTTTGAGGGCTTATGTCTGATGTACCGCCTTCCTTGCAATCTTCCATCTGTGAATAGATTGCAAACGATGTCGGGTGATTTGACACAGAACGACACGTTTGCGAACGGCGCCAACATGATGATGCCAAGTTGGGTCGCCATCGCAGGCATCAATGCGGCATACAAAGGGACGGTAACGGCATTCGGGTTGGTCGCTCTCTTCATCACCATACTCGGTATGATTTCAACGATTGGGCGCGTGGATCGTGCCTCCCACATGACGGGGCTGGCGCAACAGACATATGAATGGGAGGATGTTCATGCGCTTGATCGCTACCGAAACCGCCAGCTCGTGGTATTGGTGGGATCTATTCCAAGGATTATCGTCGTCATTGCGCTCATCGTCGCGCAGTGGAGCCCCATCCCCACCTCCGCCAAACACTTGCTCAGCGTGCGCAACCGCACGAACGTCGGATGTTGTCTCCTGGCCTTGCTGGCCGTGGATGTGGTCCGCGTCTGGTTCTATCGAGCAGAGCCATGGCGCGTTCTACAGTCATCCACCGCAGCGACTATCCGTCACGGAGTCGTGAAATGCATGCGATGGGTCGCTCCAATCATTGCGGCGACGGCGGTGCTGTGGAACATCGTCGACTTGGCATCGGAGGTGCTGTATGCGCGCGAATGCGCGTGGTTCTGTGCCGACTGGTTCCTATGGCTCATCAACGGATCGGCCGTTTTGGTGACCATCGGTGGTTGGCTGCACGCGGCTGAGGAACTGTTCAGTTTCTACATGCATCATCCGGATAGGCCATCGAAGGAGGGAGCGGAAACATGGACATCGGGGTGCACCACTTGCATCTGTGCAGTCTTTCTGGCCTTGTTCGCATGCGCCGACTACGGTTACCTGATCGCCTTTCGGTTTCTGCCACATGTTCCGCCCGATTCTGAATTTAGCGGACCGCCGTCGATAATCCCGGATCGTTCGGACATCGCGTGGTACTTGTTTGTCATCTTCTACATGGTCTATCTGAGTTTGGATGCGGTCGTACTCATCATGGGGCGTATCGATCAGCCACCGATATCAATGGGTGCATTCCCCGCAGATAATGTCGACGGCGAGCCTGCACTTGCCCTCCGCAGCGCGCTGGACTCGCTGGCTAAAAGTTCAACACGGCCGGTCGAATCTGATTCGACCAACGACGAAAGCCACCATGCGCCGGTCACACCACGGCCCGCCATTCGTCACGCCGAGGTGTCCGAAACACGCGTCGCAGGGGATGTCACCCTCGCTGTACCTGCAACCGCACAGTAATAAACACGGGATGACTCGAACCAATCGCCTCGAAAGCCTTTAATTCTCTTTTCAAAAGAAAAAAAAAACAAATAAACCAAAAACTCATCCCTGTTGAACGCGAAATAGCATCCTCCCTCATGCGCAATTGATTTTTCTCACTAATGTGGCTCCTTTCGCGCTTTTCCATGTGACCAGTCATGTCAGTCACTGCCGTCGCGATGGACACCAAGTCGGATCATCCACCGTCCGACCACGACGAATCGCTCGCACCCCCATCCCCATCGACACCCCCTCCTCCTCCGCCTCCGCCTCCGTCAGCATTAGCACCAGCACCAACACCCCAGCGCATCTCGCGTTCGGGTTCGCGCAACAGCCAGAGCAGTCGCACGCGTCAATGCACGTCATTGGGTTTGATGCGCGAGACGGCGACGGCAGCCACCGTCTCGGGGCTCTCGGCGTCGACGGCGCCGCGTCGTAGTGTCTCCAGCGGACGGGGTGCGGCGGTGGAGCGTTCGCTCCTCAACCGTGATGACGACGATGAGGATGAACCGAGTTCTGGCGACGAACCGCGCCGGAAAAAAGCGGGCCGCCAAGAGGTGATCGTCACCGTTCGCACAGACCCATTGGGGTTGCTGGCCGCACGCAATGCCGGCAAGGCGACGAGTCTCAATCTCACGACACCGGAGCGCACGGCATCGGCGCAGGGGGCCGCCAGCATGGGGATGGAGGACCGCGCCGCCATGGGGCAGAGTGCACGGCGCGAGGTGTGCTGTGCTTGTTGCTGTTGGAAAACCACGATGGCACAATGCAAAGGTCGACGTGCATGCGTGTTTGCGGCCATGGCGACACTTGTCGCGGTGGTGGCCTGCGTGGTCGTCGTCGTATTGTTGTCGATGATGTTCCGAGTCGGATCGCCTAGCGGCGAAGAAGTCGAGTATGTTCGCATCAAACACGTGGCCACGAATCGCAATGCGACCGGCGAAACGGTGCAGATCACCTATGAAAACATTTCGTGGGAAGAATTCCTCACGCGCAAAGGTTTTAAGATGTGTGTCACTGACAAATAACAAACAACAAACTCCATTAACTCACGGGCATCTCGTGCCCTCCTTCTTACATCTCTCCTATTTCCAACTTCAACCTCGCTCCGTTCCTCCCTCCTCCCCACTCCTCGCTCGCTCACTCCGTTTCCATTCAGAAGAGATCGATGAACCTTCACACAGCGCCCATGGGCGCGGCAGCTGCTTCTGCGGCGCTTTACACAAATTTGGAGATGGCGACAGCCAATGGAACTCAGATGGCGGCGAGTCCTGACACCGCAATCGTCATTAACCCCGAGGGGACTGTGAACCCGATGCATGAAGACTCGCCGCGTCAACCAATGACACCCGCTGTGAAAGGAGGCGGTGCGGTCGGGGGCGTGGAAGTCGCGAATGCCCCATTCTTCCATCTCGATGGCAGGAACGCAACGGTTCTCACCGACCGGGTCTTCGAGCATGTCATGAACATGCAAGACTCGGAAGATGAAAAGGGTGGTCGGCACATGTGCTTCTGCACGCGATGTATGTGTCCGGGTGGACCCTGTTGCCGACAAGTGGGCAACGCCTGTTTCTGTCAGGGTTGTTGTTCATGCTGTTGCAAATGCGTCATACCCAAACACAGCGTGCGACTGACACTCGGAGTGTTGCTGTTGGTCGCAGCCATCTCATTTTTTGTTGCCTTTGGCGTGTTTGGAAATGCCCCTTAATTCACACATACCCTTCTCGAATGCAACGCGATGCGAGCGCGATCTTTTCTGCGGCAGAAGCGGGCGCCGAAGGCGGGTTTGTGATTTTTTGTTCTGTGTTCGTCAATGAATACAATTTATAATAAAACATCGTCAAATACTTCATCCCGAACGCGACATACGCCTCGCGGGCAAAAAGCGATTGACAACCGAAACCAAAGGTGGGTAAACGTTCGAAGCAGAAGGGGGAGAGAGAGAGTGAGAGAGTGAGAGAAAGGGAAACGACCGCGATATGCAATGCACAATTCATTTACGGGGGCGTTTGGCACGCGAGGTGTTGTTCGAGGCGCGGCGACGTTTCGGTTTTTTTTGGAGGGTCTCGTGGACGGGCACCTCGTCCGTCGCGGGATTGTCCGTCGAGAGATCAGGGGACGGCGTGGGAGACGTAGCAGGAGGCGTCGCCGGTTGCACAACCGTTTCTTGTGGGTCCACACGTGAGATCCACGCCGCCGCGCGTGGCAGGATGTTGTGCAGGGCGGCGATGCTTTGATTGGGCAGATTACCGCTGGCCCGCAGTTCCGCGACGAGATGAGATACCACTAGGGATTGCATGAGACTGCCAATCAACCAGATATACTCTTTGGGCAGCAAGGCGGTGGTCATATGCTCGATGCAACCATTGGGCTCGGGCGCCTGGTAATGGCGCCGGGGGCAGCGAAAGCACAGGGCATAGAGAAGGTCGGGGTCGGAGTTCTCCGTCTCAGTGTCCATATAAACATGTATGGCCAGGGCATTGGCCATCTCCCGACAAAGGATGACAACTCGCTTTTCGTTCCAACCGATCTTCTCTTCGCCAGAGAGATGGACCAACGCGACGAGTATGTCGATTTCGGCGTGCGGTACATTGTCTTTGAAAGCTTTCACCAGCTCGTCGACGCGACGTTCCGGATATTTGGATTCGGGGGGCGCCTTGTGCGCCGACGCCGCCGTCAACATCATCTTGTGAGGGCTGTCCGGTGTCAGGAAGACAGAATCGTCGTAGCCCATGGGCGGTCCCCGTGGGGAAGCGGCAGGAGAGGAAGGCACGCCGAGATTCATCTTCGCATCGCCGTCCATCGCGAAAGCAACATCGGTTGCCGGTTGTTGCACCTCGTCCAATTCCATACTAACAAGGCGAGTATGCACACACAGCGCCGAAGGAAAGGAGAGAGAGAGTGAGAAGAAAATGCGGCGCTCAATTCGTCAAAGTTCGAGTTCTATCGTGTTCGGGGACAGGGAGGTGAACCACAATCTAGTGCTGATTAGGGGCAACTCTGCCCGATTTTACTTTATTCGTTTTAATCTGCTGTGTGCTCGATTGTTCTAATTAACTCCCTCGGGGAGTGCATAATGAGGGACCGACACCCATCCATTGGCTGAAGGATCGTATACACGCGCAAATCCCGTTTCTCGCCGCCTCAGACCCACTTGCGGGGGGTTAGTAGGCTCGTGAATGTCGTACCCATACGCATGTGGTATCGTCGATGGAGATGTATCAATGGTCAAACGATGTCCATTCTGTCGAAGGGCGGTGTTGTGCGTGGCCCTCCAGAACAATAGACACATCATCACCACCACATAGACGGACAATGAAAAGAAGGATATCGAGAGGGAGCGCGGTAATGCGGTGCATGCCTCATAATAAATGGCACTCGAAACATTATGAAAGAAGCTATGACACGACAAGTCCACGTGCAGCGTATGCAATTGCTCAAGAAGTTCGGTGGCATTCCCAGCGATTTGCCGTGCGGCGTGCACGAGGACCGTGTCAGTAGACTGTCGAGCCCATCCATTGGCCATGTCCTCGACCCATCCAAGCGAGGCCATGGCCGTTGAGATGTCCTGATCGTACGGCCCTTGCGGGTTCTCGGGCGCCGAACCCAGACACGACCAATACGCCAGCGTTTTCTCGTACTGACCTGCCACTGTCCCCAACACGCTCATCCCGGTCACACAGGCTTGACCCGCACGCTGTGCGACGACCCAGGTCTCGTGCAAATCAATCCATATCAGTATCAGTGACAAACCCAATCCTTTCACCATGCGAGAGTTCGGACGGGTTACCCCGATATCCGAAAAAACGCCGTACACAAGCAGAAACATGACGATGCCTGCCACGGAGATCGCGCGCAGGTGCGACAACCAGGCGTCCGGCCACCAGACTGAGGCGCGATGAAAGTCATGGACCAGGTTCACCGTCTTGGCGGCCGACTCGGCTTGCAACCTCGCCGTGTGCAATGGCGCAGACCATCTTCTTTGGTCAGTAACCGTCGCCAGAGTGAGGTCGCCAATGGCATTTGCCATTGCATAATGAATCCTCGTGAACTGTCGATTGATGCCTTCCGATTCCCGCAACAGGCGTGCGAAGAAGGCGTCCGGGTCCGCTCGGCGTCGCAACAGGGTGCTGGCGCTGTCGAACGATAGCACTTGTGTGCTCAAAAACAACACGGCGGATAGTGCCGCGAGGAACGCCATCACCATCCAACAACGAGACATCGTACCTGCATACCAACGCCTCGGGGCTTTGACTCGCAAGGACAGTTTCAGAAGTATCCATCCGACCAGAACGGGAACCAGTGAACCGATTACACCGGTCTTCTCCACCTCCATTTCCCAGCCGAGGAATTGCACGATCTCCGTCGCGGATCGACGCGGTGGCAGCTCTGACCACATTCTCGCGAACGAACCCGTGTGTGGTGCAGACATCTGCGCAAAACAAAGGGAGAATGTTTGCGCAGGAGGGTGCCGGACACGCGAGGTCAGCACCAACCGATAACAACACTGGCGCAAAGATGGCGGCCGTTCTCAGGCTGGTGTTGTTGTTCATCGGTTTGGTCACAGTCGGTACTCATCTGTGCCGCGAAGCATCTGCGGCATGGTCCCGACTGAACCTGATCTGTTGGACGACAGGATGGACATGCGAAACCACACCCGCTGTCAATGATCTGGTGGCCAAATGGAACAGCGGAGAGACAGTGTTGCAAACCTCGGAGCGGGCCCTCAGGATGGCGAGAATAATGGGGATTCGTACTTCCCCAACCATCGCGTCGGAGGGCGGCAGTGATGGGAATGCCGCCCTCGCCTGGGTCTCCTTACCCGGCAACCTGGAGCGCATGGCGCTCGCCGTCGGCGACTACGTTTCGCATTACCACCTCGCGCCATCGCCCGTCACCTCATCCGAACTTGACTCGTCTGCACAGAACCAATGGGACGACTTTGCATCGCGCTGCTGGCGCTGGCGGCATAACCTCACACAAGTGGCCAGGGAAGCATACGTCGTGCAACTGAATATACGCACCATGGCCACACGTTCGCTGGCCGTCCTACGATTACTCAACACAACCTGGTGCCAAACATTGGGCAAACAAAACAAACCAGAGCCACCAACAGAAGGAGAAGACGGCAGACGCCAAACGACACCCGAGGAAGCGGGAGGAGGCGAAGCGGAGGGCGAGGAAGATGGGGAGGACGGACCCGGCGGTAACATAGGCGCGGGACTGAGCCAGATGGAGATGGCCACTTCACTCGAGAATACGCGCAACCAGCTGCAAATTGAACTGCGCATGCTCCAGAAACATCTGCAACGTTTGGCCGAGAATGTCCGACAGACAGAGGGCAAAATATTGGAACAAGAGAGTGCCGGCTCAATGCTCATTACCATGGCCATCGGTCGGGTGCAATTGACGGAACTCGAGATTGCTCAGCGCGCACAAACCTGGTCATGGCCAACTACCTTATTGGTGTACGGCGTGGCAACCGTCATTGGTGGGGCCAGCTCGGCGATCATGCCAGTCTCCGCGCCCGTGGTGGCGGCCGGCATCGCGCACTTCGTCGAAGGTCGACGAAACGGACAATTCCGAGCCCAATTGCGCCTGCAGAACACCATGTACACACAGGCCAGCGCCGTATTGACGGACGCCCGGACGGTTCTGCTTCACATGGACAAAGAATTATTGGAATTTGCTGAAGATCTCACTCGATGCGAAGAGTCGTTGTTGATGGCCGCAGGGCGTACGGACAGTCCGTTGGTCAATGTCCGGGCTCGCGAGGCCGTCCAGACAGTTGTTGCAGCCGCGATACGTGATATGGAGGCTCTGTACAGTCATTCACAACGAGCCATAAGTGCATACACGGGTCAGTCAACAACACGGGAGAGGAAAGGGTTACCGCGACATGCGACTGCGTTTAATTCTGATATTGTTCTGCAGCAACGAACAGATGCCGAAAACAAATAAAGATTCGATGCATGCGCTCGTGCCATATTAATTAATGAGTGGGCGCGGGGTTATCGTACGAGCCCGTTGCGAGGCGGCGGTCCACCAACGCCGTTGCCTCTTCCAACGACGCGACGTGCGTCGAAAAACCACCCCCGTTGAAATCGACGAAGTTCTTGTGAGTTTCGTTGAACGGCGTACGGTAGATGATCAGTTTCATTCGTTCCGGGAGGTCCTTTCTGAAATATGCCGCCCTTTTCAAGAGGTCGTCGGTGCGGAACGACCACTGGATCCACGCACCCACATAATGGAAATGCTCTGATTTCTGTTTGCTCTCTTGAAGGATGCGGTCCAAGTATCGCTCGACTTCTTGGCGCATTTCGGCTATGGCCTTCTGCAGGGTCTCCGGCGAGCATTCGATTTCACGTCGCGACCTGAACGGCGGCCATCCCAACGGATGGCCATCGTGCATGAGACCAATGTGGAACACCCGCACGGATCCGTGCGTCTCACAGGAAATAAAAGCGAATGCGGTGCCTTTGTAGTAGTACACCGACGAATCATCCGAGGCCAAACGGTACCCGGTCCCTTTATCGAAGAAACAGGGTCTCTGGGTGTGCATCCAACCGGTCAGCTTTTCCTCGCATTCCGCATGCGACAATTTGCGTTCCATGAACAGTTCATCCGTGATCGACTTCTCGGCCAGTCCGTCCCTTGCGGCATCCGTCTTCAGACGATTCGGTTTGGCGCGCACCTCCCACAGCGCGATCTTGCGCATGTTATAGAGAGGCATAATGTGCCGAGCATGGAGTGCCTCCTTCGAGAAATGCAGACCATTGTGGCAGAATTCCAATTCTCCTGTACAGTGGTAGGTCTTACCGAGTTCATACTGCACCGCACCGACAAAGCTCATTCCGTCCAACCGAGTCAGCTTATAGCCGCGTACCCAATCCCTCATACGCCGCAGGGGCAGTACTCGCGCCTGAACGCTTTCGATCACTTGCAGTTTACGCGTGGCCTTGCCGCGCGACCGACTTTTGGGACCCATTGCCCTGCCCGACACATTTACGACGGTGGACAGTGGGAGAACACAATAGAGAGTGTATTAGTGGGTGAGAATGGGAGCCATGTGCCTCAGATGTTCTATTGTTGTTGTTAATGTTTAAAAGTCTCCACAGAAATTCACTCGAGGCATGCGTATGGTTCATATAAAGTTAACGACCGGGCGCAGGGTCCTCATACGAGCCCGTTGCGAGGCGGCGGTCCACCAACGCCGTTGCCTCTTCCAGCGATGCGACGTGCGTCGAGAGGCCATCATCGCTAAAATCGAGGAAGTTCTTATCGGTTTCGTCGAAGGGCGTCCGGTACACGAGCACTCCCATTGGGCGGTCATTGCTGGCGTACATCCAATTGGTGTGCTCATCATCATATTGGAAGTGCCTTGAGACCTGTTTGCTCTCATGGAGGATGCGGCTCAGATACCGCTCGACCTCTTGGCGCAGTCCGACCGTGACCTTCTCCAGGGTCTCCGGCGAATCATCGATTTCGCGTCGCGAACTGAGTGGTGTCCACACCCACAGACTGGGCTCGCGCATGAGACCAATCTGGAGCACCCGCTTCGATCCGACCTTATGACAGGCCGTGAAGGCGAATGGTGTGCCTTTATAGTAGTACACCCATGAATCGTCTGAGTCCAACGGGGAACCATACCCCATATCAAAAAAAGACGGTTTCGCGGTGTGCATCCAACCGGTCAGCTTTTCCTTGCACTCTGCATCCGACAATTTGCGTTCCATGAACAGCTCATCCGTGATCGACTTCTCGGCCAGTCCGTCCGCGGAAACATCCGTCTTCAGACGATCCGGTTTGGCGCGTACCTCCCACAGTGCGACATTGCGCATGCTATAGCGAGCCATGATGTGACGAGCATGGAGTGCCTCCTTCGAAAAGTGCAGACCATTCTCGCAGAATTTCAAATGCCCCGCACAGTGAAAGGTCTTACCGAGTTCATAGTACACCGCACCGAGGAAGCTCTTTCCGTCCGACATCGTCAATTTATAACCGCGTACCCAATTCGCCATGCTCCGCAGGGACATTCGTCGCGCATAGACGCCCTCGACCACTTGCAGTTTACGCGTGGCCTTGCCTCGCGACCGATCTTTGGGGCCCATTGCCCTGCGCGACACATTTGGGAGGAGAGGACAGAGGATAGGATGTATTAGCGAGAAGACAGTGGGAGGCATATGCGTCTGTTGTCGTTGTATTGTTGTTGTCAATGTTTAAACTTCTCCACAGAAATTCACTCGACGCGCCACTTTGATTCATACGAGTTAATGAGTAAGCGCAGGGTCATTGTAAGAACCCGTCGCGATACGGCGATCCATCAACGCCGTTGCCTCTGCCAATGATGCGACGTGCGTCGAGAAGCCATCACCGCGAAGATCGACGAAGTTCTTATCGGTTTCGTCGAAGGGCGTCCGGTAGGTGACCATACCGTAAGCTTCGCCGTGCAGCCATTTGAGGTGCTCATCCATATATTGGAAGCGACTTGAGGCCTGTTTGCCCTCGAGGAGGATGCGGCCCAGGTATCGCTCGACGTCTTGGCGCATTTCGCCCATGGCCTGCTCAAGAGTCTCCGGCGAGCCATCGATTTCACGTTGCGAATTGAGCGATGACCATCCCGAACAGCGCATGAGACCAATTCGGAGCACCCGCTTTGATCCGACATACTGACATACCGTGAAACCGAACAGTGTGCCTTTATGGTAGTACACCCATGAATCGTCCGAGAGCAACTTGGAACCATCCTCCATCTTGAAAATGATCGGTTTCCAGGCGTGCAACCAACCGGTCAGCTTTTCCTTGCATTCCTCGTCCGACAATTTGCGTTCCATGAACAGCTCATCCGTGATCGACTTCTCGGCCAGTCCGGGATTTGAGGCATCCGTCTTCAGGTGATCCGGTCTGGCGCGCACCTCCCACAGCGCGATATTGCGCATAGGGTAGTTATTCATGATGGAACGCGCATGGAGTGCCTCCTTCGAAAAGTGCAGACCGTTCTCACAGAATTTCAACTCGCCGGCACAGTGATAGGTCTTGCCGAGTTCATAGAACACCGGCGCGACGAAGCTCTTTCCGTCCCACCTCGTCAATTTATAGCCGCGTACCCAATTCGCCATACTCCGTAGGGACTGACGTCGCGTCTGAACGCCCTCGATCACTTGCAGTTTACGCGTGGCCTTGCCTCGCGAGCGATCTTTGGGACCCATTGCCCTGCGCGACACATTTACCAAAGTGGACAGAGGGAGGACAGAGTAGGGGGTGTATTAACGGCGTGACAATGGGAGTCATGTGCCTCAGATGTCGTTGTATAGTTGTTGTTGACGTTCGAAGTCTCAAACGCAAAACGCTCGACGCGTACGGTTGCATCATATAAGTTAACGATCGGTCGCCGGATCACTGTACGAGCCCGTGGTGAGGTAGCGGTCCATCAATGCCGTTGCCTCAGCCAACGATGCGACGTGCGTATCAAAACCACCATCGCGAGGATCGACGAAGTTCTTATCGGTTTCATCGAAGGGCGTCCGGTAGGTGACAACACCGGGATCGCCGTGTATCCATTTGATGTGCTCATCCGCATATCGGAAGTGTTTTGAGACCTCTTTGCTCTCGAGAAGGATGCGGCCCAAGTACCGTTCGGCTTCTCGGCGCATTTCAGCCATGGCATTCTGCAGGGTCTCCGGCGAGTCATCGATTTCACGTCGCGCACTAACCGGTGCGCACAACCACTCGCGCATGAGACCAAACCGGAGCACCCGTTTTGATCCGACCGTCTGACAGGCCGTGAAACCGAATTCTGTGCCGTTATAGTAGTACACCCATGAATCGTACGAGGGGATATAGGAGCCATTCCCCAATCCGAACTCGATTAGTCGAGAGGAATGCACCCAACCGGTCAACTTTTCCCTGCACTCCGCATCCGACAATTTACGTTCCATGAACAGTTCATCCGTGATCGACTTCTCGGCCAGTCCGTCCGCTGCGAAATTCGTCCTCAAACGATTCGGTTTGGCACGCACCTCCCACAGCTCGACCCTGCGCATGCTACTGTAGTTCATGATGGCGCGGGTATGCAATGCCTCCTTCGAAAAGTGCAAACCATTCTGGCAGAATATCAGCTCCCCCGGGCAGTGATAGACTTTGCCGAGTTCATACTGCACCGAGCCGAAGAAGCTCATCCCATTCCGTTCGGTCAGCTTGTAGCCGCGCACCCAATCCGTCATACTCCGCAGGGACCGTCGTCGCTTCTGAACGCCCTCGATCACTTGCAGTTTACGCGTGGCCTTGCCGCGCGACCGATCTTTGGGGCCCATTGCCCTGGGCGACACATTTGAGACAACCGAGCATAGAGAGAGGAGAGGAGAGGAGACGCCAGTCAGTAAGTCAATCAATTTATACGAAATCGGGGGAGGAACTCAACCCGCACACAAGGAGCGATAGACGCTTTATGGAGTCTGAAGTGTCGTCAGAACGCGAATGCACAAATCGTCAATACGGGACGGGTCTACCCTCCGCTGTGTGACCTGTTCCAGTATGCTGTCAATGGTCTCAAGCATTTTACCGGGAACGGGAATGGAGGACCAGCGAAGGTGTCCGCACGTGTTGACTTGGTGCTCGGCCGCGTAACGCGCATAAGCATATAAACCATAACGAATGTGCGGACTCGTTGCAATTTGCTCAAGCGAAACGTCACCAAGCAGCCCTGACAATAACACGCGGCGGGCGTCCGAGACTGATGTAGGCCCAGGTTGGCGGTTGACCAGTTCTGCCGCGTTGCACCCCTTCTGGTCAGGTGGGGTATTGCCAGTCGCGGGGCGCGGCTTGAGGAGCATCTGCGTGAGCTGCTCCGAAGGTGTTCCGTTTGCCATCATTAGCATGTGTACCACCTGTCGAATGGAATCAAAGGCGCGGACCCTCCCCCGAAAACTGTCCCGCACGAACAGTGCCACCGGGACAACGCCCTTCGGCCCATCACGCCGTTCTAAATGACGACGGGCAGCATCGGTTAACACCGCCTGATGGCCAAGACCCCAGAACCGTAACAGGCCGAAGCCGCAGTAATGGGTCAGAAGCAGGCGTTTCCCTCCATCTCCCCCAGTCCACCAACCACCCGTGGTGAACTGCAGGTCGCGCAGAATGGCAGGAGTTTGGCTCCATATCCGCATGAGTGCATATCGTAAAGGGCGCGCCAAATCGGCCTGTGCCGGCACTGTGGGGTCATAGCCCGGGTGCCGCCGTGGGTAGGTGAAATGGACCTCAGCATTCCCTGTGGCGGCACGCTGCGATAGTATACTGTCCACGCGCCACAGAATGGCATAGGCCAGCGGAAGTGCAAAGACTGTTAGGTCGCGCATGTGCGCCCCCATGATCAAGGTGCGGATGTAGCCCAGATCAACATGGTCATCGGACAGTTCCTTACGTTCGATGGTCGTCGAGTGGTCAGCATCGTCCGACTGGAAGTACAAATGGTACGGGTTCACATCACTTTGCCAGACTCGGCCGGTCAGGGTCCACCATAAGACAATACAGAATGCCAGCACGTGACGACAAAACCAGTCCTTGACGACTTTGGGGTTGACCGTAGTCTCCCATCTGCCGCGATAACACGTCAGGAGAATGCATCCGTGATGAACAAATGCGGCCACGACATCGGTTGGTTCGATCAGTCGTTGAAGGCCATCAGGCGGACGGTACCGCTGTAGGCCGGCCAATGATGTACGGGGTTTGAGAATCCATTCACGTTGGAACAGGTGACCGAAGTCCATGGGAGATTATAGGACGCTCCCACTCCGGTGAACACTTCACTTTTTGTTCTCAATGAAACCCTTCCTCTTCATGGCACACCCTAGAAACCTTTCGAGGTTTTCTTAGCAAACCTTTAGTGTGACGTCATACAGGTTTGCATTTCCCACTTTTCATGCAGACCTTTGGTATGACGTCATGCGGTGACACATACCCCCTATTTTTAGGGTATACTTTTATGGGGGTAGGTCAGACTTATAGAGAAAAAAAACCAACCTTGAACCCCCCCCCCCCCCCCAGTTCCTCCTAAAAGGTCTGCACTAAAAGACGCTCTTGCCCCTGTTGACGTCACCTTTTCCCTACTCAAAAAATAGGGGATAGGTC
>CAZGOM010000020.1:0-50526 GCA_964527265.1 uncultured Phycisphaeraceae bacterium | reverse complement strand
CATTCTCATGACCGAGACGACGGCGGGTACGGTTCGCATTGGTTTCGTCCAGCGCGATCAGTTCGCCCTCATCACACCGTACATGGCCGGGTCGACGGAGAGCCTTTACGAGGGTCAGCCGGTCACTCTGCTGGTTGCGGGCGATGTCTGGGCGGAATTTGCCGCAGGTGCCGCGATGGGCCAGTTCGTTTTTGCCAGCTATGCCGACGGTTCGGCTATCGCGGGCGCGACGTCCACTCCGCCTACGGCAGCGGCAACGACCGTCACCAATACCAGCGGCCAGCCAACACTGACCGTAACGGCCGGTCCCATTCCCGCAGTTGGTTCGCCAATCACCGGCACGGGTGTTCCCGCCGGTACGCGCGTCATTAGCGTGGTCGGCTCGGTCGTCACCATGTCGGCCAACTCGACGGCGAACGTTACGTCCATTACGGCGACGACCGCCGCGCCAACCGGCTACCGCGTCAACAGCGTGGCGGCTCCGGGCGACATTGCCAAAATTTCCGTGTGGGGAGCATAATCAATGCGCGATCTTAATGAACGGCGTCTCCTTGCCGAAAATGGCGTTATCATGTTGGATACCGCCATTTACGCGGCGGATGGCTGGGGCGGCGACTACAACATCGCCATGGACGCGCAGCCGCAGCTTGTTACGGCGCTCAATCAGGGCATTCCGGCATTCCTCGCCCAGATCGTCGACCCGACGGTTCTGGAAGTGGTTATGGAACCCCTCCGCATTGCCGACGTGGCGGGCGGCGAGGTCCAGAAGGGTGATTGGCTGTCACAGTCCATGTTGATGCCGCTGGCCGAGTCGACCGGGCATGTCGTCACTTATGGCGACTATGACATGGGCGGCACGGTCGACTTCAACGTCGAATGGGTGTCACGTCAGCCGTGGCATTTCCAGACGATCAAGCGGACCGGCGAAAAGCAGATCGGTCATTGGGGTCTGGCGGCTATCGACGCGAACGCCCGTATGGACCGCGCGACGGCCATCACGATCAATCGCGTTCGTAACCGCTCGTATGCTTACGGCGTGCTAGGCTTGCAGAACTACGGCATTTTGAACGATCCGTCGCTCTCGACCCCGATCGTTCCGAATACCAAGGCGGCCGGCGGCACAACGTGGGCAACGGCGACGGCCATCGAGATTTATAACGATGTGCTGAAGCTGTTCACGGCGCTTCAGGTCCAGATGGGCGGCAACCTCACACGTTCCGACGCGCTGGTGTTGGCGCTTTCCCCGGAGAAGGAAGCGGCACTATCGAACGTTTCGCCGTTCAACGTGCCGACTCGCCAGACGCTGATGGAAAACTTCCCCGGCCTGCGGATCGAGCCGGTGCCGGAATACGCCACGGCGGCCGGACAGGTCATGCAGTTGATCGTGCCGGACTATGAGGGCGAACAGTCTATCTGGACCGCCTTTACCGAGAAGATGCGCGCCCATCCGGTCGTGCAGGAACTGTCGGCATGGTCGCAGAAGTTCTCTGGCGGTACGTGGGGAACGATCATCCGCCGGCCTATTGCGGTCAAGCAGATGCTGGGGATATAGTTTTTCCTGTTTCCCACTAGCCCCGGTGCGGCCCCTCTCAGTCTGGAAGTGGCCGGGAGAACTGCCCGCACCGGGGCGATGATGAACCAGGAGAATTTTATGCCTTTTTATGCGAGCAAATTGCCCCACGGTCTGGAAGTCGACCACGCTGGCAAGACCGTTATTCTGGCCGGTGCGAATATCGGCGAGGAACTGGACAACCCTAGCAAAAATGGATCGCCGCGCGAGAACCGCCGCCGCGTCTATGGCTTCGGGCTGACCGAACTGTCGGAAGCCCAGACTGAGACGTTTGAAGCGTGGCGCAAGTCGGTTACGCTGCGCGACGGCGTGAAGCTGCCCGGCGGCTTCCCGGCTTTCGATAACGGCTCGATCCTCGGTCCCTTCAAGAGCCGGTCGGATGCCGAGAAGGAATGTGGGGCGATTAGCGCGATCGTGCAGACGGGTTTCGAGGGCGTCGATCCCGAGAAGGAAGCCAAGAAAAAAGGCGGCGTTGAAACCGTTAAAGACGATAAGTAACGATGGCCGTCGCCGTCTTTGATTATGCTAAATGGGCCACCATGTTCCCCTATCTGGCGGCCCCTGTCGGCGGCGTAACGGAACCGATTGCGTCGACCTTCTTTGACGTCGCAACGCTGCTGTTCGCGAATGACGATTGCAGCCCGATCACCGATCCGGACAAACGACTCACCTATCTAAATTACATCGTGGCACATCTCGCCCGTCTCGCCGGCTATCCGGTTGCGGCGGGCGGGATCGCGCAGCCCGACGGCATGGTCGGACGGATTACGAGCGCGACGGAAGGCACGGTTAGCGTCTCCGCCGGGTGGGCCGCTTCCGTCAGCAATAGCGAAGCCTATTGGCTCCAGACGCCCGAAGGCGCGACGTTCTGGCAGCTTACGCGCTGGATGCGGACCGCTCGCTACATCGCACCTCCGCCTCGTTATTTCGGCCCGGCCCGTCGTGCTTTCGGTGGCATGTGGCCACGATAAATCTAACCGGTGGCGACAAGCTCGAACGACGACTGGCCGCCATGTCCCGGCAATTAGCGCGGGGCGGAAAGTTGCGAGTCGGATTTTTGGAAGATGCCAAATATGCTGACGGTACGCCCGTCGCTACGGTTGCGGCCATCCAGAATTTCGGAGCGCCCGCTAAAGGCATTCCGCCCCGCCCGTTCTTTAATAAATTTATCGACGACAATGCGGACGAATGGGGTAACCGGCTGGCTCGGCTATTGTCGGGAAATGACTTTGATGTCGAAAAGTCCCTGAACCAGATGGGCATGGGCATGGTCGGCCAGTTGCAAACAGCCATTATCGAGACGGACAGCCCGGCTCTGTCTAAAGTCACGCTGTTGCTGCGCGAACGGTTTCCGACCGGGGACTACGAGGCGGCTGACGTGTGGGCGGCATTCTCGGACGTTTCCGATGGAGTCGAGCCGAGCGGCGGTAACGCCAAGCCATTGGTTTGGAGCGGCCATATGCTAAACAGCGTGGACTACGAGGTCGAGGCTGATGGTTAATTTACGGGCCATCGCCAATCGAGCGACCAGCCGGATCAATCCGAACGTATCGATCGGTCTCCGGCGCTACGCGGGCTACGCGGTCAACCCGGACGGCACGACCACGCCAAGTTACGCCCCGTCAATATCCGTGATCGCGCAGGTCCAATCGCTCGGCAAGAAAGAGATCGACCACCTATCGTCCCTCCGTATCTCCAATTGCGAGCGGATGGTTTACGTCAATTTCCAGCTTCAGGCGACCGATCGTGTCGAACAGACTGGCGGTGACTTGCTGACCTTCGAGGGCCGCGTCTGGCAGGTCGAAGCGATCCTGGAGGGCTGGACGACGGCCGGATGGTGTCGCGCTGCGGTTAGCAAACAGATGGACGCGGCGGCTTAATCGCGAGACATTATTTCGTGATAATCCTCGGCGGTCAGATCGCCCCCAAGGCTCCCGGTCATCCCTAAACCATCAAGAATATAATCCGCGTCAATATCGCCCGGTTCCGCGCCGTAGCGATCCCGCGAATATTCCATCAATTTCGCGGTTGCGGAATTAGCGATGTTATTTGCCGCTATGGCCCGGTCTATCAATACCTGTAGCCGGGCCATTTCTCGTTTAGACATAGTGGTTCCGGATCAAGAAAAGGGTAGCTTCGGCGCGGTTCGAGAACTCGCGGGTTTTGCCGGTGAAATGCCCTTCCTGGCTCAAGCAGTTAACGTAAAAGCGCTTGCCTTTTTCTCCTTGAAGCTCGCCGATCAGATGGTCGCAGGCTTCTTCCTTTCGGCAGAGCAAATCGTAATACCGGTTGTTTGCGGCTTCCCGGCGGTCGCTGTTGATTTCCATCTGGCGGTCGAGGTTCATTTCGTAATCTCCGATTGGCGTCTTGTTGACCCGTAACTACCCGCCATTGACCGTCCCGTCAATACCTATTTTATCCGTTAGTCCTAGCGTATTGTCCGCGCATGGCAGCTACGATCGATCTTACCGAACAAGCCGTCTTTATCGGCCTGCGCGCGTTCGTGCTGGACGTGCTGACGGTCGGCCCGACCAACATCCTCAAAGGCCAGCAGAACCGCGTGCCCATGCCGACCGGACCGAACTTTGTGATCCTGACGCCGACGGGCCGCGCGCAACTCGCCACGACCGCCCGCACTTACGTCCCGCCCGTCGCCCCCGCTCCAGCGGCCGGCCAGCGCGACACGCAGCGATCAACCCGGCTGGATATCCAGATGGACGTCTATGGTCCGGCCGCTGCGGAGAATGCCCAGATTATCGGGACGTTGCTGCGCGATCTGTACGGCTGCGACTTCCTACGGCCGCATAAATGCCAGCCGCTCTATTGCGGCGATCCGACGCAATTGCCGCTCATCACGGGGGAGCTTCAGTACGAACAGCGCTGGACGATCCCGGCAACCTTGCAATTCAACCCGACGGTATCGACAAGCCAGCAGTTTGCCGATATTGTTGAGGTAACGTTCGTGGAGATCGATCAACATGGCCAGTAGCATCCCGGCGAAAGATATCGTCAATGTCGTGCCGGGCGTCGTCAGTGCCGGCGGGACTGGTCTGGATATGGCCGGTCTGATCCTGACCGAAAGCGACCGTGCGCCGGTCGGACAAGTCCTGCGGTTTTCCAATGCTCGTGACGTGTCTAATTATTTTGGACCGTCGAGCGACGAAGCGAACGCCTCGACCATCTATTTTAACGGCTATACCGGCTCGTTTATCAAGCCCGCTTTTATCCTGTTCGCCGCCCACTCTCTGACGGCGCGGGCGGGCTGGCTGCGCGGCGGCGCGCTCGGATTGACCTTGGCGGAACTGCAGGCGCTGACGGGCGTGCTGACCGTGACCGTTGGCGGGGTCGCGCTGACCAGCACGGCTATCACCCTGACCGCTGCGACCAGCTTTTCGAACGCCGCGACGATCATTGCCGCCGCCTTTACCGCGCCGACCTTTGCCGTCACTTATGACAGTCTGGCCGACGCGTTTCTCTTTACCAGCGCGGCTAGTGGCGATGCGGCGACCGTCATTTACGCAACCGGCACGCTGTCCGCTGGCCTCAAGCTGACCGAAGCGACTGGCGCTGTCCTGTCGCAAGGGCAGGACGTGCAGACCGAAGGCGAGGTCATGGACGCCGTGACCGCCGAGACGCAGAATTTCGTATCCTTCTCGCATCTGGCCGAACTGACCGACGACGAGATCGTCTCGTTCGCTACGTGGAATGGGTCGCAGGGCGATCGATATATGTTCGTCGCCTGGACGGACTCGCCGGCCGCCATCACAAATAGCGACACGACCAGTCCGGCCGTTCGGATCGATGCGCTCGAACTGTCCGGTACGGCTAGCGTCTGGTCGACGTCGTTCGACAAGGCGGTTTTCATTCAGGGCTATGCGGCCTCGATCGACTTCGGACGGCTTAATGGTCGAACGACCGCCGCGTTCCGTAAGGGTCCGGGGCTTCTGCCCGACGTGACCAACCAGACCATCGCGAACAATCTGCTTGCGAACGGCTATAGCTTCTATGGATCGTGGGCGACCGCGAACGACGACTTTACGTGGCTGTACAACGGTTCAATTTCCGGCCCGTTCGCTTTCATCGACAGCTATTTGAACCAAGTCTGGATGAACAACGCGTTCCAATTGTCGCTGATGGTGCTGCTCGGCGCGGTCGGTCAAATCCCGTATAACGACGATGGTTACGAGATGATCGGCGCGGGCATCACGACCGACATTAACGCTGGCGTCAATTTCGGGGCGATCCGTTCAGGCGTCGTCCTGTCCGAAGCGCAAAAGACGATCATCATCGGAATTGCCGGATCGGACATTTCGGACATTCTCTTTACGCGTGGCTGGGAACTGTCGATCGTCGATCCCGGCCCGACCGTTCGCGCTGCTCGTGGCTCGCCGATCTGCACGTTCTTTTACACGGATGGGCAGAGCGTGCAGAAGATCAACCTTAGCTCATTGATGGTGCAGTAAAACATGGCCAATAATCGGACCCTGACCGCCGCTAACGCCATCATCATGCTTGGCGTTGAGGGGCTGTTCGATACGCCCCGACGCCTGCAGGGCTTTGCGGCGGACAACGTAACGTCGATCGACCCCGTGACTAACGCTGAGACGAGCATGGGGATCGACGGGCGGCTGTCGGCAGGCTTCATCCACAACCAAATCCCGCAGAGCATTACGCTCCAGTCGGACAGCGAGTCGGTGGATATGTTCGAATTCTGGCACGCCTCGCAAAAACAGCGCCGCGAGCTTTATTGGGCGTTCGGTTCGATCTTGCTGAAAGCCACGGGCAAGCGGTACGTGATGACGCGAGGCGTGATGATGTCCGCCTCGCTCATGCCCGCCATTGCCCGCACCCTTCAGCCCCGCCAGTTCTCGCTGGTCTGGGAGAACGTCACGGTCGGGCCGGCTTAAGTGAGCGTAACGACCGGGATATCTTTCAGGTCGTCTCGTTTTTGATCCTCGTCTAAAATAACCGCAAGAAAATCCGCCGGGTCAAACCGCGTCGGCACCACCGATATGTTGGTCGCGCCGCTTTTTTCGATAACTGCGGCATACTGATCGCGAATTGCCCGATGGCGGGATGAGATGGCAATCGGACCGTCAAAACGGCGAGCCGCTTCGACGACGATTATGGTCCGCCCGCAGCCTACGGGGGCTCGGAAAGTCATGTCTGAATGCTCCGCCATGGCCGACAAAAGAAAATCAACGGCTTCTTGTTGGAAAGGACGAAGTTTTAGCATCTCAAAATCTCCTTCAATACCGACAGCCCTAGCGGCCATTGACCGTCCCGTCAATACCTTTCTTTCTCCCAGCGTCCGCCCTATTGTCCGCACCGTCAATTAGGGAGATTTGAGTGGCGCGCAAGACCAGAACCGTCCGTATTCCTGCGGGAGATAGCCGCGATGCCGGCAAGACCTTCCTCGTCACGGAAATGTCGGCCGTCCAAACCGAGAAATGGGCAATGCGAGCCTTGATGGCCGTGTCGAGCAGTGGTCTGGATATTCCGCCCGATGTAATGCGGATGGGGATGGGCGCGCTCGTGGCGGTCGGTTTTAAAGGTCTGCTGACCATGGCGTTCGGGGAGGCCGAGCCGCTGCTGGACGAGATGATGGATTGCGTGCAGATCATCCCGGACCCCAAGAACCCCAACGTCATCCGTCCCGTTGATGACGAGGACATCGAGGACGTGACAACGCGGCTCGTCCTGCGCTCGGAGGTCTGGGAGCTTCACACGGGTTTTTCGCCAGCCGCCTTCCTCTCCAAATTAGGGACGGCGGCGACCACGACCCCGGATACATCGGATTCCCCAACGTCTGCCAAACCATTGGTAACGCCGTCGCCAGCGGACGCGCCAGTCTGATCGAACTGCAAACCGTGTATGGACTGGAAGACCTTTACGACCTTCTAGAAATTGGCAGGGTCGAAGCGTATAACGAACGCTTGGCGCACGAAGTTGCCATGGCTAACCAGGATGATTGACGATGGTTGATATTGTCGATGCTTTTGTCGTTTCCTTGGGCCTCGATCCGACTCAGTATAACCAGGAAGTCAAAAAGTTCCGCGAGGACCGTAAGAAACTCGCGGAAGAAAATATCAAATACGGCCAGGAAGAGCAGGACACGCAGAAGCGATCGGCTGACGGCGTTCGCCGCCTGCGGAACGAAACGGCCGGTTTCCTGCTCATGCTGGCCGGGGCGAACAGCCTCAAGCAGTTTGTCGGCAACATGCTCTCGGGGGACGCAGCGACCGGCCGCTTTGCCGCTAATATCGGCATGGCGACTGAACGAGTTGCTGTGTGGGAAGGCGCGCTGGAACGGGTTGGCGGAAAAGCTGAAGATGCCCAATCGTCTCTGCGCGCCTTGTCCAGTATTTTTAACGATTGGAAGTTGACCGGCAATCGAGACAAGAGCGGCGATCTGGCTTTTTTTGGGTTAAGCCAACCCGATCTGGAAGACCCTGAGTCCGCCCTGTTACAGATGGCTTCGGCCGGCGAAGGTTTGCAAGGCAAGCGGCGCGGCGAGTTCCTTATGCGCCTGAACCGCCTCGGCATTAACGACGCGACGGTCACGCTGATATCGAAAGGCCGCGTCGAGCTTGAACGGCTTTTGGAGGAAGTCCGCAAGAATGGCGTGGCGACCGATAAATCAGCCCGAGATGCACAAGACTTTGACAATGCGTTGGCTAAAATCACGCAGACGATCAAAGGCGAAGCACGTCCATACGTCTCACAACTGGCGGCGGCCTTGTCAAAATTGGCAGACAATGGGAACGCGACGGAATCCGTGCTCCTAGCGATTGGGGTAGCTGCCGGGATCGCTCTCGGCCCGGTAAGATTGATGGTGGCGGCGGTAGCTGCCCTAACTATCGCTTTCGTAGATCTGAATAAAGCCGGGGCCGCGTGGCAAATTATCGGACTGCGCGCCCAAAAAGCGTACCACGAGTTACGCGCAGCGGGCGAGGCCGACAGTCCCGAACGGAAGCTATACCATTTACAGGCGGCTGCGGATGCGGCGGACAGTATTTCGCGGCTGGCAAACAGCGCGAACGCTACCCCAAACTATGGCGCGGCGACTCAATGGTCCGGCGGTCTGGGTCTATCCGCGCGGCCGGGGGCCGTACCCTCACATTTGCTGGCGTCCGGAGCCGTTGCAGGATCATGGGGCGCGGGCGGCACCGCCGACGCCGTGTGGCAATCCATCATTCAGCAGGAAAGCGGCGGACAGGCTGGTGTAATCGGCCCGATGACCCGATGGGGGACGGCCAAGGGCAAAACGCAGATGTTGGACTCAACAGCGCGCGCAATGGCTCGTAAACTTGGCGTCGCCTATCGTCCCGATCTAATGACCGGCACGACTGCTGAAGCCGCAGCATACCAGGAGCGACTAGGGCGGGCCTATTTTGATGAAGGGCTAGCCGCTTCGGGCGGTGACCTCGCGGGAGCGGCGGCATACTATCATGGCGGTCCGAACCAGCGGATGCACGGCGCTAAGACCTCGGCGTACGTCCGGCAAGTTATGGGCCGCGCAGGCCAAGGCACGCGGGGCGGTACGACTACCCAATCGAACAGCACGACGGTCGGCCAAGTCAATATCTACACGCAGGCTACGGATGCGGCTGGGATCGTTCGGGACTTCTCTGCCGAAATGAACCGGCGCGGACTCGTCATGCAGAGCGCGCAGGGTCTTCGGCCTTAACGGCCGACATCGACCAAATCAGAGCGATGAACCAAACGAACGGAACCCACCACGACAGCAGCAAGACCGTGGCTATGATCGCCCCGCGCTGATGGTGCTTGCGGCGCTGCGCAATCTCGATCGGCAGCAAGAAGATCAAGAACGCCACGACGGCCGCGACAATTAAGAACTCCATAAGTTTCGTCCTTCCCGAGCGTGCCGACGGCGCTGAAGCCGCTGATGCTCCAAATAGGCGGCAATATGCTGGAAATGCGCGCCGTCATAATAGGCGGCTTCTGCGTAGTTCATCAGTAAATCACCCGGCCAATGAGATCGTTAATATCCGCGCCTTCTTCCTCGGCGCGTTCACCCGCAGTGCTGCATGCTGCAAAGTACAGAGCGTCGTAATCCTCGCAGCGAAATCCTGCCCGCTCCCCACAATTCTCGCGATCTACGTTTTCATCCGCCAGATAGAAGCCGGTTGCTTTTTCAATAGCAGCCAGTTCGGCCTGAAGGTTAGCATAGTCGGTTGCGGTGCGGGCCATCGGTCGTCTCCTTCTGTTGCCCCCACACTAGCCGCATTGACCGCCCCGTCAATACCTATTTTTACCGCAAACCATGTGGCATTGTCCGGCCATGAGCGCGCTTTATCCTAACGTGCCGGACGTGCCGGGCGTGCCGGTCGTTAACCGCGCGCCAGCCGTCATCCTGTCGGCCGTTAACGGTGCGACCCAAAGCCGGCTAGCCTCCCAGAACGGCCTTGACCTACTCGGCACGCTCAACACGGTTGGTGCGGCGGCGGCGTTCACGTCGGGCAGCAGCTTGGCGCAAGGCGCGCTTAGTCTGGTCGATCCGATCTTTTCGAGCGGTTCGATCCCGTCCGGCTCCCTGTTCGGTGCGGCTGGCATGGCGACCGGAGCGGTCAATGCGATTGCGCGGGGAGATATCTCCGGGGCGATCGTAGCGGGCCAGCAGGCCGTCAATTACGCGACCGACGCTATCGATTCCATGCGCGACATTTTGGACCCGCCGGGCGAGCTGGTTATGCCGACGGGCGGTGCAGCGATGGCGGCGGCTATGGCCCAGCAATGGGGGCTTTACACGCAGGACGGTACGATATCGGTTGAGGTCGATAATATCGTATCGCTGGAAGTCATCCTAGAGGCGGCAATTAGCGACTACCCCGTGGAGAACGGCGGGTTCGCTTCGTACAACAAGGTTATCCGCCCGTTCGATATCCGGCTGGCGATGACGCGCGGCGGGTCGGTTGAGGATCGACAAGCCTTTGCCAAAGCCATCCAGGACGCTTGGCAATCGACCGAGCTATTCAATGTGGTCACGCCTGAAGTCGTCTATCTCGACGTCAATGTCGTGGGCGTGCGGCGGCTGGTCGAGTCGGATCGAGGCGTCGGGCTGATGATGCTGGACGTAGCGCTCCGTAAGGTCCGCCAGACTGCCCGACTCGCTTTTGTCAGCACGAAGGACCCGGCCGGCGCAGGCTCCCTCAATAACGGGGCCGTCCAAACGCAGCAAGACTTCCGGTATGAAGGGCTAGTCGACTAATGGCTGTCGAACGTATTCCCCTGGTCGCCGTGCCCTCGCAAACAATGTCCGTCCAGTTAGGCGGCCAGTCCTGCCGCATTAGCGTCCGGCAGCGCCGCACGGGCGTATTTGTCGACCTGTACGAGCAGGACGTACCGATCGCGCTCGGTATGAAAGCGATCGATCGGAAATTTATGGTCCGCGCCGCTTATACGGGCTTTGAGGGCGATCTGTTCTTTGTCGACACGCAGGGCGAGGAAAACCCGCAGTTTGCCGGTCTCGGGTCGCGCTGGCAGCTTGCTTGGGATAGCGAAGCGCTGTGACGCTCGTTTCCCGCCAGATTAACCTATCCTTCGTCTTAGGGACGGGTCCGTACGGAGAAGGCAGTCCGGACGCGGTTGAAATTACGGGTCTGCGCACGTCGGCCGTAATTTCCCGACAGGGCGGTGTCACGCTCAATAGTCTGTCCCTGCGAGTCTGGGGAATGCCGCTCGATGTGATGCGGAAACTATCCGTCCTCAACATTCTCGCGGAACAGCAGACCCGTCGCAACGTCATAACCGTGACCGCTGGCGATGCCGACCGGGGCTATGGGATCGTTTTTTCGGGCGACATAATCAACGCATGGGTCGATGCGAACGCGTCCCCTGACGTGTGTTTTGTTCTGACGGCTTTCGAAGGACAGACGGATAAGGTCCGCCCCGTCATTCCTAATAGCTGGAAAGGCCCGGCGTCCGTTGAAACGCTTATGGGCAGTATCGCCCGCCAGATGCAGCCGCCGCGCAATTTCGAGAACCATGGCGTCGATGTGGTTATCGATAATGGATACTATCCCGGCACGCTCGTATCGCAGATGCAACAAATTGCCGAAGCGGCTCAATGCGAGCATTATTTGGACAGCACGACCCTGGCGATATGGCCTCGCGGTAAAGCCCGGGGCGATGCGGCTTTCGAACTGTCGGCTGCGACGGGCCTTGTCGGCTACCCTCAGTTCAGCCAAACGGGCGTTTCCCTTACGACTCTATTTTCGCCGTCGATCGGATGGGGGCAGAAGATACGTCTTCGGTCCGCGCTAGGACCGCCCGCCGACGGGGACTGGATAGCTTTGAATATAACGCACAATCTCGACGCTGAGATACCCGGCGGCCAGTGGTTCACATACGTCGAGTGTGGCCGGGACGGCTATCCGACGCCGATCATCGGATAGATCGGCCGCCTCTATAGAGATGAGTCGGAATGTCCGACTGCCACGAGTGGTCGTATATGAAAAACTTCCCGCTTCGGATTTCGCTCTGTTCGCAAGCAAAGATTTGCGCGTCGAGGGTGTTCCGGAAAAATTCGGGTTCGCGATCTTCTGAGGTTACTTCGAATTGACGGGCCATCGTGGCGTCTCCTTCTGTTCGCTCCTTAAATACTCGCCATTGACCGCCCCGTCAATACCTATTTTTACCGCACGTCCTGCCGTACGGTCGAGACATGGCCGCTAACGAACAAGCCTATACGTCCCACGGGTCGCTAGCCGATACGACCAGCGAGTTTAATCGCATGGCGTTCGTCGTCCGATCGATCATGGCGCAACAGGCGACGACCACGCTTGTCATCGTGCGGGCAGTTGATGGCGAGTCGGTCGACGTGCAGCCGATGGTCGCGCAGGTGGATGGCGCGGGCAATGCGGTCGACCACGGCATAATTCACGGCTTGCCCGTTTGGCGGCTCCAGGGCGGCAACAGTGCGGTCATCGTCGAGCCGGCCATTGGGGATATTGGGCTAGCCGTTTTTGCCAGCACGGACATCTCCAACGTCAAGCGCGCCAAGGAACCGACCACACCGGGCAGCTTCCGCCGATTCGATTGGTCCGATGGGGTTTATCTGGGCGGCTTGCTCAATGCCGCGCCAACGCAATTTGTACGGATGGACGCGGCCGGCATTACGATCCAGACGGCGGAAGGTCTGCCGGTCACCATACAAGCCGATAGCGTCTCCATGTCGGGCGATCTGGCCGTTACGGGCGCTATTACGTCCGGTCCCGGCAGTACGTTCGACGGCGTGGCGTTCGATGACCATGTGCACGGCGGCGTAACGACAGGTAGCGGGCAGAGCGGTCCGCCGGTTTAGTCCTTGAGATGAGCGCCGGAGCGGAGGGCGTCAGTCATGCCGCACCTTCGCTTTCCGCCAATCCGCGATCTTGCGAATGTCCACGACAAAGACGCAGCCCATCATGCGGGCATATCGGTCCGCGACC
Source organism: uncultured Phycisphaeraceae bacterium (assembly GCA_964527265.1). Lineage (GTDB taxonomy): Bacteria > Planctomycetota > Phycisphaerae > Phycisphaerales > Phycisphaeraceae > CAZGOM01. The sequence continues at coordinate 37,503 of CAZGOM010000020.1, read as the reverse complement.
TCGGTGATGCGCGCCACCTGCTGATTGAACTGCGCGTCAGTCATGGGGGTTGGCCTTGAGGGCGAGGATGGCGGCTTCTAGATGTTCGTCGTAGCAGGCGATGCAATCGTCCCAGCCAAACCTGTCGTGAGGACATTTGTCACGCTTGTTCTCCGGCTCCGGGTAGCCCCTTCCGATGGCATCCCGGAACTTGGCCGCCGCCTCATCCAGCGCGGTTTCCCGGTGGGCGGCGAAGGCTTGGACAAGAGCGCCGTCATCGCACTCGCCTTTGCGAATCCGATCCTGCCAATTGCCGTTCTTTTGCTCGCGATAGGATTTTGCAACGTCCGCCGCCGCATCCCTATCGGCCTGTGTCACTGGCATTGTGATTGCTCCTTACGGATGGAGGCGAGGAACACGCGTATGTCCGCTGCGAAGGCTCCGCTGCTATCGGGCAGATCGATGCCCATCGCAGCCATTTCGCGGATTGAGGCTTCGTCACTGTCGGCGATGTGCGACAGCAGCCCAACCCCACCATCGAGTTTGCGTTGCAACTCCGCAGCCGTCTGCGCCTCGTGAATGGCCCACTCGGCCTGCTGGTCCGCCCGCGCAATCTGGCTGGCCAGAGATCGCCTCAACTCGGCCTCGCGGGCGCGGAGGACTTCGATCTCGGCGGCGGCTTCACATTGCAGCACCATCTGGTTTCGCTGTGATAGAAGGCGGGTCGTCCGCAGCCTCTCGACAATATCCGCCGCATCTGCCGTGGTAGTGCTCACTTCGATTGCTCCTGAATGATGTTGCGGACGGAGATGCCAAGCGGGGTGAGGGCCCAGCGCGTCTGGAAGCCCTTCACGGTTTTGCGTTCGAACAATCCCCGGCGAACCAAGGGGCGCATGACGGAGGCGTGATACGGCCATTGTCCATAGACGAGCCCACTTTCCACCATGGCGAACCGATGCACTCCCCTGATCTGAGCGGCTATTGCTGCTGGGTCGGTCATGGGCGGGGTTCCAGCGCGATGAAGGGCTGATCGGCGCGCACGTAGAGCGGGTGGCGCGGATGTCCGTCCTTGGTAACGCCCAGGCAAACTAGCTTCGCACCGTGCCCTTTGGCCGAGATGGCGGCCATGCGAGCACGGTCTCGGAAACTGCCATGCGCGCCCCATGCCGCGAGCACTGGCGTGTTCGTGTCGGCGGCCCGTGCGAGCGCGCCCGAGAGGTGGCGGCCATTGTCCGTCCCGATCGGGGCGTCGGCAGCCTTCATTACTTCTGGCGACGTGGCGCGGAATGCGAATAGGTTCATCACCCGGATGCCGCCGAACCCCTCACGCCGCGCGAACGTCATGCAGCGCCGAATAGTCGGATCATCATTTTCCGCGTCGGCAGTGGACGGGTTGAGCATGACAATCAGCAGTGGCTCTTGCAGAAGGCTCCACCGCCGCGTCAGCCAATAGCGGTACTGGCCGCACGGGGAAATCAGCGCGTCTTTCAGGATGTCTCCCATCATTTCGCTTCCTTGTTGAGTGCTGCGCGGGCGAGGGTCATGGCCGCTTTGTCGTGCTCTCCGGCTGGCATATCGCCGTCGCCGCAATACAGTTCGTATCGTCCGAGCATCGCCGTCAGCGCCTCTCTCAGCGCATCCCGTTCCTTGGTCAGGGCGGTGAGGTGATCGGCAAACATCGGCATGTCCGGGTTTTCCTTGCCCCAGAGCGTGTTTCTTCCATGCAGCGTGCAATCGGGGTCTTCGCCGGCAACCTCTCCGCAAGAGCACTGCTCCCCCGTCAGCCGCTCGACCTGATCGGATAGAGAGAGGAGGGCGTCACGAGCATCGACGACATAATGAATGCGATAAGGGGCGCGTAACCGGCCTAATCGCTCCGCCAGTTCACGGGCCTTCTCGGGGGTGGTCTCAGTCGTCATGCTCAATATTCCTCCCCGAAGAGCATATCGACGATCATCCAGATCAGTCCGATAAAACCAGCCAAAATGACCGCCGACGTAAATAAATGAAGCATGATCAGCCCTCCCAAGGATTTTCAGCGATTGCAAATTCCTCATGACCGGCGGCATGGATGATTGCGAGAGCCCTATTCGCCGTATCGATGTTCGCGAACTTGCGAGCCTGCCAGAACTGAGGCTCTGCGAGTTTCCAGCCGTGGGAGGATATCGGCGAGATGCGCTCGTAATCGACTTTCGGGCCGCTACGTGGAATCTTAGTCACCACGAAAATAGCGTCGTTCAAAGCAGGCTTGGTGAGGTAATACGCCATCTCGTAGGTTCCTTCGGTTCGATCGCTCTGTAGCCCCCTAACTACCCGCCACTGACCGCCCCGTCAATACCTATTTTTACCGTCGGCCATATTGTACGGTCCGCGCATGGCCGCAACTCTCCTTCTCGATCGCGATGCGTGGGATTTGGCGCTGGACGCCTCGGGCAACATTGCCGTTGCGACCGAACCATATAGCCAAGTCCAGGACGCGGCCAGCGCGGTCCGCGTCTTCGAAGGCGAAGCCTATTATAATACGACGCTCGGCGTGCCGTACTGGACGGACGTTCTAGGCCGCCAGCAGCCAACCCAGATCATGCGCGCGCGGGCGCAACTGGCCGCTATGACAGTGCCCGGCGTGATCGACGCGACGGCCATCCTAACCGAGCTTCCCGATCGCGTAATGGGCGGTCAAATTCAAATTCGAACGGACCAAGGCGAACAGGTGATGACGCTATGACCGAAGTGCCTTTCCCGTCTTTCGGCCCGGCGGGGTTTACGTCGCCGGAGGAATTAGCGATCCTTTCGGGCGTGCTGGCGGATTTTAACGCCGCGTTTGGCGGAAATTTGAACACCTCAGTCAGCACGCCGCAGGGCCAGCTATCGACCAGTCTGGCGGCCGTCATCGGCGCGTTTAACGACGTATTCGTGGACTTTACCAATCAGGTTGATCCGGCTTTTGCTGACGGTCGGATGCAGGACGCCATCGCTCGGATTTATTATCTCTTTCGGCGCGGCGCGACTCCAACCGTCGTAACGGCCCGGTGCTCCGGGGCGACCGGCGTGCAAATTCCAGTCGGCGCGTTAGCGCGGGCAATTGACGGAACGATCTACACGTCGCTGACGGCTGCGACCATCGAGTCGATCGGGTTTGTAGATGTCCAATTTGCCGCGCTAACTCTCGGTCCGATCGATTGTCCGCCGGGATCGCTCAACGCCATTTATCGCACGATCCCCGGCTGGGACAGCGTGACCAATCTGACCGCCGGCACGCCCGGACAGGACGAAGAGACCCGCGAGCAACTGGAAGAGCGGCGAGGCTTGTCGGTTGCGGGCAATGCAACTGGCATCCTGCCAGCCGTGCGCGGATCGGTGCTTTCCGTGTCGGGCGTTGTGGACGCGTACGTCACGGAGAACCCAACGGGAGCGGCCGCAACCATCGGCGGCGTGTCCATACTGCCGCATAGCCTGTATGTCGGCGTCCAGGGCGGCACGGATGATGATGTTGCCCGCGCAATCTGGCTTAAAAAGCCTCCCGGTTGCGACTATACCGGTGCGACCAGCGTAGTCATCTCTGATACGAACAGCGGCTATTTGACGCCTCCAACCTATACGGTCAAATTTCAGCGCGCATCGGCCGTACCGATCAACTTTACCGTTGAAATTGCGACAGGCGCGAACGTGCCGGGGGATGCTCCGATTCAGATCGAAGCGGCCATCGCCGATCTTTTCCCAACATTAGCCCGCATCGGACAGCCTCTTTACGCGTCGGCTTTCGTCTGCGCGATCGGGGCGCTCGGTTCTTGGGTTCGGCTCTTGTCGATCGAAGTTAATGGCCAGCCCCTCCAGACGATCGACATCGATCAATACCCGGCGCTCGGGACCGTGACGGTAACCGTTACGTGACGGCCGAATTTCCTCTTGCGACCGTCCCGATCGCGTCGAGCGTAATTTCTCCGCTCCCGGAAGGCTCGGAAACCTTTTTCGACATCAGTCAAACCGTGCTTTCGCAATACGCCAATAGCCCCGTGCTGCTGCAATTAATTGGTAGTTTTTCGGAATGGCTCGATCCAGGCGAACGGTTTGCAGCGTTCTATGAGCGCATCTGGAATATCAACACGGCTGATGGCTATGGCCTGGATGTGTGGGGCCGCATTCTCGGCGTGGGCCGCGTCCTACAGGTTCCGTCGGGCGAATATATCGGGTTCGAACAACAGGCCGAAGCGCAGACTTTCGGTCATGGCATTTTGTTCCGGGGCACCCGCGCCACCAATAATGCGACGTTGACCGACGATGCTTTCCGGGTGTTGTTGCTCGCTAAGGCCGCGCTCAACATTACGGACGCCTCGGCACCCGCGATCAATCAAATTTTGCTCAATCTATTCGGCGACGGCTATGTGCGCGATAACCTCGACATGACCATGACCTACGTATTTTCCGCCCCGCTCGATCCGGTCGAGACGGCTATTGTTTTGCAGTCTGGCGTGCTACCCAAACCATGCGGCGTGTCCGTCACGGTGGAGACTTTGTAATGCAGCTAAGTGATCTTCCGGCTTGGTTTGCCAAGCGGTTCGCCGCAGATGCCTCCGGTACGCATATTCGCGCAGTGCCCGCCACGTCGGCCGATCCTAACGCCGCTTCCATGTCGCTGGGTTTCCCGCCGAATACCTTTACGGATATAGGCGCGGGCGGCTCCCCGCAGGACGGCCGGGACGTCAATGGCATCCTCAACTACCTGTCCGCGTGGGCGCAATGGGCGGGCGTGGGCGGACCGGCTCCTTGGTCCTCGACGGTTAGTGCGGCAGCGGGCGGGTATCCGCTGGGCGCGGTCGTCCTGTCGGCCACCACGGCTGGTCGGCTCTATCAGTCGTCCACCAATAACAACGTGACCAACCCCGATACGGGCGGTGCGGGCTGGGCGATCCTCGTCGATAAGGCCGCCACGCCGGCCGAGATGACCGCCGGGACGAGCAATGAACGGGTCGTTACGCCCGCCCTGCTCGCGTCGGGCGGGTATGACCGCGTAGTCGCGCAAAGCCTGATCGCCAATGGCGGTTTCCGGCAATATGCCAGCGGCTTCAAGGAGTGTTGGGGGTTTCTGACAATTCCTGCCGACGGTACGGCTTCCCTTACTTTGCCGCTTACCCATACCTCTTGGTCCAGTTTGGTCCTCGGTCCAAACGTCCGCAACCAAATTGGCGCATCGGATAATATGGGTATTATTTCGCGGACAGGGGCGAACAATTACGTTCTATGCAATTGGGATCAACCGTTAGCGCTCCGCTGCGAATGGCAATCAAAGGGGGTTTGATGGTGGATCGTGGAATCACGCTCAACTGGTCGGCCGTGGGCGTCATCTTTGCTATTTTTCTGTCCGTTATCGGAGCAGTCTATTCGATCGCGTCGAAAGATGCGGCAGATGACCGGCAAGACCGGGATATCTCGCAACTCCAAAGCGACTCGCGGGCGCTGACATCCGACCTTGCCGCCATTAAAACTAGCACGGCGCGGATTGAAGCTAAATTTGAAATAATCGTTCCTACGACGGGGGATCGTAAATGAGCCTCGCCAGCAAAACTTGGGCCTTGCAACTTTGGCTGAACGTGCGCGGCGCAGGTCTCGACGTTGATGGCAAAGGCGGCCCCGCTACCCGTTCGGCCATTATCGAGACGTTCCGCAATATTGCCGCTCCGGCAATATCTCCGATGGGCAAAGCCAATATCGCCGCCCGTCTTGGCGTATCTGTCCGCCAGCTAGAAACGGTCGCACGGGTGGAAAGTGCGGGAGGCGGCTGGGATAATTCGGGACTGCTAAAATGCCTTTGGGAACGCCATTATTTATGGCGGCGGATCAAGCTGGCCGTGCCGCTTCTCTCCAACCCATCGCCCGGCGGATATACGACCGATGCGAACGGCGACGGGATTAACGACTCGTGGGAAAAGCTGGCCGACGCATCGCTACGGTTTGGTTTTGGCGTTGCGGCCGAATGCGCGTCGTTCGGCAAATTCCAGGTCATGGGCGCTCATTGGAAGGCGCTCGGTTATCCGTCCGTCGAGGATATGGTCTGGGGGCTTTCGCGCAGCGAGGAGGCTCATTACGAACTGCTCGCCCGGTTCGTCGAAGAGAACGGGCTGCTACCGGCAATGCGATCGATCAACGGGACGCCCGCCAATTGCCTGGCCTTCGCGCGCGGCTATAACGGCAAGGGCCAGAAGGGCTATGACGTCCGGTTGGCTGAGACATTCCGAAAGCTCGGATCGTGATCCTAACTGGCTGGACCAATATTTTCCGAGGCATCGGCGGGGAGCCGGAGCTTTCCCGCGCGATCGGTTTTTTCGGAGGCCTCGCATACATTATCGGTACTCATGCGTTTATCGCTTGGGATATGGCCGGCGGCCGGCCGTTTGATCTGATCGCCTATTGCATGGCCTTCCCGACGGGACTTGCGGCAGTGACCGGCGGAACGGCGGCGGCGGTGGCGATCAAAGACCGCAATGTCGCCCGCGCCAAGGCCGTTGAGAAGGAGGGCTGATCAATGCCTATGTTGAGCCTGCGGGCCTGGACATATCTCGGAACGGGCGCTCTGATCGCTCTGCTCGTCGGTGCGTTACTTATCACGCGTGGGACTCTGGCAGATTGTAGAGACGCGCGGCAGGCGGCCGAGACCAGCCTGGCGACAAGTAACAAATCGATCGGGACGTTGACCGCTACAATTATCCGCATGAACGGCGAGCAGGCCAAACTAGCCGCCGACGATGCAGCGCGCATATCGGCCAGTCGGGAAGCCTTGGAGATGGCCCGTGCGGCCGAACGCTGGCGGGAAGCTGCGATCGATCGGCTAACTGCCAGCGCCAAAGCTATCGAAACTGGCGGCGATCTGTGCGAAGCTTCCCCGGCGGTTCAGGCCGTGTGGAATTGAGGGGTCGCACCATGAAAATTTTCACCATCATAATCCCCGTATTGCTGGCCGCGTGCAGCACGCCGCAGCCCGGCATTGAGGTTCGGACGGTCGAGACGACCGTTATCCGCGTGGAAAAATGCGTGTCCGCGTCCGATATCCCGGTCCGTCCCGGTAAATTGCAGCCGCCCCGTCCCAAAAATGCAGCCCGTGCTTTGGACCTTGCCGTTGCGAAGGTGCTTAGCTGGGAGCGCTATGGGGGCGAGGCGTCGGCTTTGCTTAAGGGGTGTAGCGGCTAGGCCGCCTCTCACAGATAGTGGTGCTGGTAGACGCGATAGTCCTTGCCGTCCGCCGCATATTGACCGTCCACTCGGTAGGAGGAAATTTCGACAAGGGCCGTGCAGCGGCGCGGTTGCTCGAACAGGTTTCCGCCGGTGCGGCTGGCCTTTGTGAAAAGGCCGCGCTCGTTTGGTTTGAAGCCTTCCGCCGCGATTGCTTCGATGGCGGCCTGCTCGTTGGCGAAATTCCCGAACTTATTTCCCATGGTTTGTCTCCGGTTTGCGTCTTGATGACCTTTAAGTAGCCGCCATTGACCGCCCCGTCAATACCTATTTTTACCCCTTCCGGTACCTATGCCCGATCCACCCGCCGGACGCCCGTATCGGCCAGCCTTCCAGTTCGGGCGGCATAATCGCCAACAGGTGCTCGATCTCCTGCACGTATGGGTCAAGCCCTTCGACCGGCGGTAGGCCGAGCGTCAAGGGTTTGCCGATCGGTATCTCCGCCACGTTCTCGTCATAGACGGCCAGCACGAGCGGGTAACCGGCGGCGGCCATCAGCTTCGCCCCGAATCGCTGGATATCAACCTCTACGCCCATGACCGCGTTCTCCGTCAACCGGCCGCCCCAAGTCGGCATCCGGACCCATCCGCGCGCGCCGTAATTGGGGTTCGTGTTCCACGTCATGTAGCTGATCGCCAGTTCGTCCGGATTGCGGGCGGACTGCGTCAGACGGGGCTCATGGTACCGGAGCGGACGACGATGACCGTCGCATGGCGGCAAGAGCATTTCGAGACAGTCGGCCGCCGGGTCGTATTGGAAGCCGATGCCGCGATAGTCGAAATACTGGCCGGGGTTCTGAACGGCGGCAATGAATTTGCCTTCCAGCCCGAACAGTTCGGCCCGCTCCCGCCGCCATGGCGGTCCCCGGTGCTGCCCGCCCCACATTTCGACAATAGCCGGCGAAGCGTCACGCCAGGCCAATATCTGCTTACGGATCACCGCGTCCTCTTCGTCCGAACCGAACGCGCGGTAACTGCCAATCCACCCTTGGAATCCGCAATTGTGGGCAAGAACGGGACCGAATGTGCTGGCGACCAGAAAACGATTATGCGGCCCGCAATCGGCAAGATCATACACGTATTCTTCGGTCGTACCGGTCGACGTCACGGGGAGGCGCGGACAACCCGTGGCTAAACGATCGATCGGGCGGGATGCGGCGGCCCAGTTCAGCCCGTCCATTTGGTCGAATGGAACCCATCGGTCGCCTACGAGAAACTCGTGATCGGCGGTGGCGGTCAGACCGGCGCGATGCTGCACGGTCTTTCGACCCTTAGCGATGAGCCCACCGTGCGCCACGAAGGACTCGCCGTCCCAGACGCGATGCCCGCGCGTAATGTCGCGCAGTTCGACCCATGCCGGTGTGCTGAAAGGATGCGTTCGCGCCCAGACTAGCGTGCTGCCGGCGAGGCAAGCCAACTCCGAAACTTTGCCGATTTTCTGACGGTCCGGATGGTGCTCTCCGTGTTCCTCGAACCAATCCAGATAGAATTGCAGCGGACGGCCGGTGATCTTCGACGCGCCGAGCAGATAGATTGGATCGCCCCGTTTGAACGCATCAATCCGCCATTGCTCGCCGGACAGGCACGCCAGCACGACAGCTTGCAGGCTGCTATAGTCGGTCGATACGAGCGTCTTGCCCGGTCCCGCGACGAACAGGCCGCGCACGCAGCCCTGAATGGCGGTCATTGCATCGCCGTAAAACTGTTCGACCAGATCGAGCGAGCCGAAGCTCATAATCTCCAGCACATGATCGACCATGCCGCTCTGCCATGCGGTGCGCGGGGCCGGCGGCTGGATATCGCCGCACCAAGGGCACGTCGGCGCGGGCAGCGACGGCTTACCGCAGTCGCACCAAGACAAGGCCGGTCCCGCTTTTGGCAAATTTAAAGGTTGCGGACCAACGCCCGTCGGACGGCCGGGACGCGTGCCGTGGTGGACCACAATGTCGCGCAGTCGGTTGTCGTCCGAACATTGCGACTCGATGGCGAGTGTCTTTTTAACGCTAGCCGATCCGGTCAGATCGCGCAGTTCCAATACGCGGCGCGCAACACCGGTAATATCTGTCCGTTCCAGCAACGCCGCTAGGTTCTCCGCGTCTAGGCTGTTCGTATGGACGCCATACGCCGCGAGCCAGCCTTTCAGCTTCTCAAGCTGCGTGATTTCCAACCCCGTTAGATCGCGACATTCCTGTCCGTAGCGTTCGAGGACTTGGTTTAGGATGGCGATACACGCGCGCAGCCCGTCGCGGTCCACGGCCATGCCCAGCGCATTTTGGGCGGTCGTCGCCTGCCATGCGATCAACTCCATGTCGGACAGAGGCGGCAGACGCTCCATGGCGGCCATTTCCGTCCGCACGTCCTGGTCGCAATATGCACGCAGTCGCTCGAAGTCCTCCGGGTCGTCGTGCGGGTAAATGCGGCGCGCCGGCTGGTCGGCCCGTTTGATCGCGCCCGTCCGCTTGTCGATCAATCCGACAATCGGCTGTTGAGGGATGCAGAATTTTTTGATGAGCCGATCGCCCTCTTTGTCCTTCTGCTCGGTCAGTCCCAGCACGGCTCCCAGATTGGCCAGCGCGCCGGGGCGTTGGGCGACAAGGGCCGTCGCCATCGAACAGCGCCACTTGAGCGGATCGGGCACGGGCCACCCGTATAGGCGAGCAGCGACCTTTTCGACCCATAGCCGTTCGAACAGCGCGTTATGCGCCTCGATCGGGGCTGTCGGGTCCTGGAGATGGTTCATTAAATCCCACGGCAGGCGCTCGCCGGGCTTCCAGCGTCTGATGCCGCGCTGATCGACCAGATCATAAGAGACGGTCAGAACTTCAGTCGAGGGATGCTCGCAATATACGGGCGCGCCGACCGCCGCAATGCCCGGCTTCTTCGCGCCTTCAGGAGCAACCCACCGTCCGAGCGGATATTTCTCGGACGGTTCGGTCCAGACAAAACCCGCCTCGCTATATAATTCGCCGTCAATCGTGGGGATTGGCATGCTATTTGCATTCCGGACAGACGTGGTTGCCGCCGTGGCAATTCCAGCCCATGCCGATCAGGCCATGGTTGATGATCAGTTCGGCAGTCGGCGGGCTGGGCTTTTCGCACTTGTCGCAGACGATCCTCACGTATTCGCCCGTCTTGGGGTCGCGTTCAACGGCCATCAGTCTTTCCCGTCCCAAATATCCTGCTCGTCAAGTCCGCGCCCCGCCGCAAACATCGCTCCGAGAACGAACCCAACCGACGTAGCCGCCATAGCTGTCAGAATGTAGAGCATTTTACCCTCCCTAAAGATGGGCGAGATTGTCAGTCCCGCCCATCTATATGCGTTAAGCGATATAGCCGTGCTGGCGGAGTTGATCGTCCGTCCAACCCTTCGCCACGAACGACTCGTAGGTCTTGCCAGCCGCCTTATCCGTCATGGTCGGTCCGCTCGGCGGGGGCGGTGCATCGGCTCCAGGCGGCGGGGGCGGGCTGTCCTCGCGGTAGCCGCTATACGGCGCAGCGCCCGAGGCAGTCGTCGAGGGCGGCGTGGTAGGCGCAGGGCCGGCCGCAGGGGCCGCGTTTCCCCCGCGTGTGCCGAGCGCGGCGTTAGCGTCGACCGAAGCCGCCACGACGATCAGTTCGCCTTCCTGCTCGAAGCTAACCGTGTCGAAGTTCATGTACATGCCCGGCGACTCGGTGGATTTGTTGGTTTCGCAGGTGCCGCTAACCGTGACGTAATCCCCGAGCTTGATCTTCCGCTCGCTGTGCGGCGTCAATTCGACCCAGCCGTTCGCCCATTCGTAGACGGTCGGTGCAAAACCATTCGAAACCTTCACGACCCAATTGCCAGCCCAGCCGGGCTTTACATTGTTCGGCTGGCCCTTGTCGTCGAAGCCGTCGCCGTCCTGGATTTTGTTAGCAAATTTCGGCTGCGTGCAATCCATCGGCAAGGACGCTTCGAACTGCAGACCCGCCGGGCGCTGATAGTTGGCCTGGAAAATATTGGGCCAAGCAGCGCGGGCGGCGGCGTCAACTTTAGCCTTTTCCTCTTCGTAAGTTGGATTGCCGGGAATAACGAGCCGTGCGGCTGGGCTTTTAGGGATGGCAATCGCATAGAAGAAAGGACTGTCGGGCTGTCCATCCTTGCGGAATTTCAGCACGCCCGCCTTGTCTTTGCGCTGGGGGCCGGCTTTCAGCGCATCGCCTTGGACGGCGCGGCCGGTAAACGTAAAACGTGTCATATTGGTAGTCTCCCTTAAAAAAAAAATTAGCGGTTGAAAGGTTCGATCAGCGATCCGTAATCCCACTCGTGGCTAAGAAACATCAGCCATTCGAAATGTTCTCTGGTCATGTCCTTCAGACAGCGCACGTCGGTCGGCGGGGTCCAAGTCCAATCGGAATTGAGGGTATATCCGGCAGCGGTCAGAGCGTCGGACGGCCCGAAATCGTCGATCGAGCCGAACCTGTCAATAATCGTTTGACGGAGGTCGTCCGAAGCCTGCGGCATTGGTATTACTCCTCGAGGCCAAGAGCGGCCATATAGGTGGACAGGATCGCTTGCATCTCGACCCGTTCGATAAATTGCCGAAGCTGGTCGGCCGCGACGTGGTTATCGCCAATATTAGCGGCCATAAAACCCCCCGCGTTGATAGCGCGATCCGGCTCCTTGGAACCGAGCGCGCTGCGTGTCCCGCAGGTTGACCGGCGGCCGGTTGTCGCCGTCGATATGGAGTCGATCCCAATCAATTTTAGCCGGCATTTAGCGTCTCCCTAGTATCTTGGATGCCGTCGAGTCGTCCGCTCTGATAAGCTTCTGGCTCGGGTCGTTCCGTCTCGTATATGGAGTAATGACCGACCCGTCAACACCCTGTTTGATACATTGCGAAGGGGTCGGCAAATTGACGCCAAGCTGCACGTCCACACCGAACATGGCGACCAGTGCGGCGGCTTCGGATTGACGGTCTTTGTCCCACGCCAGCCGTGGTTGCGTCCAGCCGAGCGAGTGGAACGGCACGCGTTCGCCGCGCCCCAAGAGCGCTAAAGCCTGCGCGTCCAAGGCGTTCAGGCGTGCTTTAACAAAGTCCATCGCTTCGGCCAGCACTTTCGCTTCTAGCCCTACGGAGCGAGCGTCCATACCGGCCGAACCTTGTGCGCGGATCGTATCGAGCGCCACGCCGCCGGCCCGCTGATTAGCCGGGCAATCCCATTGCGCCCGACAGTCCCGGCAATGGCCGCCCGTGCGGCACTGCGCGTCCGGCTGCATGGCGGCGTGGGCGGCGACCCGTAGCTGTTCGATATAGCCGGCCATGTCTTTGCCCGAGACGAACCATTCGCGCAGAGTGCCGCCAAGCTCGTCCCGTTCGAAGCAACGCGGCTGGGCGATCGTCAGCGTAAAGGACCAGTCGAATATCGACTCGCTCGGCAGACTATGCGTCTCGAACGCGGCGGCCGCATAATTGATCATCTGCCAGCACCGGTACGCGTCGACGAACCGATGACCGTATTTGAAGTCCCAAATATGGATCGTCTTGCGGCTCCGCTGGACGAACAGGACGTCGGGCGTGCCGTCATTTTCAGGATGGATCGTCTTATGGGCAAATACGCGCTGTTCGGTCTGAAAGAAGTCGCCCGACTGGCAGGCTTTGAGCGTGTCTGTCACGTCCTCGACCAGTTCGACTATCGAGTCGCGCATCTCCTGGTTGATCGGCACGCCATTATCCGCCAGCGCTCCTTCAGGCGTGTCGAGCTTGCGGAGCGTGCGGGTTAGCAGCCAGTGCGCGGCATCCCCCTCGCGGCTCTCTTCGGTCGGTTCCTGCTCGGGCTGGCGGTCTTCCATGGCGACCGATCCGGCGCAACCGTCCGGCCCCCATCTGTCGGCGGAGGACGGGGCGAGCTTGGCGTGGTGGTCGGCAGGGCGGTCAGTCATTGCGCTGAGTCTCCATGCTGATGACTCGATCAAGGCTTACCCGCCAATATTCGCTCGAACCGCCCGTCGGAAGGTTGCGGCTAAATTTCAACCATCGTCCTTCCTCCCGAAAACCATCCGCCGTTACGACTCGGGTAGCCTCGTCCGGAGAGTCGGGCCCTGCGTCAACTTCCACCCTGAACCTAAAATTGCGGTTGCTCATCTCGCCGGTTCCTTCCGAAATACAAAGGACGGCGATTGCGAAGCGCCCTCCAAGATTTGCAGCAACGCCCAGCCTTCCAGTCTTTCCAGCGCGTCCAGATAGACCGTGACGTGCGCGAGCGATGGCCGAAAGCCCTTGCCGATCGCGTAATTGCCGGTCGCCGTCCAGTCGGTGAAAGCCCGCGTGGGCGACTCGTTCGAAAAGCCGTCCGGTGCTGGCGGGGCGTGGAGAGTGGCGGTCATGGCTCGACCCGGTAGGCTATGATGTCAGAGTCATCGGGGCGATGAGTCCATCGGTAGGTTTTCAAGTCGCTCAGTCTCGCGTTAAATTCCGACCCGTCCCGAAACCGAACGTGCGTAATGGGCATAAGATCGGCCGGTCTTTCGCCGCCAGACCATTCAACCCAGCCGCTGCCGAGTGGTTTGATGGTCTCTCCGCACCGATCCTCGGCTAGTTTCGCATAGCCCTGGATATCGTGCCAATTGTCCGAATAGTTCGGATCGCCGGTCAGGATACGGGCAATTTTATCGGCAATGACGGTCAGCGATTGTTTCTGGACGAAGGAAAGTAGCCCCCACCCATCTCCGCCCCGCATGTCGTCCTGAAGCTGCTGGGAGAGGCGAGCATGGTCAGTAAAGTCGCCGTACCGTTCGCCTCGTTCGCGCAGAGTATCTTCGATCGCCATCAGTCTCTCCTATAAATTAGTGGCTAGCGGTCCGCTTGCCCGCCACTTTCGCTCTGCCGAATATCGGGTGCCAGTCCGGCAGAGACCACTAGTCCCGTCAGCCTAGCATCGCGTAGAAGGTGTCCCACTTGTCCGCGTGGTCCTTCATGTCCTTGAAGGCCGCAACGCCGACCATCCCGGCCAGTTCGTTCAATTCCGCATAGTTCTTATTGTGCTTTGAGACGGCCGACACGAAAGCCGGGAAGCCATCGAACGCTGCAGGCGGAGGTGGCGTGTCAGTAGCGACCGGCGCACTTGCGGCAGGCTCCGGTGCCGGCGGTACGTCCTCCGTGGGGGCAGACTGAGTGGAGAGGGGCTGCGCGTTTGGGACTGACTGCTCGGCAGGCGGCGGGGGCGGAGCATCAGCGTGCAGTTCGGCCATTACGGACGCAAAGATCGCTTCATCCACGCCGCGCCGCTTGCGCCAAGAACCATCGGCAACGGTCGCACGGCTTTCGCTATGGATACGGGCATCCCATGGCGTGCCTTTCGAGTCGACCGCACTATCGGTGACGACGGCAACATACTCGCGAGGGGGCGGTGGTGCGGTATTTGCGGCAGCGGCCTGTTCGATCAGACGTTCCGACTCGGGCTGTTCGTCGCCGAGAGGTGGACCCTTACGACCTTGATTGATTTCGGCATGGGCCGCCGTGCGTTCGTCCTCGGTTTCTAGGACATACTCTTGCAAACTGCCTGGGATCGAATCAATCGATACGAAACCTGTCGGCAACCGGCCGCCGAGCGAGGCGCACAGCGCGATCAGTGCGGTAAGTTCCCCCTGATGAGCGGTGCTGGTGTCTAGGGTAATTTGCATGTTTTAACCTTCCTGTGCGTGTTGACAGGGGCCATCTCTAAAGGCTAGTGACGGGTTGGTCAATACCAATCGGGCAGGAAATTATGGCTAGGACGTTCAAACGGAAATTTTTACATGACTGGTCGTCCGGTTCGAGACGGCGGGAATATGATAGCTGGGCCGTTAGCGCAGATAACCCATTCGTCGTCTTCAAGACGCAGGACGGTAAATGGTCGGTCGGACATAGCCGTTCAGGCTCTTTGATCGACAGTATCTTGCCGCCCCGGCTCATGCGGTCAAAATTGCGGCTGCTCATGTGGCTGGAAGATATGGAGCGGGACGAACCCGAAGCCGTGGCGATGTTCGGACTGATCGAGTCGCCCGCAATGACCGGATCGGCGGACTTCCGCGAGTATGGACAGCGACTGATCGACTTTTCGAAGCGATACGAATGCATATGACCAGTCACGACATACACCTCATGGACTGCCGACTCGCAATGTCCATGCTGATCGAACCGAAGTCCGTCCATACGGTCGTCACGTCCCCGCCCTATTTCGGGCTGCGTGATTATGGCCATGACGGCCAGATCGGACTTGAGCCAACGCCGGACGAATTTGTCGCCGCGCTGGTCGAAGTGTTCCGCGAAGTTCGACGCGTGCTGCGCGATGACGGCACGGTCTGGCTGAACTTGGGGGATAGTTACGTCGGGGGCGGGGGCTTTGCCCCAAACGCGCCGTCCAATCAAAACGGATCGAAACAAACCACCCATAAAGGGAGTATCGGGGGGCGGGTTCCTTCAGGGACCGGAGGTCTTCTATCCAAGCAACTTATCGGCATTCCGTGGCGGGTAGCTTTCGCGCTCCAGGCGGACGGCTGGTATTTGCGGCAGGATATTATCTGGCACAAACCGAACCCGATGCCCGAGTCGGTCCGCGATCGCTGCACGAAAGCGCACGAATATATTTTCATGCTGTCGAAGTCGCCGAAATATTATTTCGATGCGGACGCGATCAAGGAACCCGTTGCAGCCGCGTCTGTTAGCCGGTTGGCCCAAAATGTCGCCGATCAAGCTGGCTCGAACCGAGTCCCCGGAAAAACCAACGGAAATATGAAAGCGGTCGGAGGAACTGACGGCAAACGCAACAAACGATCGGTCTGGACCGTCACGACCAAGCCGTTCAAAGGCGCACATTTTGCGACATTCCCGCCCGACCTGATCGAGCCTTGCGTGCTGGCGGGATGTCCCGAGGGCGGCACGGTTCTGGACCCGTTCGGCGGTGCCGGGACGACCGGGCTTGTCGCTAAGAGAACGGGCCGTAACTCAATCCTATGCGAACTGAACGTCGAATACGCCCAGATGGCCCGCGCTCGGATCGACGCGGCATGACGATGCAGGACCGGCAGTACCAATCGGATATCGTTAACGAAACGCGGCTATATTGGGAGATGGGTTTTCCCGTCGTCTGCGTCCAGTTGTCGACCGGCGGCGGCAAGACAAAAATCCTGTCGGACCTGATCAACGGGCACGGAGGGTTCGTTTGCGCCGTTGCGCACCGCGATCGACTCTGCGAACAAATATCCCTCACGCTCGCTAAAGCCGGTATTCGTCACGATCTTATCGCCTCGGAAAAGACCAAACGGATCATCGCTAAAAAGCACGTCAAGAAATTTGGGCAATGCTTCTACGTCCCCGGCGCGCGCTGTCGGGTCGCATCGATCGACACGCTCGTTCGGGCCAAGGGCATTGCCAGTTGGGCGGCGCAAGTGACGCTATGGGTGGTCGACGAAGCGCACCATCTGCTCCGCGCGAACAAGTGGGGCAAAGGGATCGAGCATTTTACCCATCCCGAATGTCACGGCTTGATGCTGACCGCCACGCCAGGACGGCCGGACGGCAAGGGCTTGGGGAGTCATGCGGACGGACTGGCCGACGCGCTCGTTACCGGGCCGCCCATGCGCTGGCTGATCGACGAAGGGTATCTGTGCGATTACGACGTGGTTTGCCCGCCGACAGACCTGATCGCAGCCGAAGCACCGCGCGGATCGGATGGCGACTATACGCGCGATCAGCGGCTAGAAGCCGAGCGGGCCAGCCACATTGTCGGCGATATCCCGGCCCATTATCTCACATGGGCTAAGGGTCTATCGGGCGTGACGTTCCTTGGCTCGGTCGAGACAGCCATCGATACCGTTAAAGCGTTCCGGGAACGGGGCGTGCCGGCCGAACTGATAACGGGCGATACTGATCCGACCGTCCGCGACAGTATTTTTGACCGCGCCGAACGGGGTGAAATTAAGCAGATTGTCGCGGTGGACGTCATCAGTGAAGGCGTGGATATTCCAGCGCTCCAAGTCGGATCGTTCGGACGGCTTACGGGTTCACATATCGTTTGGCTCCAGCAGTTAGGGCGGCTCTTGCGGCCCGATTATGCGCCCGGTTTTGACCTATCAACCCGGCTTGGACGACTGGCATCGATCGCCGCATCAAAGAAGCCGAAAGCTTTGCTGATCGACCATATTGGCGGTTTTACGCACCCTGCGCTTGGTCCGCCAGACAAGCCGCGTGTCTGGTCGCTCGACCGGCGCGAGGCACGCGCAGCCAAGGCGGACGATCCGGACGACATTCCTAACCGGGTCTGCGCCAATACGGACGCTAATGACGGGCTGGGCTGCTGGTTCCCCTATCCCCGTACGCTCCGCAAGTGTCCGAAGTGCGGGTTTGCGCCGGTCCCGGCCAGCCGCGCAGCCCCCGAGCATGTTGATGGCGATCTGCAACTTATGGACCCGGAGGCGCTGGCCGTTCTGCGCGGGCTGGCTGTGGACGTAACGCTCGATCGGGCGGCCCATGACGCGCAGCAATTGGCAAAGGGCGCGCGGCCTGAATGGCTCGGTCGGCACTGGCGGTCGCATGAGGCGACTTGCACGGCCCAGACGGAGCTTCGGGACGCTATGGATCGATGGGCGGGTCGGCTGCATCTGCAGGGACGGGCTGACTATGAGATTCAACGTACGCACTTCTTGCAGTTTGGCATTGACGTTGTGAGCGCGCAGGCTCTTGGCGCGGCGGATGCGACGGCTCTCAAATTACGTATTGACGGGGCGGTCAATGGCGGTTAGGTCTGAACCATCTTAAGACAATCAAGGATTATCGTCATGAATGCCTCTCTTCCGAATTGGGGTCCTCGCCCGTCTAAGGAATTTTCCGAACTTAGTAAGCACGATTATCTCGCGGGTTATAGCGACGGGTTCTATAGATACCCGGCGGGAGCGGGACATTCGGCACCCAATTCCTGTGAAGCTTATCGTCTCGGATTTCAGCATGGGACAGACGATACTAATTTTGACTATCTTGCCGCCGCTCGGGATGTAAAAACTCAAGCCCGTAATTTACGCTTGATGAGAGACGACCCGTGAGCAACGCCCGGCAGGAAGCCTATCAACGGCGACGGCGAGCCGCGCGGAACCGGCGGATGCTCGAACTGGCCGATCTGGTCGCGGATGGCTGGACCGTTGCGGCCGCCTCGCGTCACATGGGTATTTCCCAGCAGACCGGATCGAAAATGTGGTGCAATATTAAGGAAGCGGTCGGGGAGCGGGCGGTATGAGCGAGTCCGCCAATCAGAACCATATTGTCCGCGTCCTCGCCGAACGGGGCTTTCGGCTCTATCGGAATAACCGGGGCTCGCTGCCGGACCGGCGGGGCATTCCCGTTCGTTTTGGCCTTGCCAACGATAGCGAGCAGCTTGGCCGCGTCCTCAAGTCGGGCGACCTGATTGGCTGGGATACCGTGCTCATCACGCCTGAAATGGTTGGCACATTTATTGCGCGCTTTCGGTCGATCGAGGTCAAACCGGATGGATGGAAGCCGCCGGGCGTTGGGCCGATCGAGGATGGCCGGGGGCGACTGACTGCTTATGGTCACTATCTGGGCCAGAAGCGATGGGCCGATCTGGTTGTTAGCGAGGGCGGATCGGCGGGCTTTATGATCGATCCGGATAGAGGGTTTGAGGACGTATGACCGTAACGACAAATTTTAGAGTCGACGCATCTTCGGACGGGAATAGGTACGTTCGTTACCGCGGGAACGGCGAATATTTCTGGTGCGAAACGGGCGTCAAGACGCGCGCAGGCTGGCGGTACGATATCGCCCAAGGGACTTGCGCGGTTGACGACCTGCCGCCTGACGTGGCGATGAAAGCCGAAGCCGCGCAAGGCGCCTATCCATCCTATGTGGACTGGCCACTGTGACGGACGACGAAGACGACGAGCCTGACGCATATGGTCGGACCGGCGAGCGATACGACTGCGGAACCTGCGGGTCGACCGGTATCGAATATGGCGAAACGTGCGTGACGTGCGGCGGATATGGATGGGTTAAGAGCAATGAGTAGTTGGGAACTGCACGAAATGGACTGTCGGCTCGCCATGTCCATGCTGATGGATGCCGATAGCGTCGACTCGATCGTCTGCGATCCGCCTTATGGGCTGAGCAAGGAGCCGGATATGGCCGAAGTCTTGCGGCACTGGCTGGCTGGCGACGATTACGAGCACGGCGGGAATGGATTCATGGGGAAGTCGTGGGACTCGTTCGTCCCCGGCCCGTCGGTATGGCGCGAAGCCTTTCGCGTCCTGAAGCCCGGCGGTCATCTGGTCGCATTTTTCGGGACGCGCACTTACGATCTAGGCGTGCTGGCGTTGCGGCTGGCGGGGTTCGAAATTCGCGATCAACTCGCTTGGGTTTTTGGATCGGGGTTCCCTAAGTCGCATGACGTGTCGAAGGGGATTGATAAACTGGATGCGGCCGACGTCCGGCGCGATCGTGCATTGCGATTTACCGCATGGATTCGCAGTCAGGGAATTTCGTCCAGCCAGATCGACGCCGTGACCGGCACGAATATGGGCGGCCACTATACGACGGCGGCCAGTCAACCAGCCATCGCGACTCGCGAACATTTCGAACGCATCCGCCATATGTTCCGCGAGGTTCCGCCGGCCTGGCTGGAATTGATGATCGACGAGCGGACGGTCGAAAGTGAGAATTACGCGAAACGGGCGATTACTCAAGAAGGTCTAAGGTCGGCCATTGCGGGGGAAACGATTTCATTCGACCAACGTTCTTCGACAGATCGTGAGCGGAGGGACGTCGCGCACAGCCCCGAAGCCGCCCAATGGCAAGGCTGGGGGACTGCGATCAAACCTGCATACGAACCGGTTGTCCTTTGCCGCAAGCCTCTATCCGAACGGACCGTTGCGGCCAATGTGCTGCGCTGGGGGACGGGGGCGCTTAATATCGATGGGTGTCGGGTCGGGACGACCGATAATCTTAACGGCGGTGCGTATTCAAATGGTTCGAAAGATGCCGCCGATGCGACCAGTTACGTTACGGGCGTGAATGCTGGGGATTTCGTCCAGCCTCCGGGCCGGTGGCCCGCAAACATAGCGCACGACGGGTCGCCGGAAGTGCTGGCGGGATTTCCGACTTCCAGCGTTACCGGAAAGAGATCCGATGCGAGTAAAAATGTTAAAGTCGAAGGGACGGCTATGTTCCTCGATAATCATAAGTCTACCGAATATACCGATTCCGGCAGCGCAGCCCGGTTTTTTAAGACTTGTGAATTAGGAGATGAAGATTGGCTCGTCCAAAACCTCCCGCACGCAATTGCGAGCATTGCGGACAATCTTTTATCCCTGCGAAACCTATTCGACGCTTTTGCTCTAGGTCTTGCAGCCAACTCGGTTCGCCTCGGGGAAATGCGGTCAAACGAATGTCCGGCACTTTCTACTCGCGTAACTCTGAGCGAGTCAAAGAGCGTATGCGAAATGCTTATGCAAGCGATCCGCTTTTCAGAAAGCGCGTTCTCGCAAGAGTCGCCGCCAACAAAGCTTTCCCTGTCGCTCAGCCTTGCTCAGTTTGTGGCGGACCTAACGCCGACCGGCATCACCCTGACTATGACCGACCTTTGGATATCGTCTGGCTTTGTCGCCCCCATCACATTCAACTTCATGCCGACGAACTCGGGTCTTGGGGTGAAGGGCTTCGGGCAGTCTACGGCTAGGTTTAATTATTGCGCCAAGGCCAGCAAGTCCGACCGTAATGAAGGGCTCGACGATCTGCCCGAGCAGCCCAGCGCCGCCAGTGAGTTTCGCCCGAACCATACCGAAGGCGCAGCCAACGGCGAGGACGGCAACCCTTATGGCCGCTGGACGCCAACGCGCAACAACCATCCGACGGTCAAGCCAACCGCGCTGATGCAATGGCTGGTGCGGATGGTGACGCCGCCGGGCGGCCTCGTACTCGACCCTTTCACTGGTTCTGGCAGTACGGGCAAGGCGGCCATGCTTGAAGGCTTCTCGTTCGTCGGTTGCGAGATGGACCCGGAATACGCCAAGATTGCGAGGCTGCGAATTGACCACGCCGTCAATAGCCGCTAAATGAGACGCGACTTATTTAAGAGGACCAACATGACCGAGATTGATCCCCGCAATATTGAGCGCGACACGGCGATCCTAGACGGCGCGCGCCGCCTGATCCGCGAACGCGGGCTGGGCTGGCTGACCCGTGCGCGACTGGCCGACTATGCCGGTATTTCCGCGACGAGTGTCTGCAATTTCGGGCGGTCCAGCCTGTCCACCACCGCGCCCGACCAGACGGCCGGCGGCTATCGCGAACGGTTGCTCAAGGCGCTGATGGCGCGGGCAGTCGACGAGCGCGACGTGGTACTGATCGGCGCGGGGCTGACGGATGGCTGCTTGTCGGCGGATGCTCTGCCGGGCGATTTGCGTTCGATGATGGGGGTCTAATGGCGGACCTTCACGTCTTGGACGGTGCGCAGGCTTGCAAGAATTGCCGGCATTGGCAGCGCGATCAGTCGGATTTTAGCGACGTGGCGGAATGTCGCCGCAACCCTCCAACCCGAACAGAGTCCTTCTTGCCCGCCCGTCTCGCATCCAATCCGCGCGCCCAGATACGCGAGCGCGGCAAGGGCGTTTGGCCCCTGACGGACGAAAGCTGGCAGTGCGGAGAGTTTGACCGCTCGGCTCGATAGTGATTAATAGGGCGGGCGGGGCGAGATGTGTCCAGTCTCAGCCGCCGCCCTAACCAATTAACGTAGGATCAATACGTAATGGCTGATTTTCTAATAGCTTTGGACCACCGCGCTTGCAATAGTGTCGCGGCATGAGTGCTGATTGGGCGTTTGCCACTACGCACGGCTTTTCCGTCTTTCCACTTTCTCCGCACGCCAAAACCCCCGCTATTGAAAAATGGGAGCCTTACCAGGAAGCCCCGGCTAACCCGGTGTTGCTGGCGGAATGGTCCGCGCAAGCCTCGCTTAACATGGCCGTCGCTACCGGCGCTGTGTCGAGTTGCATTGTTCTGGATTGCGATAGCCTGCTGTCCCGGATCGAAGCCGAACAGCGCGGCTTGCCCGTTACGTTGACCGTCTCGACGCCGCGTGGAACGCATTTTTATTTCCAGCATCCCGGTTGGCCCGTCTCTAACAAAGCCGGCAAACGATGGGCTGGCGTTGACGGTCTCGATCTGCGCGCGGATGGCGGGTACGTGGTCGGTCCGGGGAGCTATTACGTGCCGACCGAGGCTGACCGCGCTAAGGGCAAGGTCGAGGGCGCGTATCGGGTAGAGATTGACGTCCCGCTAGCACCTGCGCCGGATTGGCTGCTCGAATTGACCAAGGCGAAAGGTCCGATCAAGCCCCCGGCACCGCCAGCCGTTGCAGAAGAGACCAGCGCCTACGGACGTGCGGCCCTCTATTATGAAATGCAATTGCTAGCGGATTGCGTGGCGGGCGGCGTTAACGATCAGATAAATGCATCCGCTTTTGCTATCGGCCAGCTTGTCGGCGGTGGAGAAATCCGCGAGGATGAAGGCTGGGGCGCTTTGCAAGAAGCGCTGGCCGTGCGGGGTCTATCAGACGAAGATTTAGCGAACAGTACTGTTCTGCGCGGCTGGACGGCTGGACTAGCCGAGCCTCGGGCTGTCGAGCACCAAGAGCGGCTCGATGCTGTAGACGTGTTAGGTACGCGCAGCCCGGTCGATATTGGTGATGACGTGCCTTCTCCGCCGACTCCGATGTTCCGGCCGCCTTCAAAACCTCAGAAAATTGGCGGCAATGAGATGCTTTCGTACTTTGCGGGCGTCGTTTACATTGTGCGGCGAAATGAAATGTTCCTGCCGTCGGGCGTGATCGTCAAAGCCAGTAATTTTGATGGTCTCTATGGGGGGCCGACCTTTTTTCTCGACGTCGAAGGCAGCAAACCGACCAAGAGTGCTTGGCAGATGTTTCGAGAGAATAGCCACGTCGATATGCCTAAGGTCTGGGACGTTTGCTTCCGGCCTGAATTGCCTTCCGGGGCTTTCGTGACGATCGAGGGTTTGCCGTACCTCAATATGTACGTTCCGATCGTCACGGACCGCCAGGCAGGCGACCCGACGCCGTTCCTCGTCCATATCCGCAAGATGCTCCCTAATGGGGACGACGCGGACCTTTTGTTGCACTGGATGGCCAGCGCGATCCAAAATCCCGGCCGAAAGTTTTTCTGGTGGCCTGTCATCCAGGGAGCCAAGGGCAACGGCAAGTCCATGCTGCTGGAAGTCATGTTCCGGGCGATCGGCGAGCGCTATTCCCATATGGTTCGAGCCGATGCCGTCATTAAGACAGGCAATCAGTTTAACGACTGGCTCGTCGGCAAGCTCTTCCTCGGGTTCGGTGAAATCCGTTCGAGCGAAGGCAAACGGGATTTCGTCGAGATCATGAAAGACACCGTAACCGACAAGCGGGTTGCTACGGAAGGCAAAGGTCTCGGCCAGTCCACTAGCGACAATCGAGCCAACGGCATGATGCTGACCAACTGGCACGACGCTTGCCCGGTGGATGATGACGAACGGCGCTGGGGGATTTTTTACACGGCCCAACAGAAGGCCGAAGACCTTATTCGCGACGATATGGACGGAGAGTATTTCCCCCGCCTATATAGCTGGCTCGACGATATTGGCTATCCGATCGTCACTCATTTTCTGGCAAATATGCCGCTGCGGGCAGAGATGGACCCCGCGCAAGGACTCCATCGCGCCCCTATCACCAGCAGCACGGCCGCAGCCGTCCGCGAGTCGCTCGGCGTGGTCGAACAGGAACTGCAGGAAGCTATCGAGACCGGCGCGCACGGCTTCCGGGACGGCGTGGCAACGTCCAGTGGCCTGCGGGGCGTGTTGTCGGCTTTGCGCAAGACAATAGCCCCCAAGCGGTTCGGCGGCATTATGGAAGCTATCGGTTACGTCCGACACCCGGCGCTCGAGTCTAATAAGTGGCGCGCCCACAACACGCTGTCTGATGGGACGCGACCCGTCCTTTATTTTGCGCTTGGTCATGCTCTTTTATCCGAAAATGACCCGATGAAAATTAAAGAAGGCGTTGAGTCTATATTTTTCGGGGGCCAGTCGGGCGCTTCGAACGTGGTTCCGATCAGGCGGTAAATTACTATAAATTATGTAAAGCGTTTTGGGGCTCGGTATTAATTTACCGGGCCTTTTTATATTTATGGACGGTTTTTGCGTGGATACCGTGTATTTATAGAATGGCGGTTTTCTGCCGTTATCCACCATTATCCACGAATCCACGTAGAATCAGGTCGGTGGCTATGGGTGTGTGCATGCGCGTAAGGACGATATGTATTGTATGTGGATATCGTGGATATCGTGGATAGTAGAAGAGTGTTAGTAGTCTTTTCAGTTACTTAGGGGTTTATCCACGTAAAGCTAGGATTTATGGAATGGTGGATATTGGTGGATACGGTAAGTTATGGCAAAAGACGGAAGGACGGGCGGTATTTTACGAATTGGCCGAGATTGGCGGGAGCGGACTCGCCGGCCTGATAGCATCGCGCGCGACCAATAGCCGTCCACCCACGGCCAGTTGCCCCCGGCCAGCCCGCACGGTATGTTGCGCGCATGACTGAGGACTACGCAGAGACCCTAGAGGCCCAGATGCTCGCGGAGTACGTGACGGGCGGCATGACCATGATCGACGCCGTGACGACGCTCGGGCTGAGCCTGACGACGATATACACCCGCATCCGAACGAACCCGAAGTTTGCCGCGCTGATGGAAGAGGCGCGCTCGAACGGGTTTGACGCGATCGCCAACAATATCCGGAAGGTCACTCGCGGTACGGAGGGCCATAGCTCCGGCGATGTGAAGCGCGATCGGTTGATAGCCGAGATGGACGCAAAGCTATTGGCAAAATGGCATCCCAAGCGGTATGGTGAAAAGATTGAGATCGAACAGCGGTCCGCAAGCGTGGCGATCCCGGTCGGTAACGATCCGGTATTAGCGCAACGGGCGTACGAGCAATTGTTGAAAGGCGGCTAGCGCATGACGACCATGGTTGATACCGCCCTGACAACCGACGGGACGTGGACGCTGATCGCTAGCGGACCAATCACAAACGTCCTGCTCGTAGGCGTCCCGAACGGCTGGGAGGTGTCCGTGGGGGCCTCTCTGCCCGCTCCAGGAGTCGCAGGACTTGCCGTATCGTCCATAGACGGTTCTTGGGGCGCAACCAGCCTGGACGCCGAAGACAACGTGTATGGCCGCCCGTTCGGTCGCTTGGTCGACACGCCTATGTCGATCCGAGGGATGGTCAACTAATGGCGTTCATCTTCGGCACGTTCGCCTTTGGTGGAACGGACGGAGGACCACCGCCGCCTCCAGTATTGCCGGGTGCGATCAACGACCTGACGGTTTTTGGTACGACGGAAAACTCGGCCCAGCTTGCATTTACCGACGCCCTGCGCGCGACAAGCCATGAATACCGATTGGACGCGGGGGCATGGCAGGCGCTGGCGAGCGATAAGATCGTTACGGGTTTGTCGCCTGCATCGACCTACAGCGTCGTCGTGCGCGGCGTGAACGCGGAGGGTAATGGACCCGCGTCCAATCCCGCAGAGATTGCCACGGCCATCCCGCTCCTCACGATTAGCGGAACGCCCGTCCTGACGGCGACGGAGGGAGATCCGTACGCGGGCTTTACGGCGAGCGCGTCCGGAGGCGTGCCACCCTATACCTACTCTCTGGTCGGTACATGGCCTGCCGGGCTGTCCGTCAATAGCGGGACTGGTGCTGTTAGCGGGACGCCGACCGAAAGCGGGTCTTTCGCAGGTGTGAGCGTCCAAGTGACCGACACGACCGCAACGACGGCTAGCTTGACCCCGTTCGCCCTCGAGGTCGCGGCGAGCGGCACGGCGCCCGTTCTTACCGGCCCGTTGGAGATCGCGGACCCTTCGGGCGAAGCGATCTACCAATCCGACAGGGCCGCGCGTCATTATTGGATGCTGTCCGCAAATG
Source organism: uncultured Phycisphaeraceae bacterium (assembly GCA_964527265.1). Lineage (GTDB taxonomy): Bacteria > Planctomycetota > Phycisphaerae > Phycisphaerales > Phycisphaeraceae > CAZGOM01. The sequence continues at coordinate 11,318 of CAZGOM010000020.1, read as the reverse complement.
GCACGACGCCAAGCGCGGTCGATATCGCAGCGGGTACGGGCGCGATCAGCGGTGCGTTCGGCTATTTCGACGCGGGCGCTGGGTCGGTGCAGATCAATATCGATTTCCCCGGCGGTATCGATGTAACGGGCGCAGTCGTCTCGATTGCCGCACGCGTCGAACCGGATGGCACGTTCTCAAACATCCTGCGCGATACGGATGTTGATGTGCAGACCCTGCCGCTATCGACAGAATATCTCAGCATTCAGCTTACCGCCGCTCCTAATTTTGGGGCACTGTCAGCCGGCTGGTATCTCGCAATTGTAATGCAACGCAACGGCACGATGACTAGCATCACGCCGCCGGGACAGGCAGCGGTGACAGTGCCAGCCATTGATGTCGTTCCGACGGTAGCAAGCGGAAACAAACCGATGCGCGCCTATTTTGTAGAGTTGACCGCCGCACGAACGGGCGCTTGGGCCATTGGCCAGACTGGCGGCAGCAGCTACGGGACAGCTTTGTATAAACTTTCGGCAGCGCCCCAACTTGTTGCAAATGCGAGCGACTTCGCGAATAACGCCGCTAAAAGTTACGCTTTCAATCTCGACGTTAATGCGGGCGATATCTTGTTCGGCGTAATGAACGGGCATTCAGACCCGCTCCTGCCCTACAGCGGCGAGGTTGTTGAGGACGCGGAAACAATCGTCACGGGTTCGCACGTCGTTCGCACCGCGCACGGCACGGCCCCCGCTACCGGACTGCAGGATGTTTTCAACAACAGCACCGCTAATTTCACGAGCACATCAGCCATGGCGTTTGCGCTCCGGAGGGCATCCTAATGGCTGTTAAGTCTCTAAAACTCGCAGTCGGCACGGGCGCCGTGACGCGCGGGACAGTTGTCTCGCAGGGGGATTTCTCGCTGATGTGGAGCCGTGACGTGCTGCATTGCGAGACGATAGACGGAGTCGTTTGCGTCCACCCTAATGGGGCGAGCATTGTCGACTATGCGCCGGGATCAGCGACGTTTGACGGGGCGATCACCCAGCAAATCAGCAAGAACCTTACGCCTTGGTTCAGCACGGCCGGCCAAGGCAATGATGCCCGCGTGACAACCTATTCGGCCACCAAAATTACGGCACTGCCAAATACCCCCAACCCCGGCGACAGCATCATTCTTGAAAAAGCCGGCCCGTACATTGGCGCGCCGCCTAGCTCAATCCAAGTGCGACGAGGCGTTGCGACCGCTTGGTCCGCTTTCCAATTCACCAATACCCTTCCTGCACCAGGACGATTTTCAGGGCCGGTCGGATGGTGGAATCTGAAAGTCCCTGTAACTTACGATATCGACCTTGACGCGAAGGTTGCGGCGCTTCCTAGTTTGTCGCTGTCCGGTGTCGCGTATCCGCCCGTAACGGACGTTATTACGCGCCTCGATCGCTATTGGGGCCTCGCCCTTCTCACGATGAACGACCTTTCTAGCAATGGCTACGAGGCTTGGGTTCCGCAGGCTTCCATGGATGGCCTCAAAGATACTAACTATGGGGAATATCTAGGCGTCTTAATCGGGGCTGCTGGAAATCATCTGATCGGTGACGTCGCAAATCCCGTTCAAAAATACACGCTTTTTAAGCGCTTAGTGCAGATCGGCAAAGAAATTATCGAGGGCGGCAAAGGCGTAGGGAAAAATATCGGAGGGCCAACCGATACGGGCCTTGCCGGGCATAACCAATGGGAGTTTATCCCTATCCTTTGCTATCTGTGGTCGCGCGATCTGAACAGTGACCTTGATAATTTACGGACGTTGATGCCGACGTGCATTCTGGGCCAGCCCTTCTATTGGACGTCGGGGCTGCTCGCCCAGCTTGCCCCGCATGACAATACCAATCAGATATGCATCAGCCGACGCCGGGCTATTACAGCCGTGTCTGGCACGACGATCACCTACGCGACTAACGGGGTTAATGACGCGCCACAAATGAACCCGATCTCACTGATCATGACGAGAGAGAGTGACGGGGCGACTGCCAGTATTCTGACGGTTGTAAACACACTAACAGCCCCCGGAACGCAGCAGGTTACGATCAATGCACAGCCGGGCTTGCCATTCCAAGTCGGCGACATCATTTACTTCCAGCCGGGGTACGCGATTGTCGAGGGAGATGCCGATTGGCGTGTTTTTCAAGCGGATAAAGTTATCGTTCCCACCGTATTGCAACCTTATCGCAATCAGCAAATGTGGCTGGACGAAATCCTATTTCCCCATGCTCTCGGCATCTGGCGGGCGGACTGGGACGCGGCGCGAGATTACGTGCTGAGATGCATGGGTGCCAATCCAGAAGGATTTCCCCTGCCGTGGGAGCCTTCTCGCTCGCAATACGTCTATAGTGGCACGAACTATCAGTTCGATAAAACCATGTGGGACGCCCATTGGGCGACGGTCTCAGCCACCCCTTGACCGCACCGTCAATAGCTGTTAGGTCTCCCGGTAACGAAGGGAGATTGAGAGATGCCTATAAGCGAGCCGGCACCTGATTGGCACGATTTCATGTTCGATTGGTTTAATGAGCGATATTGCTACGAGATGGCGCGATGCCTTCAGGCATATGGCGACGCATCGCGCAATCCCGTCACGGGCGCGCCGCTCTCCCCGCGCGAACAGTTCGAAGCGGAGTCGGGGTGATGGTTCCTCGTCCGCGCAAGTCGCCAACGGGCCGGTATTTACGCCAGTGGCATCCGCCCATCCATAATATCCCGCGAGACCCGCACCGCCAACACCAGCAAGGCGACGAAATTGCCTGCTCGTGCGGCAAGCGCTGGCCGGTCGGGGAGGACCATCCGTGAGTCGGTATCTGGACGCAACGGAATGGCTCGACAGTATCTGGCGGGGCGCAGGTGACGACGCGGAATGGGCGCGCGAGGCGATCGATCAGATTGGCATGGCGCAAGACGCCGATGAGCTACTTGAGGAATGGGGAGAAAAGATAGGCGACCTATCCGAGGCGTACGACGGCCTCGAACGGTATAGAGAGCTAACCGACGAAATAGAGTCGATAGTCCAACAGAACGATATGATCGACGGTGACTCCGAGATCGACAAGCTCCGCAACGGACTGGCCGGGCTAACTCTCCAGGCCGAAAAATACTGGGAGATACGCGAGCTTTGCAAGGATGCCGGATTTGTCCAATATTCGGACGATGACAGCGACCTGATCCCCCTGCTCCGCATGTTCTTGCCGGAGGGGTAGATGCGCGGTATGCTCGCCCGATGACCCCCGAGACGTTCGACTGGAAGCACCCCGATTATGGTCCGATCATAGTCGAACGGTTCCGGCGGCTTCAGCATATCCGCGAGAACCCGGAAAGCCTGCCGCACCTGAAGCGCTTCTATCGCGATCATCCATGGCAGTTTCTGACAGATTTTGGCTGGACGAGCGACCCCCGCAACGTGGAGATCGGCCTGCCCGTCACGGTTCCGTTCGTCCTATTCCCCAAACAGGTCGACTTTGCCAAGTGGATCGTAGAACGCTGGAAGGCCCGCGAGCCGGGTGTTGCGGGCAAGAGCCGCGAGGTCGGGGCAACGTGGATATCCGGTAGTCTCGCCGCTACGCTCTGCATGTTTAACGACGACATGGCCGTCGGTGTCGGGTCGCGTAAATTGGAACTGGTCGACTCGCTGGATGATCCAAAAGCGATCATGCCGAAAATCCGGCAGTTTTTGCAGATGGCCCCACGTGAATTTACCGGCGAATGGTCCAGCCGCGAGAAGCTGATCAAATTTGCCAACGGTTCGACCATTGCGGGCGAAGGGGGCGACGATATCGGACGCGGCGGCCGTACCGGGCTGTACCTCGTGGACGAGGCGGCTTTCCTTCAACACCCGGAGTCGGTCGACGCTTCCCTGTCCGCCACGTCTAATTGCCGCATATTCCTCTCCACGCCTAACGGCTCGGCCAACCCGTTCGCGCAGAAGTTTCTAGGCTGGCCGAGCCATCGGACCTTCAAGTTCCACTGGCGCGACGACCCCCGCAAGGACGAGGCGTGGTATCTGAAACAGAAGGAAGAGTTAGACCCGGTTATCTTGGCGCAGGAAGTCGATATGGACTTCAGCGCGTCGGTCGAAGGGATCGTCATCCCATCTGCTTGGGTGCAGGCGGCTGTCGACGCGCATATCCACTTGAGCATTACGCCTAGCGGAGAACGAGTCGGCGCGCTGGACGTGGCGGATCGGGGCAAGGATTTGAACGCTTTCGCCGCCTGTCACGGCATTCTGATCGACCATGTGAGCGAATGGGCCGGCAAGGACTCGGATATTTACGCTTCGGCCGTCAAGTCTTTCGCCCTGTGCGACGAGCTTGATATTGATGACATGCTTTATGACGCGGACGGTCTCGGCGCGGGCGTGCGGGGCGATGCGCGCATGATTAACGAGGCGCGACGTAAAGAAGGCTACGATACGAGCACGGTTCCCCGGCTCATCAACGTGCGCGGCTTCCACGGCAGCGGCAAGGTCGAGCGGCCCGAGACGAAAATATATCCCGGCGCGAACCGATCGAACGCGGATTATTATAAGAACCTCAAGGCGCAAAGCTGGGGCAACCTCCGTCGGCTATTCCGGGAGACCTTCCGGGCGCGATCCGAGCCGGGCTATAACTACGATCCGTCCCAGATTATCAGCCTTTGCGGTAAAATGCCGTTGCTGAACAAACTGACGACCGAGCTTTCCCAGCCGACGTGGGGACCGGACCAAGTGGGCAAGATGGTTGTCGACAAGCAGCCCGACGATGCTAAATCGCCAAACCTCGCTGACGCTGTTATGATGGTGAAGAGCGGCGCGCGGCGGCGCATGGTTATCAATCTGTAGGGGGCTTGATGCTCGACCGTATTAAAGCATGGCTGAAGGCTTCCCCCGCTCCGGTCATCGAAGCGACCGTTCAGCGCGCGCCGATGCGTATCAGCGAAACGTCCTTGGGCCTTGCGCGCGGTCGCACCGCGTCCAAACCGACGCCGATGAACCGCCCGCCGGATGAAGTCTATCAGACCTACGCGTATCCGGCCACGGTGGTGCCGTCGGGGATGGCGATGGACCACATGCCGTCGGCATCCGGCAGCTTGGCTAGCTGGGCCGCCAGCGCACTGTTCCATGAGGGCCAGGGCTTTTTTGGCTATCCGTATCTCGCGGAATTGCTGCAGCGGGCGGAATATCGTCACGCGGCGGAAATATGGTCCGAGCATTCCGTCCGTAAATGGCTGCGGATCATTGGTGGATCGGTCTCCGAGCGCGAGGCAGTCGAAGCGGAATTTGAGCGGCTAGACGTGCGGACCGTTGCCGAGACGTGGTGCTACTACGATCAGGCTTTCGGTCGCGGTCAAATTTTCATGGACTTTGGCGATGCAGACAATGTGCCGGAACTAGCAACCCCCCTCCGTCTCGATAAAGCCAAGATCAGCAAGAACCGCCCGCTCAAGGCGCTCAAGGCGATCGAACCCGTATGGTGCGCGCCGGGCGTCTATGAGACGAGCAATCCGCTTCTACAGAACTTCTATAAACCGTTCGACTGGATCGTTTACGGCAAGCGCGTCCATCATTCCCGGATGCTGACGATGGTTAGCCGGCCGGTGTCGGACATGCTCAAGCCGGCCTATGCGTTTGGCGGCCTGTCGCTCGTCCAGATGATGAAGCCGTACGTCGATAACTGGCTGCGCACTCGGCAAGCAGTGTCCGATATGGTCAACAGCTATTCGATCCTGAACCTCAAGACCGATATGTCGTCAACCATGGCTGGCGGCGACTGCTCGCAGGTCTTCAATCGGGCCGAACTGGCAAACCTAGGCCGCGATAACCGGGGCATGTGGCTCACGGATAAAGATAGCGAGGAACTGGAGAATATTGCCGTTCCGCTGTCCGGTCTGCACGAATTGCAAGCGCAGGCGCAGGAGCAGCTTGCCAGCGTGGCGCGTATCCCCCTCTCCATCTATTTGCAGATATCGCCGACCGGGCTGAACGCGAACAGCGACGGCGAGACCCGCAACTTCTACGCGGACGTGCATTCGCTGCAGGAAAAGAATATGCGGCCGGGTATCTCCACGATCCTGGAGGCGGTTCAATTCTCGCTGTTCGGCAAACTGATCGACGGGATGGGCTTTGAGTTCCTGCCGCTCTGGGAGATGGACGACAAGGACAAGGCCGAAATGCGCAAGGCTGACGCCGATGCCGACGTGGCTTACGTCACGGCGGGAATTATCAGCCCCGAGGAAGCCCGCGAGCGACTGGCGCACGACGAGACCAGCCCATACCATAGCGTCGATCTGACGGACCCTCCGCCCGACCAAGGGAACGATGGGGACGGTGAGGATAACGAGGGCGAGTTCGGCAATGTCGCGGCTGACGCGTGGAACGAAGCGGACCATCCGCGCGATAAAGACGGTAAATTTGGCGCGGGTGGCGGTTCGACCGGCGCGGCGAAATTAAAAACGGCGCCGGTTTCATGGACGTCGCGCGCGGGCGTCGAGCATATCGCGAATGCGATTCCGCAATTAGGCAAACGAGTCGATTTGCAACAAGAGGCGATGGAAACCGAACTGCAAAAAAGCGAATCATCCTTCGTGTCGGTCAAAACGGTAAACCCCGCTAAATTGAAGACGATCCAAAAGGACGTGCAGCGCGATAAGGTTCTTTCGTTCCTGGCGAACGGCAATCCCGAGGGTGCCGACCTTCCGCTGGTTATCGACGGGCCGGACGGATTGATCCTGATCGACGGGAACCACCGGGCGAATGCGGCCCTTCTGGCGGGTCAGTCGATCGAAGCGGAAGTTTTCGACTATGATAAATGGCAAGCGGCGGAAACCACCAAAGCCGAGCAGAAACGAAAAGCTAACGCGCCGTCCTCCAAGGAACTTGACGACCTGATGAAAGAATTGGGATCGGACGATGTCGAAGACGCTTAAACCCATCCGCCCGGCGGCCCCGACGCGCATCGCCTATCAGAAGCGGGTTGACGCCCTGATCGACGAGATGAACGACAGCCTGCAATATTGGCTGAAGGCGGCCTATCGCGCAGACGTTCCAGCGACGGTCAGCCTCGGCGCGGACGCCCTGCCGCTGCAAAATGCGTTCGACAAGCTCCGCCGCCGCTGGCTCCGTCGGTTCGACACGCTTTCGGACACGCTATCCGAATGGTTCGCGTCCAGCGTAGCCGGCCGCGTCGATCGCAATATGAAAGCGGATTTCCGCAAGGCCGGATTTACCGTCAAATTCCAGCAGACCAAGGCCATGCGCGAGGCGTTCGAAGCCGTGGTCGCTGAGAACGTCGCCCTTATCCGATCGATCGGCGCGCAGCATCTGGAGGGCGTTCAGGTCGCTTTGTCGCAATCCGTGGCGGCCGGACGTGACCTGTCGGTATTGTCGGACCATCTGACCAAGCGAGTCGGCATCACCAAACGTCGGGCCGCGCTGATAGCCCGCGACCAGAATAATCGCGCAACCGCCGTTATGGTCAAGACAAGGGCTCTGGAGAACGGCATCACCCAAGCGCGCTGGCAGCACAGCGCAGGCGGCAAGACCCCTCGCCCCGATCACGTCAAAGCCAGCCGGGATCGCTTGGTTTATAATATTGCCGAGGGTCATGATTTTGGGAACGGCGAAGGAACGGTCTGGCCGGGGACTGCGATCAACTGCCGCTGCGTGGCGATACCGATCATCCCGGGATTTGATTGACAGCCCTAGGCGACCCCGCATGTTGCTGGTATTATGGCCGCGAATAATATTGCGGGGATTCCATGGCGTCGATTTCCACCCTTGTTGATCGAGTTAAAATTTTCGTTAATTCGAGCGGCACGGGGCCTTTCGTGCTGGGCTCGGCAGTTCCGGCCTTTCGAGGCGCGGAAGCCCTAACGGACGGGTTGACGTACAGTTATGCCGTCGAAAGCGGATCGAACTACGAAGCCGGCACGGGTGTTTTCGTCCAATCCGTCGGGCAATTGCAGCGCACCCCCACGATTTCCAGCCAAGGCGGCGCGCCGGTCGCATTCCCCGCAGGCGTGCAGATTGCCTTTACGGCTTTGGCGCAAGACCTGCTCGCGACGGGAGGCGACACGGCGTTGCGAGGCCAATTGGCCGTCTCCGGCGGAGCTAATCTCGTCGGTTCGGAAGATGGCGCGTCCGGTTCCAAATGGACAACCGTGGCGGGGTTCATTGCCCGGTTGCTAAGTTCGGCCGGCGCGACGATGGTCGGTCTCGCGAACGGTACGGTTAATGACGCGATTAAATACGTCACTCCTGAAATGTTCGGCGCTATCGGGGACGGCGTTGCAGATGATAGTTCGGCCGTTCAAACCGCGATCGATTCATTGACGGCGGCAGGAGGAGGCCGGCTTTACGCAGGCCGTCGATATTTGGTCGGTGGCATAACCGTAAACTCCAGGAATATTACGATTGAAGGCACGTCCGCAGCGGCGACCATGATCGTTAAAAGCGGGACTCTCGGATTTCTGGTCCCTCATGATTGGGTCAACTTTCGGAATCTTTCCGTCATCTCGCAAGGCGATAAAGATGATGGGCTTAATACGCGCGGCATCCTTTACACTAAAGGAACCGGCAGCATCGGGCATGTTTTCAATTATGGTCTAATATTCGGCGTCGTAGATTCCAGCAATCCAGCAGCCCCCGGCTGCTTTAGTGGGCGCGCAATAGAATTTCGTAACGCGCTCGATACGGTCATGACGTCCTGTCTCATTTACAAAGCTAAAACAGGATTGTTTTTAGGTCGGAATGGTACGGGGGCGGCTGATTTCACCACCACTTTCGATCTTAACAATTTCTATGTCATCGGATGCGACGACTACGGCATTGATGGTTCGTATGTTTATCGTTCCGAATGGAACGTCATCGGCGAGTTTTGCGGAACAGCTATTCGCAATAATATCGGCGATTTAGACTTAACTCGTTGTTATTTTGAAAACAACGTAACTCTCGGGGCGCTACTAACGGACACTTTCGGTCACGACACTGAGGTATATTCGAATGATCCAGCAACAGACGCGGTTTCGCGAGTCCGTGGAGTAATCGGCAACTCCGATTGGTATACCTGCTTCATCAGGCAGGGAGTCATCAACGCCAAGAAATTTATCGTTCAATCCTCATGGGGTCGGGATGGGAAAACGCTGACGGGCATCGGGACCGTAGCGACTATCGGTCTGAAGTTCGGCGAGGCGGTCATCCCGGCTGTCTATGGGAATGACCTTCTTGATCCGTCGGCTTGGGCTTCCGATGGTACGACTGAGTTTACTGGTTGGGACGTGGTGAACAGCGGCTATCGCGTTGCCACGTCGCTTACCGGTATTCGAGGGATCAAACAGTCCGTTTCTTTGGACTCCGCAAAAACATACGTTCTCCAGCTTGCGAATAAAAACGTATCGGGCAATCCGATCACGTTGGCGCAAGTGGATGGAGTGGCCGTAACCCCCGGCGCGCCCTTCTCTGTTGCCTCGACGGGCAGCAAATTAGTTCGGATATATAATAGCCAAACCGGGCCATCTGAGAATTATATCCAGGCAGTTTGCTTGATGGAAGTTTCGGAAGATCAAGCATTGATCGCCAAAACCACCGACCGACTGATCCGACCGCCTTCCCAGCGGGCAACCCGGTATCTTTCCGTGCCCCCAACTACGGGAGTTGCCGCCGTTGGAGAAATCGTTTGGAATACGGCCCCCGTGACCAGCGCGCCTATTGGATGGGTTTGCACGGTTGCCGGAGCGCCCGGTACGTGGAATCCTTTTGGGATGGTGGCATGATTTTGATCGCAATGGACCGCGCCGGCTCTGTCCGCTCTTATGACGCAGATGGTCGGCTGCACGTCGCGTCCAGCAACATCAGCAAGGCCAACGTCTGCCCGTATATGGGCCGGGAGATACCGGGCTGGGAGGAAATGGGGCTTGATGGCGATCGGGTTTATAGCCTGCTGCGCGATCCGCAGGAACTGGCCGCTGCAGCCGCCACGTTCAATAACTTGCCGGTGCTGTCCGAGCACGTGCCCGTCACGGCGTACGACGAGAATAGCCACCGGGAAGATTTGGTCGTGGGGTCGACCGGGACCGATGCGGCCTTTGATGGCGAGTATCTGACGAACAGTATGGTCGTTTGGGCACGCCCCTCGATCGAGGGGATCGAGCTTAACGATCAGCGCGAAATTTCATGCGCGTACCGCTACCGGGCGGATATGACTGCCGGTAATTATAATGGCGTTGCATATGACGGGATTATGCGCGATATTATCGGCAACCATGTTGCGCTCGTTATCGAGGGCCGCGCGGGACCGGACGTTTATGTTGGAGACGAACAACCCATGGCTATCAAGTCAAAACGGGCGTTGATGGTGTCGGGGAGCCTCATCGGTCTCATCCGTCCGCATCTCGCGCAAGATGCTAAGGTCGATCTGAGCGGCGCGCTCAAGGGCCTTTCCGACAAGTCGATCGCGAAGGACAGCGCTGTTACCACGCTGGCCGGCAAGGTGTTTGGTCTGGTCCAGCCGATGCTGGCCGCTGACGCCGCCCTCTCCGTGGCTGACGTGAAGCTGGCTATCGACGCCGCCAAGGACTTGCCGCTCGGCGAGGACGAGGATGACGATGATATCGCCGAGGATGAAGACCCGGACGTGGCGGAAGATGAGGACAAGGACGACGTTGCCGAGGATGAGAACCTTGACGACGCCGCCCCGGCCATGGACGCAGCGACCGTCAAGCGCCTCGTCGCGCAGGGCCGCAAGTCGGCTCTCGCGGAAAGCGCGGCCATCCGTACTGCTGAACGCGAAGTTCTGCCGGTCACGGGTGAACTGGCCGTTGCCTTCGACAGCGCTGTGGACGTCTACAAAACCGGACTGGAAGCCATGGACGTTGATCTGGAAGGATTGCCCAAGGCGTCTTACGGCGCGACTTTCCGAGCCATCAGTGCCGCCCGTTCGGTCAAGCCTCGTGTCGCGCAAGACTCCGCGTCTGTCGCCACCACCCGAACGAGCTTTAACGAGCGCTTTCCCAACCGCGCCACCATTTTGAAAGGGGTCTGAACCATGGCCTTTCAGCAGTCTGTCAATCGCTATGTCGCCCCCGGCGTTAAGGGTGGCTGGGCGTCGGCTAACCCGCACGCATCGCTCCTTCAGTCGAATAACGGCGATCTGGGCGAGACGGCCACCCCAATCGCCGTCTGGATGACTGGTCCCGGCGGAGCCATCATCGGTCAATTCGCTTTTGCGGATACCGTGACGGGCGAAGTCACTTCGGCCAGCCCCGGCGGCATTCTCATGACCGAGACGACGGCGGGTACGGTTCGCATTGGTTTCGTCCAGCGC
>CAZGOM010000019.1:0-51327 GCA_964527265.1 uncultured Phycisphaeraceae bacterium | reverse complement strand
CAAATGCTAAATCGTTAGCAGTGACTCGTGCTCCTAGTTTCATGGCACGAGCCTGGTGGATTTGTGTTGTGAAGTACCTCCAAGTAGTCTGTTGATCGGTGCGCCTATACCAGAGTGTCACGTAGCGATCGAACCAATATGAAAACTCACCGCGGTTAAAGTTATCAAGTTTCGTATCTTCTCCAACGACTACGTTCCTGACCTCCACCGTCCCGGCCCGAGGACGAAACTGCGCGTCGAAGAGTTTTGATTCCCATCGCATTGCCTCGTCATCGAAGAGAAACATCCAGAGGAGCAGCGGCGCATCGACGGCGCCCCTACACGACCAGGCGCAGCGGAGTGCAAATTGGCTTATCACTGCCAAATCACGCGGCTGTGTGGTCGGTAACACTTGATCGTAGACTGAGAATTGATTACAATTTCCCAAACGTCGACTTTCCCAGTATCGACAACGAACGTCGGCAGCGTACAGGGAGACAGAGGTCGCGGCGGACGGAAGAGAACCGAGCCATTCCGATAGTATACTGAGGTCAGAAGCAGATGGCACGAATGGGGCCGGCTTACGACCAACCGGGAACGAACTCTCTGCGATTTCGTCGCTGATGGATCTCTCCCGCATACTGCCGGCGTCGCGTTTCACTTTCGTCGCATAAGTATTACTATCCTCTGCTCGTATGAGTACTTGATAAGTCCAGTGGCGACCGACGATCAATGAGAGAACCTGAGTGATTTTCCCTTTTTCGTCACATCGAATGCGCTGCGCGACCACTTCCGCTCTGAGTCGACTCGGCATCTTGTTCCAAAATGGCTCCATGTCACGCCATAGAGACACGGGTTGATGACCATTCGGACCGGGCCCCGAGTCTACGGCACGCGCTGCGCAGACGGGAATCGCGCGATCTTCTTCAGCACGTTGTAAGGTTGAAAGCATCCATCGGAGTTGTTGACGGAGAATCTCCTCTGATCGCAGGACTTCCAGACTAAGCGCGGCAGGCTGGGCAGAACGAACAATAGTCAATCGATGCGCCGCCAGTTCAGAACGCGCCTGGGCGAGGAAATCCCCAAAGTAGACACGAGCAAGCGCGCGATCCAATGCCGTGAGCAGGCCGGCATCGGTTGGAGCGTTCACCGGGAACAAACGAGCCCATACTTCGGTATCTCGCGTGGAGATCAACGCGCCCGATACGAGTTTTATCAGCCTCGGAATGGCACGTCGATCGCGTAATTCGCGCATCTTACGGGAATCAAGGGCATCGAGATCAGCGGTAATTACAGGGTACCATTCATCATGAATCTTCTTCCATGGAACGGCCTGGGAAATCGCCAGGTCGCGCACCGCATCGCAGATGTTTCTTGCGACGTGCCCACGTAATGATTCCTGCCACGAGTCAAGTGCCTCCATGTGTAAAGTACGCGCCGTCGTTCCGGAATTAGGGGTCTGCTCTCTCAGAAGTCGGACTGGTTCCGAACGAGGCCTCTCTGTACATATGGGCACGAGACCAAGTGCGGTGGTGCGTCCGACACGCTGAACGGCGGATGCGTCAATTGCTTGTTGGTTCATTAGAATTCGTTCTTGATGATTCGAAATCTTCGTCACAACTGTCTTGATCTTACCTTCTCCTTCTTCTTTTCTGTTTTCTCCTGCCGGATCAGAAAGTGGGAACAGCAATTTCAAAGATTCGGGAGAACTGCACAGGGCGTCGATGATGCAGGTGGCGGCGCCGAGATGTCCACGCGATGCCCCATGAGCCACGCGCGTGCGCCAATCCAACAAAGTGCCGCCGGAAGTTCTTGAGACCCTCGAGCGAATACGGCGGCACAACTCCGACAACATCTTCGCTGACGTATCTCGTGTCTCGTCGTCGTCGTCGGTTTCGATTTGCAACGAAAAGGAGGACGGGACTGTAATGTTAACCGAAACATGCGAGCCTTGCCAGCCATACTTTAGTTCTGGCTCCGGTTGTATATCGGAACCAAAAGAATCGAATTCCGCATCGTCCATGTCGGCAACATCCCCGTCTTCCCAGTGGAGGTCATCCTCCGGGTCACACGACGGGGAACAAGACGAAGGTACTCGCGTTGTCTCTCCTTCTTCTTCGTTGCGCATTATTCCCCCCGAATAGGCCAGTTTCCTAGCGGAGGGTTTATTTAATGTGGTTTTGTGATGCTCCATTTTCCCCAGAATTTCAGCGGCTGAATTATTTTTAACGCGGGTGATTTCGGCATACTTTCAATTTGCCGCTGTCATAACAAGCTTAAATGGCATCCGAAGGTTCGGTGTTTGAGAAGGCTAATCCTAGCCAGGCCAAGCTGCTGGAGGATTTACTCAAAAAACCAAAGGACGAGAAGCGCGACCGGTTCATACTTCGTACTCGAATGCGTGCATACGATGATGCCATGCCGCCGCGATGGGTCGTTCTCGAAGCGTTCGCAGACCACAAGGTCGGGCAGCTTTTACGTGACCAACCGGAGAAGAAATTTGACGATCACGTCTGTCCTTACGTTCCGAACGAAGCCTTGGAGATTGACGCACTTGAAGCCGGTTATATCGACATCTACGCGTGTAGCATGATTGGCCTTTACAGCTCGGATGCCGACGGAGGAGGACACGGGAAGGTGCTCCCCGAAACACTCGAACGCGTAAAACAGTTAAAGGCGGAAGTAGAGGCAGGCTCGCATTTACCCAAGAACCGCCGAATTAAGGCTGCAGAGCTTGTCATACGCGGCTTGAAACAAGCAAAGATCCTATAAAAGCAAAGTCAGATCGTCGCCGAACGATCAGCCAACCGTTGCGTTATCCGTGTCTACCGCCCTTCTCTGTCTCTCCCTGTCTCAATAGTCCGACGGGCACTTTCGCGCACACCTACGCATTCGATCGGATTACTGACCTCCCCGCCGCTCGAACGGTGTGCGTGTATGTGTGTATGTGTGTGTAGGTATGCAGTTCGCGCCATTGACAGCATCGGACCGTCCGAAAAAAGGTGGCTGCTGTGTTTGTTGTTGACATGCGTACGTATCTTTGTCGCGCGCATATTTCAGACATGATCATGTCGGCTGCTACCGCCAATGCCGCGGCAGGTGCAGGTGTAGGTGCAGGTTCAGGGGCACGCGCACATGCCACCGCGGCCGCTGCGGCCGCAGAAGCTGAAGCAGATAACGACGACGACGAGACATTTTATGGCAAAATTCACAGGTTGGCCACCGTCGGCCGCGGTACCCGACTCACGTCCTACACCAAACACCTGTTTAAGCTCGCATCCGATCCCAACGCGGACTATGTGCAAGAGGCGTCGTTTAACAGGGGTGTCCAGGGGAACCCGTACACCGAACTCTCGCGTGTTTACAACCTCATACAGAGGCTTCGGGACCCGAGCGAGGTGAACACGATGAACGCAATGGGCCGCGAAGATCTGCGTGTCATATTCACGAGCGACAGCAAAGGTGTATTGACTGTTTCTGTCGACGATGTGTTGTTCCCGTCATTCAACCTGCGTCTGGAGGTTTACGCGGCAACCAAAGTCGTCAAACTCCTGCACGTCTCCAATCCCGTGCCTGGCCTCGAGCCCATCAAACTCCATGCTGTGTGCGTAACGTGGGAAACATGCACCAAGGGGAAATCTCCCAACCCCGATCTCTGCATTCGCGATCCGTGCACCGGCTTTGACATTGTCATTGTCGGCATCTCCTCATTTTTTTGAACGCGCCTATTAAAACACACAAAACTTCTGTGCGCGAATTTATCGGTCTAGATCGCGACCCAACTCCGACAATATCACTGACTCTCCCCTGAAACTCGAACGGTGTGTGTGTGTGCGTTTGCAGTTCACGCCATTGACAACATCGGACCGTCCGCTGCCGATGGCTCCTATCACTGCCGCCCGCATTGAAGCGCTGTTACAACCTCAGTGTTGGGAGAGTGACAACTCCTGGAATGAAGAATGCAAACGGCTCATTGATGACATGCGCGCGTTCGAATGCGAACCGCGTTTCAGTGCTTCGTCGCTGCCCGATCTCACGCGATGGACCGGCGCTGCCCGTCCCGACTGGAAACGAAGTTCTCTTCCCAGTCGCGCGGTGTTGCCGGCTGACATCGAGTTCGTTAACCCGATGTTTGCATGGTTCTCTATGTCCATCTGGCCAAAGGCACTGGATCATAACGTTTCCGGTCTGTTTTACGTGCTCATGCGATGCGGATGTGGCAGCGCTGCCACATTGGGGGCGACGACCAGCACCGGGCGCGTCCTCTTACAGTTTGCGGCCGCTGCGACAACGCCGAGGGAGGATTATGATGACGCGGACGACCCGGGCGGAGAGGATGATTATGTGACGCGCAAACGAACACGTGCATTATCTCTGCTCATGGACCAACCCAATCTACCGCTCTTTGGCACAACTGTCGTCGACGGGAAAGCCGGTGTGGACAGCATAATAGATGCTTCCACCGGTCCATATTGTTGCGCGTTGTGTACGACAATGCACAATGAGTTGGACCTCGTGTCAATCCAAGTGCTCTCGCTTCTGACGCCGGTCCAGCGTCTGGCTTGTTTGACGGCTCCGCACTGGGCATTCGCACGCGCCTGTGAGCACCGGTGCACGCGGACGTTCGGGGTGCTGTGGAAATTCGTACGCGACCTCATGTCGCAGCCCGACTGTAATGCTGCCGAATTCGACCGCATCATCTCCGGGCCAGTTTCCAGTGATGGCTATCGGCGCGGCGTGTTTGCCACCGTCGCTCTCTCTGACGATGAACATGCGTGGCAATTGATAACGAATGCAGAATGCCCATTGGCCGCCGCGCTGCTTCGCCACACCAATGCACACACAGAGCGCCAAAATGCCAATCCGTTGGGGAGGGCTGATGTCATACGCGGTGTGTTCGCTCGGGAGGAAGACGATCTCCATGGCGCCTGGTTGGTGCCGCGTCTGAACGCCGATCTGCTGAACGCATACGACGAGAAAGGCTACACTCCGACGATGAGCGCTGCGTTCTATGTACGACCCAAAACACTGGCGGCATTGATGGCCCGCAGTACGGAACTTGACCTGCTCGCACAACAGATTCCAGTCTGGGTAGCCAACGATTTCAGAGTCCCTGCCGATGCGCTGGCTCGCGCGGACACAAAGTTCCTTGACCGGACTGCCATCTCTATGTTAAAGGGTTTTATTCTGTCCTCGCCCATCGCGGAACTTCTGCGGGCCGAAACCGACGCGCAGAAGCTGGCGATTCCTCACATCCTCTGTGCTGTTATACCGGCTTTGGAACGATCCGACGGAGCGCGATTTCCGCGCGAACTCGTTTCTCTCTGCGCGCAGTATGCCGGCTTGTCCGGGCCACTTGCGAACGCGCGCACGGAAACAGAAACCGCGTTCCGACTGACTCTGTCTGTGGAAGGTGGCGGTTTGGCCGGGCAGCCTGCCGGCGCACATTCTGGCGCCAAACACAACCTCGTCTCTGCTGATGTGGAAAACTCCAATGCCAATAGCGTTGGCAGCGCAGACGCAAGCGCGGGACCATCCCCCAAACGTCAACGCCTGACGTAACCGTTCACCACGCACAAATTTCCGAACGATTAGCTAACTTTCGTTCCTCCTTCTCTCTCCGCAACTTTCCCGTTTCTCGTGATAGCGTCGTGTAAAGTAAAGTTCATCCGTCCTTCGCACAATGCGCACGCACTGATTCAGCCGCCTCCCCCCCCCCCTCCATCCGCCGATGTTATGTGTGTATATGTGTGTGCGCTCTTTCAGCAGTTGATCAGAAAATGTCCAAGATCGTGCGTACTGGCCGTCGACCCCGACTGGCTCCGCGGACGGCGACGAGTTACGATGGCCGGCGTGTCCCGATGGTTGCCGGAGGCGTGGGTGGCGCCATCGGCGGTACGCTCTGGGGACTGGCGTCTTACGAGTCCGAATGGCCGGTGCTCTCGACCTTCGCGGGCTGCATGATCGGCGGTGGCGGCGGAGTCGTGACCGGCGCCGCGCTCCACCTATTGGTTAAGCGCCCCGGGCACTTTGCCGCCCTCACTGCGGGCGCCGCGCTTTGTTCTCTCTACATCGCGAGTTCGAGCGGACAAAGCCAGAATTAGCAACTTCCCTCCCCCTCTCTCGTTTTCTCCGTCTAACCGCCTCACCTGCAACACATTCGCACCTATAACTCGGCTCTCACTCTCACCGCCACTCTCATCGCCCCTGTTCGTTTCGCCTTGTTGCTTTTCAGATGTCGGTTCTCTCAAAGTGGACGAAATACGATGTCGCGATCTGGCTCTTCTTAATTCCCGACGCGAGCCAATACGTCGAGCGGTTCAAAGAATATGTCGACGGCGACACGCTTATGAAAGTGGACGAGCGTGAAATGCAGGTAAAGCTTAACATACAAGACGGTACACATCGTCTCCGTATTCTCGCGGCTATTCATCGCCTGAAATTACTTTTGGAGCCGTCGAACAAAGCACCGGCAGAGGCAGCGGTAGAGGCACCTGCATCAGCGACAGCCGCAGACACAGTCGCCGAAGTTTCTGTTCGTCTCGAGACACGATCACCGGAAGAAAAGAGACTGGGCGAGTCAACCCCCTCTTCTCCCGCCGGATCTAAGCGCAAGTACGGCGAAAATTCCTCTTCATCGCCAGCAAAACGATCGAAACAGGCAGAAATCGATCTCGGGAAAGATCACGAAAGGGGACTGCCTGCGGCACGTCTCAACCATGCATATATACAAAAGAAACAGATATCCGGAACTCTATCCAACAAAGGAGTATATGTGGCTGTCAGCGATCTCATTCCGGGCAAGCCCATTTTGGGATTGTTTGCAGGGCGTGACTACAAAGAGGGCGACACAGTGACGTTTTACGGGGGAGGCGTGTTTGATCTCACAGATGCACGGAAGCGACCGGCGTCGCTAAACACACATTCCTTCCGCTTGCCGGGCGGCATGGAGATCTTGGACGGCTTCTCGTGGGCCAAGACGTTTCGGCTTCCACCTGACGCAGAGTCTGAGCAGAAACTCCCCGAATATCGCCGGATGCACATCTTCCCTTCCAAGTCTCAGGATCGAATCACTGATTGTTCACGCGAGCGCATCATGGGATCTGGCGTTGGCTATATGTGTAACACCGCCAACCACATCGAACCTCGAGGAAGAAAAAGAAATAACCTGCGTTCGACGAACATCGTCATCAACAAAGAAACTGACCTTCGTACGATTATCTACGTCGCGACATGTGACATACCAATGCACGCTGAACTGCTGGTTTCCTATAACTGGGCAAGTGCAGAACTATTGAAAACCCTTACCGGGTAAACTTAATTCTGGTCTGACAAAAAAATTCCAAGTCAAGTTCCCATAAATGTAAATTTTATAATTCCGTCTGTGTTTATAAGCTGGGTGGTATTAGGGTTCTACTTCGGGGCGGTGGGCCCCTCACATCTCATCCACTCGGTGAGATCCACACCACCGATGGACGAGTTAAATGCGCCCTCGCTGAATGACGTTCCCGATGCATGTCTGCGTTGATGTCGTCAGCTCAAGCTGCGGGATTTTCGTGATTGATACTCATATCTTCCACCCTCTCGCCACGGCCCGAGCCACCACCACCACCACCACCCACCACCAACGTCTGTATGTCCATGCATATCTCTCTATGTTTGTGTGTGTCTGAGTTTGTGCACCCACTCGGCACCCTTTTTTCCTCTCGATCTCTCCCGAACACACTCACGGAAGTCCACGCACCCTTTTTTCGAATCGGCCGTTGCCATATTTCTTATACCGTTCTGGCCCTCGATGTTCCTCGGCGTCTTACTGTTCCTGTCGCCCACGTGCCTCTTTCTCTCTCTCTGGCAACGTGCGCGTGTCCATTACAGAATGGCGGCGGCGGAGGCGGCATCGGCACGGAAATCAAACCAGAATTCCATGGCGCCGATCACGGCCTTCCGCATCGAGGCGCTGCTGTTACAACCACACGACATGAGAAAGGCTCGTTTGTGGAACATCAAATGTGCCGGTCTAATCAGCGACCTTCGCGCTCTCGAACGTGAGAATAATTCACCGGAGCTGCCAGACCTGACACGATGGACAAGCAAGCTCCGACCGAAATGGAAGGTTCGTGGCATTCCACCACCAAATGGCATGGAATTTGTCAGCCCCTTGTTTGCGTGGTTTTATATTTCGTTGTGGCCAGTGGCGACGGATGAGAACGTATCGGGTCTGTTTCACGTGCTAATGCGATGCGGATGTAACAGCGCTGCCGCACTTGGTGCAACGACCCGTTCCGGCCACGTCGTATTGCAGTTCGCGGCCGCATCGACCGCATTCGTGCGCGGTGAGAAAGAGGAGTCCTCTGACGACGACGACGACCAAGACTACTTTTACGAAGGTGACGCACCTTGGCGGAAACGAGCAGTGGTTGAACTCACGGGGCAACCTAATCTGCCGCTCTTTTCTGCCGCCGCCGCGCTTCCAGATCCGGACAGCGTGGTGGACCGTCTCAGCGGACCATACTGTTGTGCATTCTGTACGTTTGTGTGCAATAAGTTAGATTCTCACGCGGTCGACGTGCTGGCGCGTATTAATCCGACCCAACGTCTGGCAATCCTGTCCGCACCACATTATGGTTTCGCGCACGCTTCTAAGTTCTCCTGTATGCGGACGTTCATGGCGTTGTGGCGGGCCGCACTCGAACGCATGAAACAGCCTGACTTTGGCGGCGCCACTGAAATTGACCGCATCATCGGCGGTCCGGCAAACGCAGAGGGAACTCGCATAGGTGCATTCTCCTGTGCCACTATGTGGGGCGATGCTCTCGCTTGGCGGTTGGTGACGGATAGAAATTGCCCATTGGCCGTCGCAATGCTCCGTCACGCGAACGAGCATTCGGACCGACAATATCTCAGTCCGATGACGATGATCGTGGGGCACGATCAAACGGAGGAGGAAGCCGATATCCGCGGAGAGTGGTTGGTATCACGCCTGAGGCAGGATGTGCTGAACGCGTATCTCTTTACCGATCACACCCCACTGATGGCCGCTGCAAAATATGAGCTCCCCAAGACGTTGACGGCGCTGCTCGATCGCGGAGTGGAGGTTGATCTCACCACCACATCTCGGCCCGATGCGTCGGCGTGCGATGACAAAAAGATCATACCCATGACCGCTGTTGATATGATACACAACGATGATATCATTACGGCAAAGTTCCGGCCTGCCGCGGCGCGGCTTCGGATCGAGACCAAGGCGCGATTTGCGCAGCATTCTCTCATCGTTGTCGCCGCGGTACCGGTTCTGCAACAGGTCGGCGGTGCGCAAATGCCACGAGAGCTCGTGAGTATATGTCTGGCGTACGCTGGCTTACCTCAACCTGTCGCCCTACCCGCTCCATCGCGCAGCATCTTTGTCGGGGCAAAACGCGGCACCATAAGCGCAAGCTCTGGCGTGGTTGACGCACGCGAACGCGCAGAGCTGTCCTCCAAACGCTTGCGTCTGACTTAAAATCGATTTCAGTCCGCCCGTTTCTCGTGTTCTGTCCATCGTTTGCGCGCGTTCTGAAAATGGCCCCACCCCCCATCTGAACCTGTCTTTTTTTTGAAATCACAATTTGCTGACACCGTTGTGCGTGTGTTGATGTGTGCAATCTCAGTCGCTCGATACGTGCGAGATGACGGCTATCACCGCCGCCCGCATCGAGGCGTTGCTGCTGCAGCCGCATGACCCAGAGAATGCCAGCTCGTGGAACCGCGAATGTGCCGAACTAATCTGCGATTCCCGCGTTCGTGTGTGTGTGTGTGTGTTTCCTATTCTGTGTGAACGTCAGTCGATTTCTGTCGGGAATGAGTTCGAGGTTCCACAGTCTTGTGACAGTGCGTTCGGTTCAGATTCACGACCGGCCTTCGTTGTTAAGAAGAAATTTCGCGAACGGAACACGTGCGCCTCAAGACCGAAAGGGTGATTATCCGCATCGCAACAACTCGACTCCCGCAGCCGCGGCTCTCGATTATGTGCATCGTTTGCCTTACAATCACGTCCCGACTCAACAACAGCCTGTACACGATCACGGTTTGGATGAACTGAGGGCCATGATCCCCGACGATGATATGTTCCGCTTGGTTGTCAAAACCGAACAGAAGATGCGGCCGGAGCAGCAGAGCGCAGTTGCAGTTGAGCGAGGAAAAATTGTTGGACCCGTCGCAAAGCCAGAGAAATCTGAAGTAAAGGATTCGTTCACTGACGCCGCGAAGAGTCGGACCCGGCGGTGGGTGTCACTGCACAACGCCAACACGCTCAAGGAACTTTGTGCACGTTTCATCCCCGACGAACTCGAACGCGAGTTGCATGTGAATAAGATCGAAACTCTTAGGCAGAAATCTTTGAGTTCTTCAGGTCATTTTGAGTTTCTCACCGAGGCACTACGAATGGAGGAAGATTCCCTTTCGGGGAAGATCGATTCGAAACTACTTCGAATGTTCTACAACGAAGAGAGGAGCCTTCGTCCATGTTATGACGCAGCAATGGAGGAAATGGTTTCTCAAAGCACGATAAAAGCTGTGGTCAAGTCGTTTTATCGCAGCGTCGCACAGCGCGAAGGACCAAAGTCGTAGAAACGGACAAAACCGCTCGATTTTTCAGCAGCAAGTGTGCGTAATAACACACAAAAACACAAATTTCTATTTATCAGCATAGCAGATTTCGGTCTCGTTGCATTCACCATCGTCGAGTTCTTCGACAAACTCATCTTTCTCAGGCATCTCATGCACTTGGAAACGCGCGACACAGTGACTGTCGATTCCGTCCGAATCACTCAGTTTGGCAAACCATTGTTTGAGGTCCCACAGGTCGAGGACGTAAAACTGTTTGCGTGCGTTCGAACAACTTTTCAGACCTTCGGCGGTGAGCTTGCCGCTTTCATCGAACCCGCTTGCGTTGAGTGCGTCACGCAATGTGTAGAGAAGAAGTTCGATGCCGTGTTTGCGGCCGGATTTAACCTTTTTCCAATTGGATGCCGACTTCCTCTTACCGATGCGACACAGCCAGATGACACACGCGATCACGCCGTTGATGAGTGTCGGTTTGAGATGCCCTGATGGGTGGACTTTGATTTCCGGTTTGTCGCCCCACATTTCGATCAGTACAAACTGCGGTTGCGGCAGTCCCTTGACCGCCTTTCCATCTGGGCGGCGAACAGGTTCCTTGCCGCCGGTCGCTCGACGCTTTGACGCTTTTTCGTCGTCATTGGTGTTGGTCTTGCGTTTGCCACCAACTGCGGTCGTATCCATCACTCCAGAGGGCGCTGCTGCCGATACCGATGCCGCGGGCGACGCCGATGCCGCTGCAGCTGCCGCGGGTTTGGATGACATCTGACATACACACATACACACACAGTGTTGAAACATTGCCAACACAAGCGCGCCATTTGCTACTGCGAATCGATCCAGACGCGATTTGCGAAGCAGTTTGAAACATGTATTTTTCGTTCCACAAAAAAAGGGAACAGAGATCAAAAAAGCACGCCGAGTTCCTTTTTGAGTTGTCGCCATCAGAATGTTGATCTTCTCCTGTTTCAGCTGTCCGGCTTTCGCCGTGTCGCGAAGAATTACAAAGTTTCGCGACCTTGAATTCCTGCCGCCGGTGGGTGTCCGTTGCCACCATATTGTTTTGCAATCTCCGCAACATCGATTGTCACCATCGATCGAAGGCTGATTTGGCGAATCATGTTATTCGGGTTTCGGTTGGTATCGTCGTCGTCGATGAATTGCATCCAACGAATCGCCAAGAAATCGATACGACACGGAAGATCGCGTTTGGCGACACGATGCATCACCTCCGTTGTGATGTAACTCAGGTATTCGGGTCCTTTTGTGTTGTGCACGTCGCCATAGGTGTAGCTCCAGTGCGGAGAAGATTGAAAAGGAGACACGTTTTTGATAGACAGCGCATCCACGCATTTAACGGCAAACGCGACGCGTTCCTTCACGATTTCTTTGCCCAATTCGATCATCTCTTTCACGTTGCGGGCGCACAAATGATCAAACACATGTACACTTTTCAACGCCGCTTTCGTCGTCAGCATCACGTGGTACGCAATTTCATCTTCAGTACGGGTTCGGATGAGATCGGTGTCGCCTTTGTTAATCGAGTCCAACCACGGTGGGATTGCAACACCGGGATACAAGTCACGAAACACCATGAGCGCACCACAGACGACACCGGTCGTGTCCAATGTCAAATGAACGTTCGGTAACGGCGATGCAGTTAAACGCACGTTGAGTGCGACGTTTTCTTTGTTGGCGTGGTGATCCAGGATCTTAACGAAGAGTGCCGAGCCGAACTTCTTCGGATCGGTGAGTTCTTCATAGGTGGGACATGCGTCAGTAATCAACACGCGCTTTTTTGCCAGACCGTTGAAATCCTTTGGTTTACCATGGATCCACGGGCGGAACTCGATGGTGCTTTCTTTGAAGCCTTTGACAACCAACACACGACAGGCATGCCCATCAGGGCATGGCGTGTGGGTGAAATGCACGTCGGGGATAAAGCGATTCGGATCCCCACGAGCCAAAGAACCAATCTTCGAACCCTTGACGTCCTTGTCGTCGCTCATGGTGGCCGCCATCTGTGTGTGTCAATCCGCAAGTTAGAGGATAGATGAGGGAATGGGGGAATGGGGAAGAAAATGTCAAGTCGGATTCTGCCGCTTTTGACCGCGGCAGAATTCGATTTGCGGATATGTTTGGGCGCAAAATGAAATTTTCTCCCGCCCCGACCCCAGGGGGGGGGGGTCCCTATGTCGGTACACGGAAAGAATTTTTGGGTGGATGGTCAGGTAGGTTCCGTATGGGGTCACTTTTCTATAGGGCCAAAATGTGACCCCCATATTTCAGCCTCATCTCAAGAAAAGGGACCCATAATTCTACACAGAAAAATTTCAAAAATTTTCGCGGCGAAAAAATTTTCAGAAAATAATTAACAGGAAGGGGGTCATTTCTTGAGATAGGGAGAAAATATGACCCCCTTATTTTGACCCTATACAAAAGTGACCTTTGTGGAACCTGCCTGACCATCCACCCTAAAATTTTTTCCATGGTACCAACATAGGGACCCCCCCCCCCCTCGGGTCGGGGCGGGAGAAAATTTCATTTTGAGGACCGAATATATCCGCAAAACTGGATTCTGAAAATTGCCAAGTCTCGATTCTGCCGAGAAACGCGGCGGAATTAGTTTTGCCGCGAAACGCGGAGGAATTTTCGGATATGTTTGGGCGCAAAATGAAATTTTCTCCCCGCCCGACCCAGGGGGGGGGGGGGGGCCTATGTTGGTACACGGGTAAAAAAATTTTGGGTGGATGGTCAGGTAGGTTCAGTATGGGTCACTTTTGTATAGGGTCGAAATGTGACCCCCATATTTTAGCCTTATCTCAAGAAAAGGGACCCATAATTCTACACAGAAAAATTTCAAAAATTTTCGCAGCGAAAAAAATTTCAGAAAAAATCAACAGGGAGGGGGTCATTTCTTGAGATAGGGAAAAAATATGGGGGTCACATTTTGGCCCTATACAAAAGTGACCCGTGCGGAACCTGCCTGACCATCCACCCAAAAATTCTATCCGTGTACCAACATAAGGGCCCCCCCCCCCCTGCGGCCGAACCGGGGAGAAAATTTCATTTTGCGCCCCAAAAATATCCGCAAAACTGGATTCTGAAAAATGCTAAGTCTCGATTTGACAATTATACCCCACATCCTTTCCGACGTTGTAAGACTTAAATTTATCATTTTAACGTCGAAATCGCAGTACTTTGTGGCAACCGGCAAGAAATGCGGTCGTCGCGTTCATGTTGAGCGGAGAGGTCGAACAAAGAACTTCGTCTCTTTTTGTACTAGCATCGAATGCTTACGTGGGTAAAAGAGACAGACAGGCATGCAGACAGGAAAAAAAGGGGGTGGGGGCTTCAGACAGAGAGAAAGAGATCGACACGACACAGACGACAGATGCGCGGAGCGCGGAGCAGTGAAACTGCCCCTTAGCGCGCGGCAGCAGCGGCGGCAGCGGCGGGAGCGGAAGCGACAACGGGTTCGATCTTTCGTTTCAACACGAAGAAGAACTTGCCATGCGGACAATTCCCTTTCATGCCCTTTCCGAACACCGCTACACCGCGTTGTCGCGGGTCCCCGCGGCGCGCGCGCTTGGAGATCTCTGCGTTTGCGAGATCGTGATTCTCCGTGTGCATTTGCGAAGCAGCATCCATCAGGTTCTTAATGTCAGGGATCGACCCATCCTTGTGTTTGGCGGACTCGGCGATGGCTTCGTCGTGTGCTTTGATCAATGCATCGTATGCCTTATCTTCATCGGTCTGTTCAGCACCGTCCGAATGGATGCCAGCGCCGCGCTGAGCGTAGATATCCCAATGCTTCGATATGCGGCGGAGAGCGACGGTACCGAGCTGTCCAAGCCAGAACGGACGTTGTGACAGCATGACCGTCTCCACGGAACGCAGCAGAATGGGAGAAAGTAGCAGCTCCTCGTAGCTTTCCTTCGAATCCGGGTAGTGCATCACAGTCGGGTCGAACCAATCCGGAGCGTCCAAGAACAGCGCCGTGTTGGTTGGCTTATTGTGCTGATTCAGCACTTTGGCCAGCGCGCCACTTAGGGATTTCTCATCTTCGGGTGGGGCGATGACAGAAAGCGGCGTTGAAGCCATAGTCATGCCCATTTCGTTCCACTTCAAAACATTCTTTCCGACGTAAGTGGATGTTGCCGCTCGCAGATGCTCGAAGAACGTGTCCGGGTTTGCGGGCACCGGAGGCAACAGCACCCGAACCTGTACGACGGGCTTGTGCAGGGCCGCACAGAACTGAATCACGGAAACCGCGTCGTGAGTGCAGGCCGCAATGATCTGATTCGGTTTTCCGATCAGATCTCCTCCGGAATACCCGTTTGCGCGCGCCGCAGAGAGGCGCGGAATGCAAAGCCGCGGCTCCGTTTTCACAGGCAGAAAGCGGTACATGCTCGTCGCCTTGATGTGCGCGTTTGTCTTCAGCTCGATGATACCTTCTCCGGCTATCGTGCGGTGCATGGCTTCGTATCGCGTGAACGAACGAATGCCAAGCGGCAGCGTACTGCGCGGGGACTTGAACGTCACGAACACTCCTTTCGCTCCGCGTCCTGTAAGGGTGGGCTGCTCAATGATGATCTGTTGCGGACGCGAAGGTTGGGGTTTACGTCGGGTTTGGTCTGAGGACGTTGTTGTTGCTTTGGTCGGCGGAGATGACATTGCAGCGGCAGCAGCAGCTGCGGCGGCACTTCCTTCCGTTTTTCCCGGGCCCTGTTCGAATTCGATCGATTTCCGTACACGCGGCGCACTTCCGCGTCCGTGATACTCGCTGAAGTCCTCGAGGCTGAGTTCTTTGGGTCCGCGACTTGGCTGTTTAACGTCGAGGTTAATTTCGCGTTCAGCACTATTCGCGCCGATCGCTGTGGAACTCGGGGCGGCGGCAGCCATCGTTAAGTCAGCCCTCTTTTTTGAAAGAGTTAGAGGAAGGAAGGAGAAATCTGGTAGACGGGGCAGTTGTGTACGTGCCTGTGTACAGAAACACGAGAAAGAGTAGGCCATGTACGAATCAGAATAGGCGAGGCAGTTTTGTTATGAAGGAGCGCGGATAGTTTTTTGGTGGAATAAATAAATCATTCAGTGTGTGAGAGGGGGCGGAAGGACTAGTTGAGCGCGGTTGGTTGGTTACTGCGCGGGGAAATTTAACGGAAATTTTGGGGCGTGCAACTGGTTGGCTTTTGCCAGAAAAACCTAAAATCCGGCCGCCTCAGAGTTCCTCCGCGGCACAACGCGGAAAGTTTCAGCGGCAGCGACAAGCGGCGTTATCACAATACCATATCGTCGGCGACTTCCACCGACGCAGCTTTTCTCGCGTGCTGTTCTTGATAAAATTGCGTGCAGCGGGACGTGATGGCTGCGGCAGCCGCAGAGAAGACTTCATTGTGGTGCAGCAAATGCCACGAAGACACGCACGCCGCCTCCCGGTGCGACGCGTACAAGATCGAACCGTGCAATCAGATGGCCACCTGCGCCAATAAGAAGTGCCGATTTTGGCACCGTGTCTCGCAAGTGCGCGAGTTCTGCAAGCTGTGCGGCGTGACTCATCGCAAAAATGACGAAGACCACCCGATCGCCAAGGCCTGTGAGGCGAAGTATGCGAGCGTTTTGGCGAAAGAACAGGCTAAGGCCGACGCGTACGAATGGAAGATGTCCGTGTGGTGCCATTGCTGTATGGGCAGAGGCCACGTCAAAAAGCATTGTCCCGAACGTTGGTGTACAAACTGCGGAACCTCTTCGCATTTTACGGAGGATTGTTGGATTTGGTGCACCCACTGTCAGTCCGCCGATCACTGGACGTCGAAATGTTCCGAGCGAACGCGCTGGGTGACAGTTTGTGGCGCAGGCGCAAGCTGTGCGGCGAAATAAGAACCTCACGCGCGCGCGCTCTTCATCGTTCCAATTCGCGGCCAGGCACAGCCTCTCTTTTTTGGTCGTTTGTTTCCCCGAAACCGACAATTAAAATTCTGACAATTCACATGCACACACCGCTCTCGACGCGCGTGCGAGCCCCTCATTCTCGTTTGTGGTGTCTCCAATGTCACGGTCAGGTTTCGATGGCAGCTGCTGCTTCAGCTGCTGCAGACTCGCCAGGCGCTGTATCCCCTTCCCCAGACGGAGACGGAAAAGGTCACGAAGAATCCAAAAGCAAACTGTATCGGCTCTGTTCAAAAACGTGATTCATTTCTCAGATCTCGCATTCTGTCCCAAACACGTGTTTGACGTGTTGTTCCGCATGGAACCCGAAGAACTTCTTCGCCCCTTCTTTCTGACTTAATCAATCCGTGCTACCCTCTGCAATTCGTGTATTCTACCGAACGCAAATCTTCCATTTTTCCGCTTCAGTTCAATACGCGGATTTCAATCGTCGCAACCGCCGCCCTAGTCTCACATTCGATAACTCTCTGTCTCTCTGTCTCTCTCTCATCAGATGCAGATTTCGATTGGTGCGTTTTTTGTCATGGCGTGGTTGATGGTCGCCATGTTTACGACAGCGGAAATGATCTACAAGTTTTCGACCCGTGTTAACCCCGCAGTCAACCCGTGGCGCGATCTGCTTCTCGTCTGGGCCACATCATCGCGCATCGTGGGTACTCTGTGCGCGGTGGTATCTACACTTCTCCTCTGCCTTGGCGTCTTGGTGGATGACTCCTGCAATCAACCGGGAGAATGCGGCATGAAGGATAAAGAAGGAGCTGTCGCCCAGACGATGATAGCTGCCATGTTGGCGGATTTTTATGAGTTGATCATGAGTGTCGGTCTATTCGAACCCTGGCACGCGGGTGTATTGTCTACGACACTGACCGTGCTGTCGTCCATTTTTCTGACGTTGATTAGCTACCGCACCAAGACTTTCGTATACCTCTTATGGATGTCTGCGGTCCTATTCAACGGCATAGGTAACAGCATACGTGCATCGATGCTTTACCGTGACAACGTGCAGACACCTGCACAAGGCCAACGACGTATCGAACGGGAGAATGCGCCATTAAGACAAGCCCCTGGCGCCTAACTCATTCTTCCGTTCTCTTTCTGTCTCTGTCCCTGTCTCTCTATCCATCTTTCCTTTGCTCTTCCGTTTTGCATTCGCGATGTAGCCCTCCTTCCACGTGCACTTTCCATGCGCAATATAACTCCATCATTGACCATGGCGTGTGTATTCATGTGTATGCGGTTCTTTACAGATCGATATATCAGCCAGAATGGGCAATACGGTGTCGCCCCCGATGCGGGAGCTCATCGCGGAAAGGATCAGAGCCGCGGAAACGCATTCGGTCAATCCTCGACCAAAACTGTTCCTCACGGTCGAAACGTACCGTGTCTACGCGACGCTCGTCGAAGCGCGCACGTACTCTGTCTCTGTCGCGCACGGCGCGCGTTTTCCGGGGATGATGTTCGAACCATTCGGTGTCACGTTCTAAAACCTTATGACAAATCATCTTTAGAGTTTCAGCGCATACACACACGCTTTACATGTTTAAACCACTCATCACACCATTGAATACGCAAAACACGGCACTCTCTACTTTTTGAAGCCAACCTTTTCCCTCTGGTCTCTCGCCCTCTTACACTTTTCCCCTTTCCACTTCCTTTCAACAGATGAAATTTTCGAACACGACGCACGGTGCAGTGTGTTGGTCGATAAGCGCCGTGATGGCCACGTACGAGACGGTTTCCAGTATCTGGGCGTGCGTACATCCTATGCCCAATCCGTGGCGCAAAACCTCCCTCGTCTGGGTCGTATCACTACGCATTGCCAGTACTCTGCTCGTACTCGCCCCGACGCTTCTACTCGTCACAGGTGCTTCCATAGGCATCTCTGGCCCCTGTAACAAGGCCGTCCTCCAGGCGAAAGACTGCCTCTCGTCAGACGAAGAGGCGATTCTGGGTCTCGCAATGGGCGCAGCCCAGCTGGCGGAATTATGTAGCACGCTAGCCGCGTGCGGCACTTGGTTTCGTGGCCTCTTGTGGTTCTTTTCTACGACGTTCAATCTCATTGCGCTGTTTTGCCTGGTGATG
Organism: uncultured Phycisphaeraceae bacterium; assembly: GCA_964527265.1. Classification (GTDB taxonomy): domain Bacteria; phylum Planctomycetota; class Phycisphaerae; order Phycisphaerales; family Phycisphaeraceae; genus CAZGOM01. Next base: position 32,721 of record CAZGOM010000019.1, on the reverse strand, counting down.
GCGAACTTCAGTATGAGGAATGGTTTCCTCGTCTTTTGGCTCTTCGCCATGCTACTCGAAGGCATCGGTAATGGCCTACGCGTGTCAATGCTTCTCTGTGATATCGCAGAGACAGCCACAGCCGAGAATCAGGCGATGTTCATGCAGCGGCGATTGAGGGAAGTCTCCGGCGCCTAACACACGTACACTTTGTCTACTCTATCTCTCGTCGCGTTCCTGCTACGAGACACTGACGAAAAGGAAAAGCCAGCGCCGGTGCGCGCCTTTTCACGTGATCTGAAGGATTGCCTGGGTGGTCCTAAGACCAAGAGCAAAAAACAGAAGAGGCCGAAATGCGCGCTGCATTTCAATGAGATCTTGTCTCTACCAGCGCTTCTTCCGAATCTTGTGATCGATTGAGATTCGGGGATCCTGTAAAACAATTAGCGGTGACATCTCTTCCGCTCTTTGCTATAATCTGAATGCAAAACAAAAAAATATAAAGCGCGAGCGGAGTCGAGCTTACACATGAGAGGGTGTTCCAGAAACGAATTACGGGGTTCATTCTGCCGAAAAGCTTTCGGTAGAACGAATAAAAGGAGTTTATTCAGTCGAAATGTCGAGTTCTGCTGCTGCTGCATTGTCTTCGGTTCCCTTCGCAGGTGCCGCCTCTGCTGCGGCAGCGGGGGCTGGTGCTGCGGCTGGAGCCGAAGCTGCAAAGATCACGACAGCTTATAATCTCTTCCCGCCTCTCGAAAAGTTAGGAAAGGTCACCTCGGCTTCGTTCAGTCCGGCACTTCCCAGCGCGCGGCGTCTCGGCTCCATTGGAGGTTCGTCAGTGAAATTGGTACTTTCCGGCGTTTTTGACGCGGCTGCCGTCTCGATATTCCAGTTTGACGATGCGACGAAATGGAACGAGAAAATGGCATTCCACACCAAACGAGGCCAACAATACGAGGCTGGTGTTGCATTGGCATGCGCAGATTCGGTGAAGCGATCCGCCGGGATCCGATGGGAATTATCATATGCTGCCCCGACCGCACACCGAGAAATGCCGTTCGCGTTCGTTTGCCCAGATTGTGTCGTATCCGAGGCCGGTGTCGTTGATCGTTACGCTCAAGTTAAGTTTATGTCAAGCGAATCGATAAATCGCCCGGAACTAGCCAAGTCATATTGGACGTTCCATCGCCGATCGTGTGCAGGCCGGTATACGTTGAATTGTCAATGCCTGGCACCGAACGAGTATCGTGATCAGTTACTTTGGGAGATGTTCGTTACCGGACGTGACAATTATCTGTTCGCGGGGAGCCGAAACCACGACACGAATGGCGCATGGGTCTTCAAGACCGAAGTTCTTCCCTTGCGCACGCATGGCGTCATGGAGTGGTACAGATCAGTGGCTCGTCCGCAGATCGTCAACTTTTACGATCGTTATTTGCGCTGGTATTGGGAAGGGGCGCGCGACGAGAAAGCAACACGTGAGATTTCTCGTGTCGTGACGGAATACAACGATGATACCGAATGGGCCGCGGTGGAAGCCCTTGATTCGAAGGCGACCGAAGCTGAACGTACCCAACTCCTGGCCAAATCAAAGAGGCCGTTTATTACACTCGAGAGTTTGTTGTCCATGAAGCCACAAAATGTAAACGATGTGCTCCTTTGCATGCACTGGACAAAAATGAGAGAACGTGTTTCCAAACAGGCAGACTCTGCTCGTCGTATATTGCGCGAAGTTGCCTCGTTCGCAGGTTTGCGGGCTCATGAAGATGCAACCGAAGCGGCAGCGCTAGCATTTGGGAAATGCTGGATTGCCACAGTCGTAAAGTCTCCTGAGAATGCAAACATCACGGGTAAATCTTGTGGTAAACGTCGCCGAACTCCGCTGTAACCTTTCTCTCGACTCTTTCTCTTTCCCTTTTTTTCCACTTTGTGTAAAGAATGTGGTCAAGAAAAACGATATTTACGAGACAAAAACGGCATGCTAAAAGGAAGAACGATAAGGACAGATGAATGCATCTATCCAGATTTCGAGTCCTTCGCGCTCGGGGCATTTAGCAAAGCTGCATTTTTAGCGCGATTCGAAAGCTCTTGTTCTGCAGTCAGTTGTTTTGACATTTCATCGAGGAGAGCGCGACGCGAGATCTCTGCCACATTCTCAGATATGACAGGGTTGATCACATGAAAGTCGAGCTCGACCGCTAACTCGATATGGCCTGCTTTGAACGAGTCTGCGCTGATCGTCGTTTCCGCTGAGTTCATCAACACGATCTCGACGTCCTTCAGAGGCACCACGGTATCGAAATGTTTCACGCGATTGGACCATCGAAGGGCGGCAGCGATAAGCAAGTCACGACGGACTGTGAGACGCGGCGGACGAGAGTTGACGACTTGTGACGGCGATGACGATGGCGCCGCCGATTTCGCGTCCTTTGAGTCTCCGTTCACACCTGCGTCTGCACCCGCACCTGCAGCGGCGGCGGCAGAAGTGCCCCCTGAACCAACAGACGCAGAGCCGGAAGTTTGGGGATCCGAAGGTTTGTTCATTGGTTGACGGAGCCGGCCGCGCACGAACTCTTCGAATGACTTAACTGGAAGTCCAGTGTACGGATCCTTGACCTCTTTTACTACGATCGCATTTCCCTTTCCTTCTCCACCCGCTGCCTCCGCTTCTTGGAGATGCAGCCATTCAAGCTTCAGCAACGTCGACGACGCCGTGACGCAGTATTGGGCCAATGGGTCGGCGACGCGTTTTCCGTTATTCGCAGGAACCTCATTTACCGTTGCGTCAGTCTCTGCCTTCAGTTCATTCTTATCTGCAGCTTCTGCGTCTTTTGAGTTCTTGAGACGTTCCAATGCATTCTCCGCCAAAGCGAGTGTATGCTTCGTCCGAGCAGTGATATCATCTGTTGCTTTCTTGTGCTTTTCCAGATCGCGTCGCTTAAAAAATTGCTGGCCTGACGGATCAACGTCGAACGTGATATAGGTGTAGTTCTTCTCCCTTTTTTTTTCGTCCCATCTCTCCTCATCGGCATGTTCATCGAACAATTTCACATGTTCGATCACGGCGCGCTCCATGTCGAAATTGATGTACTTACTCGTCATCTCATACACCGTGTCAGGCTTAGATGAACCGAAGGAAGACATGAAAACCAGACCTGTGCTGTTGCCATCGTACAGCATTGCACCCTTTCCACCACATTCGATAGGAGGTAGGTGCTTCCAGAGTGCGATATCGAACGCAGATGCACACATCTTGTCCACCTCTCCGTTCCCGTGTGAAAACTTCCCTTTCGCGCGGAGGTTCTTGCCGCTCGCCCTGGAACCCCCACGACCGCCGGTGCTGACATTCCCAAACTCGACGGCATCGGCGCAGCGGAGTTCGCTCAGTTCTTCGCATTCGCGCTTTGCCTGGTTGGTCATCATAGCTTCCTGAGCCGCGAGAATCAGAGAGATCGGATCGATATGAGGCACGAACTCGAACTCTGAGCTGACGATGTCAGCATGGTTCCGTTTGATGTCATCATGCATTTTGAGGCGATTTGCCTCGTCCCCTTTGGCATCCAATTCCCATCGACGTTTGGCATCAGCGAATATCTCGCTGATTCGACTCGTTTCGCGCGAAAGCCGAGAGTCCAATGATTCCGTCATACTCCGCTTCATCTCGACAGAGACGTTTGAGAGCTTTCCAACGTCTCTGGTGATTTCTTCCACCTGTGCGATACAGGCTTCGAGTTGTTTAATTTCTTCCTGGCTGAATCGCCCACGGCTTTTGGAGTTCGTCTGGGCGAGATCCTTATACCTTGACATATTCATCGCCAGGTGAAGTCGCTTTACGTCTTGATCCAACGCAACGCCCTCGGGTATTGCACCAAATGTGCCACGCAAAGTACGTTGTCGTTTTCCGGAAATGTAACCGCGAAATTCCGCGGTGCCGCTGAGCAGACTCTGTCGTACGAGTGTACATTTACACGCGCGCAAATTGACCTCGATCTCCTTTCCGCCCGCGAGGTTCGCCATATATGAAATTTGATTCAATGCGGCATCCCCGATCTTAATGTATATCGGCGACAGAGGTGGCAATTTCTTACCAACTAAGGAAGGGTCCATGTTGAATTTCTGTACCCCAAACCGACATGGGATTCGCGTCTTGTACGAGAGTATAGGAATAGGCCCAGTCATGACTTCCTGTGGCGGGAACTTCTCTCTTAACCATTTCGTGATGAAATGATAATCATCAGAAGGGGTGGTCACGATGAGTTCGTATGATACTGTCGCGAGATCGAGACCCTCTATTCCGCGGGGCATCTTTGCGGTATTTGTTGGCGCTGCGTTGTCCTTTGCTTCGTTCTGAACCTCTTCAGCCTCCGCGGCCAGAGCCGCGGCGATCGTTCTTACACCTTTTTTCGTATTTTTCTGTAGTTTTTTCCGGACGCTTTCACTTCCCAACATCAGTTGCACTCGCGTCATCACGTTTTGCGTAATGCCCGCGGCGCGGAAACTTTCGTAAAACTCGAGATTGCGAGTGTTGTGGTCGTCGTTTCCGTGGCGCCTGCCGAGCACGCCTAACAACGCGAACGCGTCACGCGGCACGGCGGATATCTGACCGTTGTTTCTGGTCTTTGCGTCCACCTTCGCCAAGATCGGAGAAGCAGCGGCCGCTAAAACAGCCCTGGCTTGATGCTCTCTCTTCAAACGCCTGGCTACGGGCAGATCCCTTGTCCGTTTGATCGCAGCCAACGGTTCCATTTCTCTTTCGGACGACAGTTCCTTGGAGTCTTTCCGAAGGTCGTCGTCCTCAGCCCCCTTGGATTTCTCCTTATACTGTTTTTGGGCAGTTGTCAGGTTTTCGTTTGACTTTTGGTTTGCTTCTGCCTCGCCAGGAGTAGGTTGATCGGTGCCGACCTCTCGTCTTTGTACGCGACCGGGTCCATGTCCTTGTCCGCGACCACGTCCACGTCCTTTTCCGCGCCCGCGTCCACGTCCACGTCCTCCGCCACCGCCGCGGCCAGCTGCGTCATCGCGGCTTGTCTTGTTGTCTGTACTTTCTTCGCTCATCCGAACGCACTCGCGGAAATTAGGTAATTCCTGGCCCTGTGTGTGTTTCTAAATAATACCGCCACGGTAAGCATAGATGCAAACACACACGCACGCATAAACAGGCGTAAATGCACAAGGTGATTCAAGCAGCGGACGAGTGACGTACGGAACAACGAAAAAATGTTCCCTAAAAATCTTTGTCATGAAGAGAAAGAAACAAAGTGAAGTCATAGAGGAATTCTGTTTTTATCCAAATTTCAGGCACCCGCAACTCCTAAGTACGCCACTGCGGTATGCGACGAAGTTAGCCATCGCTTTTTTATAAACGTCCATGACTCGGCTGTGTCTGGACGATTTCATTGCTGCCTGATGACACTGCAGCACCCCGATCTTCAAGTTAAGATAGACGCCGAGTTGATAAGAACGGTTGTTAGGAACGGAGGTGTGCGCGATAAAATCCACGTCTCCGAGAACGTACGAAATCATCTCCCCCGGGGCGATCTTGAAATCGTGAACCGCCGGTGGCAAAGCCGTTTTGAGGTAAGATGGAAGATATGCCACGAGCGCTTTTAGCGACTCATTAAAGTTGCTTCCGTCTGATCTGAACTTGATTTTGTATTTTGCATGCAGCAAAGCAACTGCATTCGGCGAGGCAAAACGGCAAAGCCATTGATCGACCATTTGGCGTAACCAATTTTGCCGCTGCTCAAATTCTTCGCTGTATTCCTCCATGCCCGCCAGATCGAATAGGCCCTCAGGACGAGGACGACCATGGAAAGGGTTTCTGCGTGCGTCATTTCCGTCTTCATCTGCTTCTTTTTTTTGTGGTTTATCGTCGCGACTTGCGATGTTCCCATTTGAGGTCCCCGTTCCTCTTCCTCTTACTGCCGCTCCTGCATGCTTCACATCGATCTCACGCGGCGCGTCGGCACCGAGAGCTGGTACTTCGAGCCGAAGTGCTGTTCCTGCTTCACCTCCTCCTCCTCCCCCACTTCCTCTTCCTAACCCCCCTGCTCTTCTTTCCTTTTCTTGAGAGGCTGAAGCAGATGCGGCTGCGGAGGCGGAAACGGCAGCGGCGAGAGCGGATTCGGCAGCAGCTGAAGAGGGTGAAGAGGCAGCGGGTCGTCGAGTCTCGTCCAGCTCTCCCGCAGCCCTTGACCACACCTTTGAGAAGTACATGCGCCGGAAAGGTTTGCCGGCCAAATCAGAAATACGAAATGCCTGCTCCATGGTAATCTTTTCCGGGTCGATCTTCGAATTATCATAGGTATCCTCATCGTCCTCTTCGTCTTCGTCATCATCACCGGTCGTGGGTTTGCCGCCATTTGGGTTCTTAGATGCTGGCGAAGCGGGGGGAGCACTGCTGCCGACGCCACCGGCTGCATTAAACACGCCAGCGGAGCGGATGGGACCAGAAGGAACATGAGGAGGTGCCCGCATCTCCGGCTTTAATGGCGAACCTGAGACCGGTGTGTTGTTAGAGATGCCCACTCCTCGAGGGCCCGATTGTGGTTCGGATACCGAAGACGACGCCGTCGCAGTCCGAACGTGTGCGGCGGCGGCGGCGGCGGCGTTCTCTACGATCGCACCAGCACCGCTGAAAGAAGCACTTCTGAGAGACTGTGAAGAAGAAGAGGTGAATCTTTGTTGTTGTTGTTGTTCTCCTTTCCCCTTCTTAGACTTTGATGTCGTATGATCTATCCCGTACATCTCGACTGGTGATGTGAGTTAGAGACGGCCTCAGAACGGGGTGAACAGTGGTAGAATTTTTTTTGTTTCTTATTCTTTGAAGCCGGCTAAGGAAAAAAAGATAAGGGGTTGGGTGCTATGGCAAATGGAAAGAAAAGAAGAATGCGTCTTTCGTTCTTTCTGTTATCCTTGCCTCAATAGGGTTCCAGACATCGAATGTCCCGGTGCCGAATCAGCAGTGAGAAAGGCGTGAGCGTGCCTGTTGTACGAGGTGTAACACGCGTTCCAACAAATTGCGATTTGCGCCTCGTCGAACATTACCGCGCGCAGTGCTTCCATGCGAACGATCGCAGCGAATGTCCTCATATCTTCATGCGAACGTGGAAGGCGACGCCTTGCGCCAGGGGCAACAACGTGTTCATTGCACCAACCGCGAAAGCCCTCGAGGTCGTTGTCCTCATTGATTGGCGCGACGTCTCTCACGTACTCCGAGATTACGGATCTGATTTCCTTGTAATATCGTATTTCGGCATCCTTTCGTGATAGGCGATGTTGTCCGGGGTGAGTTCGACGCATGCCTGCGATCGCGTCAAGCGTGCGGATGCCTGACAACGGGATGTAACCAAGCTGAATGAAAGGCGTCGCATCATTTCCTTCGACAGAGGATATCAGGGCGTCCAACACCACGGAAATTCGATGGAAGAACGCGGTAACCTCCTCATTGCAGTCCGTAAGTTCGAGTTCATCGGGCTGACCCATTTGGCGGAACATGTGTTCGAGCATCTTCTTTGCCGACTTGATGTTTCCATGGTAAAGGAAATCATCCATTTGCGTCGAGTTGAACAGGTTGGGGTTTACTTCCAACATCTCGTGTAGAGCATAAAATCGTTGACCCATCGACGCGGCATTCACTCGTTTCGGTACAGGTTCGCATGTTGTCCGATCACCGGTTTCAGAATCTGCGATTTCGACGATCTCAGTCGTCGGAAACTTGTCGGTTGCCACCAGTTGCTTTCCATCCGAGCCGTCTTCCTTCAGCTGTTGTTTAACCGGAGGAGGACACCAGGCAATCACATCGCCCGCGTTGAACGTGGTACGAGAGGGGTTACGGGTCGTGAAATGACCACTGATGCGCATTGCAAGAGTGCGCTCTCCGCCATATTGCACATTTTTCGCCTCGAGTTTATTCTGACTGAACCCCGCGAACACCAATTCGTTTGCCTCGTGGAGTGGCACGCCGCGGTAATCCTTGCATACCAACACTCGTGGCATTGCTTCACCACGCGCCGCAAAATTGGCGATTGCCTTCCGACGAGTGTCGTACAGCAGAACGCTGTGTTCGATGATGTTTCGATCTTCCCACGTCGCGGGAGGGTACTGTTCGGAATTTGGGCACATCGGATCTGGGCCCGACGGGTGTACAACTACCTGTACCTTGATCTGTTGGAACGCGGTGTTTTCCACTGGATCTCCACGAGGTGCCATGTGGACGCGCCGCAATGGTTTCTGCAGTTCAACGAGAATGGACCGCATGTTGATACCGCGCATAACATTGCGCGACCATTCACGGCTTCGATGAGGGAAATATTGCGAGACGTCAATTTCTTTGATGTCGTTCAATGCAACTGGGGCAGCGCCCGCGGCCGCGGCCGCCGCAGCACCCGCAGCGGCTGCCATTTAGACTTGAGTTAGTCTGCGCGAAGGCGAAGAACACACACACACGCATAGAGACGGAAATCAAGGCAGTCAGCAGGTGCCCACAAAGAGAAATTTCTTTAATACGCGTTACACAGAAGCGAAGTTGTAGATGATTCAATGCTGTTCGACCCAGAGAATGGAACGAGAAGGACAGAGTGTTAAAGTTCCGAACGACGAGAGGGGTGAGCGGCGGGGGTAATAGCAGAAGCGGCCGAGGCAGGGGTAGGTCTCCGCGGCGTCGACGTATTTCTGCGTTGCGTCGAAGAGGAGAATGTGACAGAATTGCTCGTGCGTGGGACCGACCCAATACCTGATGAATTATGCGATGCACCAGCAGGAGCGGCGGCAGCAGGAGCGGCGACGGCAGCGGGAGCAGGATCAAGAGCGACAGCAGGAGCGGGAGCCGGAACGGAAGCGGGAGCCGGAACGGAAGCGGGAACGGAGGCGGGAACGGAAGCGGGAGCCGGAACGGAAGCGGGAACGGAAGCGGGAACGGAAGCGGGAACGGAAACAGGAACGAGAGCAGGAGCGGCAGCGGGAGCGGGAACGGAGACGGGAGCGCGATCGGAAACGGGGGCACGTGCACGAGCAGGAGCGGCAGCGCCAGAACCGCCAGAACCGCCAGAGCCAACACGGCCAGAAGACACGGCGGCGGCAAAGGGTGCATCGTCGTCCGAGGAATTGGCCACCACATCATCCTTACGCTCCCCAGACTGGCCTCGAGGAGGAGGAGGAGGAGGAGGAGGTGGATATTTCGCTTCGGGAATCCGATGAATACCTCCTCTTTTGAAAATCGTTTCCATGGAATCGGCTCTCTTTACAGTACGCGCAACATTTTCCTTTTCGCCATTCACTCCAGATCCAGATTTGTGGTCGTTCACATCCTCCAATCTCATCGGCACCGTACCATATGCAAACGCGGGGTGGTATGAAGGTACGTCTTGTACGTCCAGTAACATGCCAACAAGAGGGAGTGAATCGCGCTCTTGATAAATGCGCAGTGAGGCCGCATCGGTGCTCGCGATATTGAGATATGCGTCCATAGTTTGTAACGACGGACGATTTTCGACCACGGAAGCTCCGGTATCGTGGACTGTTCCGATGTGCATGTCCACCGTGAGGGAAAAGTGAACAGTCGTCGGAGTCTTCGGAGGTTCAAGTGGATTTAGTTTTGGTAAACCCAATTTCTTGAAAAGAAGATGGAGTGGGTGAGTAATGTGATTTTCGGTCATGCGGTATTTACTGGGGAGAGCGCTCGTAGCCGTGCATACCGGTATCACATACCAACCCGGTTGAACCCGCTGGTCTCCATCCGGGTTCGTATACAGAACAGTGGATTTTCGTGCATATTCTTCCTTTGCGAGTGGGTTCACGCCGTATGCAAACACCAGCTGCAATCGAGTTCCATCGCGAAACGAATCAGCATCTGCCGCCCAGTAATTTCGAAGCTGCGTTTTTCCGACGCGCGTCGCCGTCAGCAAACGACCTTTATTAGCATCGTCCAGGACGCGGTCCGTGGAGTTGTTATTGTCCGAAGCATAATTCGCACCGAAGCAGCGGATGAGATTACGCAGTTTAAATGACGAAGAACCGATTCGGGATCGGCCTTCAGATCCATTCAGCCATACGAGCAACCCCTGAAGGCTAAACACCCTCAACAGGGATGACATCGTCCCCGTGACACGTTCCAGACCCTCCCCATGTTTGCCTTCAGTTCGCAGTTGGAAGAGGAGATGGTTCTCCATCGAGTTTGCGGCATCCATCTGATTGTTCCCCGTGAGTACCATGGGCACCGGGATAGGTCGCGGCACGTTGATAAAAACCTTACCTTGCGGGTTGATTGCAACATCGCGCGCCGAGACGTACGGGAGCTTATTGTGACGAGTGTCCCAGCTGCTCGTCCCGTATGGCCCCTCCAGGCCTCGTGCCAGTGGTTGACCCAGAGGCATCCTCCATGGTGACTCGGTGAACATTCTGGCGCGAGAGAAATCTTCTGCCGCCGATGCGTGATGGTATACTTTACTGCGTTTCGACTTGCCATTGGAAAAGTCCCAGCCATCGCCAGAACTTTCAACGCTGCGTCCACCGCCGTACGCTTCTCCGTGCGTGGTTATCTTATATGCGTGAAACTTTTCGTCGTCGTAATCGTCGTCGTAATCGTCGTCGTAGCTTCCGGCGCGACTGACCGCCCCAGACCATTTGTCTGATGCGAACGCAGAAGCCATTTCACGCAGGTTCGGCCTTTTTTAACTCTTCTGGGTATCTCCTTTTCCCGTCAAAAATGTGTCACAAATCATCGAGTCCAATGAAAAAAAAACAACAAATCAGAAAACGGGTCAGGGCGCAACGACGACGTAGGTTTGCTTCGTGGTTAATCAAGGTCAGTGGTTATTCTTATCGCAGAGGGGCATGAAACGCCCGTTATAAGAGATGAACTTCTCGCATCTGCAATACGAAGATGTTGTTTTTAAACGTGTCAAAATGCAGACTTTTCAGCACGAGTGTGAAACTCCAAACGTTCTTCCTCTTTATCGACGGCCTTAAAAACACTCAAATACATCGTCAGTACCGTTTTATCGATTCTGGGCGGTTCCTTTCGGTGTTCGACAAAGTTCCCACCTCCAGCAGGTGCGACCCCGCTGCGTGTTGATAACCCACCGTCCTCGAGCCGTTTGGTGATCATGCGTAATCGACGTAGACGGTCAATGCTGCGCACGATAGGTAGGCTATGATGTTCTCGAAAGTGTTCGAGTATGTCTACGAGTCTCCAGTATTTAACCTCGTACGTAACGGTCCCTGAGAGCCCAGCCTTCTGATGATCTTGTAAGACTTTCATGTGTAGTTTGTGATACTCGGTATACCACTTCTTTTGGATCATAATCGCCCACTGTGCTGCTCCCATGCGTGCGTAATGTATCACCAATGCTTCGAAAGATGCCCGCTGACGCTCGTTCAAATACGAACACATCGGACACCAACCGGGCATGCCGAATTTCGCACAGCGTTCTTCGTCCTTTTTCAGTATTTCGGCCGAGAAATTATCACCTCCGTCTTTCAACAGAGGTACTGGCATTTCGATCTCAACGTTTTCAAACGCGCGATTGTGTTCGACGCCGCGTCCATCTGCATTTGGATCGACTTCCGCCGCCGCTGCTGCTGCTGCTGCCGCTGGCCGCCTGGGACCTCTTCCGCGGGCCATTTGTCCATTGCGGTGCTGGTTTTTCTCATCCATTGCATCATCTGAAGAACGATCTCTGCCACTTGGTAGCCGGTCTCCGGCGCCCGCGAGGTTGTCATCCAATGCCATTTTCATTTCCCTTATTTGGTCTGCGTACCCATGGCGTTCGGCAGACAAACCGGGAGGATCTGGCCGAGCTAATATGACAGATGTGACCCCTGCATACACCTCGGGTTCTGTCGTCTCCGCTGCAGCAGCCGCTGCCTCCGATGCCATCGACTCTGTATCCGCATCCGCCTCTGCCTCGGCATCCGCTTCGTCCACCGCCGTTATTCCGCTGTCTTCTGTTCCGCCAGCCTCGACTGCAGGCGATTCTGGCACTGCCTCTGCCTCAGCATCTTCACCGGCCGGTTCGTGTTGCACGGCATCCTGTCCATAGCCTCCCCCACGTTCCTGTTTTTCTTCTCGGATCGTGCCTCTTTCGACGGTCTCACCGGCGCTAGGCCAACGACGTTTACTTCCTGGCGGAGACGGGGACGCATTCAACCGCGCAATCCGTTCGGCTTCCGAAAACCGCGGCAATTCGCCCTGTTCGGGTACGAGAGGGACCGGGTGAATTCCGCCGTTCACCCCCCGTCGTTTCTTACGGGCTGGCGAATCTTCCATAAAAAGACCGAGAATGAGTCAGGCGTTCCGCTCTCGTGTGATAGAAATGATCTTAACCTGGGATATTATAGGTATGATGGCTGTTTCTCGTCAACTTTTTTTTTCATCTCCCGCGAGTTTGCAGGCGCGCGGCTGAATGCGGAAGAATTATCATTTTTTTTTCTCAGCGCGGAAGGAAAAGACTCACATTCTATCATTTTCAGATGGAACGCCTCAACTCGTTTCCGACTCCTCCGATTTCGCCCATTCCGACTGTGGCAGCAGCGGCGTCGGCGGCTAAATGTCAGGAATGGGTGGAACTTGAGATCCGAAGCGTCCAGCCGCGTGAAAACCGAGGTATAAGAGTGATATTTTCTGCCGCTAATTCGCCACCGATGCCTCCGGTCCTACGTGATCACACACACATCGAAACCAATGAAATCCGACACGCACAGTGGAAGTTCTCCTCAAGACATTCAGTTCAACGTACCAAGCAGGTCCGTGGAGGTGGGTATAATCCCGCGATGATAATGAATGGCGTTTCTCGTGAAAAACGAACCGTCGTTTGCATGGCGCCACCTCCGTCCAATGGCCATGAAGAAGAAATGAAAAGGGCTGAGGATTCATCAAAGATCACCCTGGCCGCAAGAGTAAAAACATCCACTGCTTTGCTCCTCGTTCGTCTCGTATCAAAAGATGATAAAATCATCTCAGGGAGCGTGGTCGACGTCCCGGATTGTGGATTTATGGTCATGCCGCCAAAGAGTCCCGAATCGACTCCGACTCCCAAAAATCGTCGCAATTTCAAACCGCCCGACGGGTGCGATCGTTATAGTAGGATTCAAGAAAAGCTTGAAGGCATCGAACGTGGCACCACAAACAAAGTAAAAAAACAGGCGTCGAAAACTGAAAGAACAATTAAGACGAGAGTAAAGGATAAGGGGAAGCGCGTTAAATCCGGCGCCAAACGTTCCAGAGGAACACGTGGGGACGAAGGCGATGGCGACGACGAAAACTCATGCGGAGAGGAGGACGAGGACAGGGAAGACGAATTCACCGGCGTTTCGACGTCGTTGAATTTAGCTGACGATAACATAGCCGATCCAGAGGATGTCACTTCCACATCCGCTGCCGCCGTCATGTTGGGTAACAACTCAGAACCCGTCGATCTCGACAGCGGAAGTGAGAGTTCAGATGATGGACTGGCGGAGAACGGGTCAGAAGCAACAAGCGACGATGATGAGGACGGCGAGGATGCTGAAGACTGTGACGATGCAGAGGTTGGCGTTGACCGAGATGGTCTCAGTAAAAAAGAAAAAGCCAAACTTGATCGGAAGGCGTCAAAAGAAAAATTGAGGGCGAAGATCAAGATGAACGCCAAGAAAGAGGAGGAAGATGAGGAATCGATGTCGAAGAGCAGACTGAATGCCAAGGAGGTGAAAGGAAACAGGAACGCGGCCGTAGTGTCAGATAGACACAAGAAAGGAGGAGGAGGAGGAGAGGCTGCCGCGCGCCACCTTATCGCAACAGGTCATATGACCTCCGTCCGCCGCGGTCGAAACTCGAAGACGCCTGTGCCTTCAACGCGCAAAGATAAACAGCCACCATCTAAACGCGCGCGTAAACGATGATTTAGGTCTTTTGCATATGTTCCTTTCTATCCCTCTCTATCTCATGTTTCGAGATTAAAAATTAGAGGGTTTTTGTATGCAGAGTTCTAAAACCTCCTGGTTTCGCTTGTTCTTTATTCATTGTCCAATAAACTATGTTTCTTTCTTTAGAAGGAATCATCTACCATTCTGATCAAGCACTCTCCGTTTCTCACGCGAGACCTATTGCGTTTGTCTGATCGCAGTGGTAAAAAACAAATCAAAAACGATGGCGTCGGATGCGAAAGTAAGGTCGCACCCTCCTCCTCCGCCCCCAACCAAAGAGACGGAGACCTCCAGTTCTCCCAAAGCCGGTATCTCATCATTACAGGTAAAAGAGCGAGGGACACTTTGGCTTGAATCTCACAAAATTCAGTTCCGGGTCACGCCAGTCGACGGCGCAGTCAACCTGCTTATGGAACTCGATGAATTTAACGCCATTCCACGCGAAGACCGCGACATTCTTCGGAAGGCTTTCTTTTCTATCCGAAATGTTCTCGAAAGTGGTACGATCGGAGAGCAACGACGGGCCCAGTTAGAACGTTGCCTGAAGTTGTTGAATGCACTTCCGCTCGACTCGAACGACGGCGTCGTTGCTTTGGCCACAGCGGAAATGGAACGTACCAAACAGATGCTTGCATTGTGCGACATAAGTGTCTCTACGCCACCCCTCTCCCAGTTGGCATTGTATGGGATTACGGACCCAATCATGCAGAAACGCACTTCGGAGATGCGTGTTCTCTTCCCGCTGGCCGATCTGAGTTCTTTGGCGAGAGACGAAATGCGCGTATTCTACACCAGGCCTCGTGCCCTCTATGCGACAGCGGCGTCGAGGTGGTTCAATCCTCAGTTGCTATTGCGCATCGGAAGTACCCCGCTTGCCCTGGCCTTCACTGAAGCCGTCCGTCGAGCAGAACGCGACGATGCATTCGAAGTAATATTTTCTCAGCCTCTCCTAACAGAGGCGCTAACAAAAAATGTCTCGATATCGTCCGATGAACTACGGGATGTTACGCGGCGTGCGCGCAAACAAACGATTATTGCTGACGTTTTGCGATGGTCTGTGGCCAAAACACGGGAATCCGGCCAGATGGATATCGGAAAACCTATGTTTTTCATAGGCAGCGATGAAATGCCGATTCGTGCTTTCCCTGAAAATGCGATCAAGGGACAGATGCAGGTGATCGAGCTTGCGCTCGCGCGCGTAAAGTCAATAAAGGAAACGTCGCCATTGGAAGGACCTGAGGAACGAAACGGAAAACGGCCTGTCGCGCGATTGTCCCGGAATCTCGCTGCGCTATCTCCCGACGCGAAGGAACTCAACGACGTATCGAACAGTATGTCGGAGATGTTGAAATCGATCATTCGGATGAGTTCGACCCACAGGGTAACACTTCTGGAATTCGTGGCACCGACGACTACACATGGAAAGAAGGGGCAGAATGAAGCGAACTCCTCCTGGTCGAACCAGCGCGACTTCAAGTCGTCGGAAGGAGCGCAGCAGAAAAAACGTATGCTGTTGGATGGGAGCGGAATGGATTCAGTTTGGTCGCCTCCTGATCTCAAAACGCTCGCACCGAAAACTGCAGAATCCGGAGGTGCGTCTTCGGCTGCGAGTCGACCGGTTACTCGTGTGATGTTCATTCCACTTTCAGGAAATCCCGTGGCCGGGAAACCATGGTACGTGCTTGAAGAACAGGCGTTATTGGATGATTCGTGGCGCCAATTCCTTATGCTTTCCCAGTTAGGGGCACAGCCTCGCACCGAGGCGCGCAAGGCGAAGATCGTGGACTCGACATTCGCACGTTTGGTGTCACAATATCAAAAACGTGCCGAGCTGGGCGCACATAAAGTGCGTCTCGCTGATCTATTTTCGTCAGGGTTCTCTCGGAATCTTACGGAATATGGACCATCGAGCCTTGAGAAACGCGTGACCGGGGCAATCCACGTCAACATCGAGGCCCGTCCACCTCATAATGCGATGGATTCGCCATACACAGTGTACCACGCGCGATCCGTGCGAGACCAACTACAGATCGCGGCGACCATGCATGAATATGTATCGACGAGCGCGAAGAAAAACATGGAGATTCTGATTAAACAAATCGATTCTTTGATTGATGCTACCACCACCACCACCGCCACGAAGCACCTCACAGGGAAAATGTCTTCTTCTTCCGCCAACAACAACAACCCCTCCAGACTGACGCTGTCATCGTCAGTCGAGGAACTCCGAACACATGGGTACGAAGCACTGTGTACGGTTCTGTCTGCGTTCAAGACGTTCTTCGATGCTCCTCTCGCGCGATCGGTTGATCGTGCAGCATCTGCGCATCGAAAGATCGAATACGACTCCGTCGCCAACACTCCGTTACTACAGAGCGTCCGCGCGAATATCGCGTTCTCTACTCTCTCGAATGCTATCGTAGACCGCTGCGTCCTATACCTCTCACACAGACTGGATAAATTCGATCTCAGTGGCGAAGAAGTCAAATATATCCGTACTAACATCGTCGATGTTTGGGTAAAACGGCTCAACAGTGCCGCGGCAACCCAAGCCAAGTGGGGAGGAGTTACACAGCAACTATTGGATGTTTTCATCAAAGACGAAAGCACCCGCGCCTTATTCTCCATTCCCAGAACTATCGTTTGCCAGTCCGTGGCCGGGACCAACGACCGCGTCTGCGACGGTTTGGAGCTGCTTTCGCGGTCGCTTCAAGTCAGTTACGAGGAACGTTCTGACACGGCCAGTCGTATCATTGCCGAGAGCGCCTGTTTGCAGGCCGTTCTGTGGGACGCTATGCACATCGTCAACGTTCTCTACGTTCGAGACATTCTCGACTCCAGTTTGCTGAGGCGGAATTCCTCACCCGAGAACTTCGTCGCCATTTCCGATTACATACGCGAAGAAATTACCGCCGCACAGTCGACGGTGGCGATGATAGTGATGGAAGAGGCAGCTCCGGACTCCGTGACGCCCGACGCAACGGCAGAGGATATTCTGAAAGCAGCCGGTGCCGTTGGACGGGTGCCGACGGTCAAACCACAGACACGCATCGTTCACACACGTCGGATAATTGAACGTGCCGAGGAGGCATTAACTTCATCTGGGAAACATTATTCTGTGTGTGGAATGTTTGTGCACGCTTTCATTTCGGGGGTTCAAGGTCTTTCGCGAAACAAAACGAAAACCTCGGGTATCCATTCTTTCGGAAATAAACGCGATGAGGCGAATGCTACCCAGAACACGATCACTGTCCCGCGATTGGTCGAATGTATGTCGATTTTCAACTTCACGACCAGATCCATGTTCTGGAAAGAGGAATCTGGTGGAAGCCTTGCTCCGCGTGAGCCGTTCGCGGAAATCGTAAAGCACATCAACACGGACTTTGCACAAGCACGTGCCACGCTGCTGCCACAACAGAGCAAGCCTGCATGGTACGCGCATGCTGCCCGCCTACTGAAAAGTGGCGATGTCGATCGTTTGGGTCGGATGTTCACCCCTCCCCTGCATAACCTCGACAAGGCCGGCGTGCTGGAGATCGCTGCAGACACGAACTGTCGCTTCCTTGTTTCGAGTCGCGGTCGTCACGAGACGGCACTGGAACGAATAGAAAAGGAAGCAAAACAATTGGACTTCGCTGCCGTACGTGGAGTGATCCCTCCGATCTCGTCGCTTCCGGTTTCGTATCGTCCTCTGGTCTCAGTTGCATCTGGTCTCGCGGCAAGCGCTGCTGCCGCCGCGGCAGGTTCGGGACAAGGAGAGATCATCAAAAAAGCCGTTCCTGTGCGTCCCATCGTTCATGCTACTGCTACTGTCCCAGCCCCCGCCGCTGATGCCGCTGCTGCTGCTGCCGCTAATGCCCAACCTACGGTAGCAGCAGCAACAAGTCTGTGATGACGAAGGCCACGCAAAAAAGAATCCTTCCGCATTTTTGTGTGCCCCCTTCCTTTTTCTGCGTTCCTTTTTTCCCACGCGGAAGGATTCCCTCTTTTTTTCTGTACTGAATTTCATTCTATCATTCCGCTGTAAAAATAATCTTCCTCATTTCTTTTGCTGTCTCTCTCCGCGTCGTCGTTCGCCGCCCAGATCAAGCTCAGGAGGGGGGTAGAGAAAAAAGAAGATGAGAAGGAATAGTAAAACGGCCGTGTTGGCATTAAAGGAACAACTCAACGAGTCGTTCGCGATTCTCGACTCGCTTGATTCTGAGAGCGTTACGGCCAGAAATAAAGGATCAGAAGAAGAAGCAGAAGAAAAACGCGAAAAGGGAGAAGGAAGAGCGACTCGAGTAGCTGTCGCGTCGAATCCTGTTTCAGTGCCACCCGCGCCTGCTGCCATAGTGGAGCCGGGCGTGAAACCAGCGTGCATCGCATTGCAGATGGCAGAAGTGACATCCTCGTGCTCGCCCTCGTCCTCGCCGCATCCAAATGCAGTTATCGAAACCGAACGAGCGGAAGCGATAATTGAATTCTCCGTTCCCGTTCGTCTTTCAACGGACCACCTCGAATCAGCACGTGCGCTTCTGAAAGATCTTATCGGGCGTCAATTCTCAGGCTATCATCAATTGAACTGCCCACAGGTGGTCGTCGATTCGATGTGTAATATAATACGAAACGGCGTAGACGTCGAAGCTCTTAACGAAACGCGCTTCGGTCTCAAAATGGTTTTCGTCAGTGATATACCCTGGTCTGACGTCATCGAGACTCGGTTAGTCACGCTCAGGTCGCCACTGGACGCGGAAGAAGAGGCTCCAATCACTGTCTGGCAACTGCGGTCGTCAGCGGCAGAAGATCTTGCCTCGCAGGTTGCGGAGTTGTATCAGCTGGTATGTCGTTCGCCCGAAGGCATCCTCCTTCCGTTCTCAATGAGGGTGTTGGTGGCCGCGATGCTATGTAAAGATGTGCCTTATGTGGAGATTGCCACTGCACAAGACACAGCGAGTGTGGTGCCTTTACAAGATGCGACGGGTCAGCTGTGGCTTTGTGCGATAAACTATCCAGAAACGATGATGTTAGAGTGTGCGCTTATGGGTGGGCGCATATACGAAACGACATCCAGCCGTGGTATCGTTGTGTCACCGATGGTGGTTTTTCACGATTCCGGAAAGCATTACACGATCGACGCAATCGGACACTTTTTACTGAAGAGGAACAAGATGCGGCGACCGAAGGTCCACATACAACGTGATACAGTCGACGGGGTTTTCTATCCAGCATCCCGCACTGCCCTCAACAAATCAGCCGATTCGAGCGCGATCAGCAGCGCCACTCTCTCCGAAGCGATCATTCATGCGTTATTACAGGTGCCAATTTCCGCCGATTCTGACATGAAGGCATGTGTCGCCTCACGCGTCAACATAACAGATCGTCATTTCTGTGCGCCTGTTGTTTTTGGGTCACGCATGTTCCACCCTTTCATGCGTGAGCCCGAGGAGCGCGTAGCATTCGATGTATGCAGTGTTACACGGCGCGGTAAGATACCCTCTGTTCCTCCGCCGCGAAAGCGGAGGAAAGGCACAAAATAAAAAAAATTCGATTCCTCCGCTCTCAATGTTTGACCTATTATGCCGCCCATATTTTCATTCAGCGACTTTCTAAATCTCAATTGTATTCCTCCGCTGTCTGACTTTACTGACCGAATCGACCCCCCTTGACCTATGTTGTGTACTTATGTGTATGTGCGACTCGCAGATGACGTCAGTCTCTGTTGATGGGGTGACCCCCACATCGGTAACACCCGCCGTGACTCCAGCCATTGTTGGAAGGCCGAAAGGCCCTACGGCCGCCGACATCACAATCCACGTCGCCTTCTGTCGAGTTGACGATGCCCCTCCATACAACACATTCCGACTATTCACACCTATCACGGCCCCAGCCAAGATCGAACAAGTTACATGCGTTGAACAAGTTGGTTCTATGTCTCAGCGCGGCGCAATTTCCGAGAAACTCTCAGAAGTGAAGACCCACGGCAGTGGACGAGCTCGTTCCATGATCCCACTGAAGGTGGCACAATCCAGCGAGCCGCCAGTCGTTCTAAATCTGAACGACCTCAGTGCCATCACAACATTGATGGAGCCCACACAATCCGCGCTGCCGAATGTGTTCATTCCCTCGCCCTTACTCTGCTTTCAAGGCGCTAAAACGGATAAAGATACTCTGACGGCAGTCACAAACCTCAAGGCGCGCGTGAAGCTGGTCCTGATCGAACGCCTCAGAGCGATCTCGGCACCCAATGCGTTGGTCCACGTGTACAAGACGGCGACCGGGCCGTTTGTGTGGACTAAAGACCAGAGTAATGTCGTCAAGGCGTCGGTGTCTGAGGGGCTGTCCTGCTTGATGAAAGAAGACTTCAAACGTGCTGTGTTCACGTCCATTCCTGTCACAGTGAATATGGCGACTAAGACCATGTCTTTGATGATGTGCGCGGTGGTCGTATGTCCGACCTCTAACTCCGTGCATCCTCAGTCCGCTTGGTCGCCGTCGTCAGTCGCCGTGAGTTCACATCTCAGCATCGGCAAGATGCCATCAGCCGTTATTTCGGCACGCATAAACAGACTGAAGGATGCGGAAAAGCAGTTCATTGCAGCCTGCTTCCTTCCTCAAAAAAAACGACATCTGGACGCGTCATCTCCTCAATCAACCCCATCCGCCCAATCGTCCGAAGCTGAGCGGGAACAAAAGACTCGCCCGCCTGCCGCTGCCGCCGCTGCCGCTGCTTCGCCTTCCGTACGTATACCAGGGGCGCCATCCGTCGCACCAAAAACACCCGACGTGTCTGTGTCTGTTCCGCCCGCGGCGACCGCTGTTCATGTGAATGGTGGCAGTGGTGGTGGTGGCGGGGGTGGTGGTGACGCCGGCGGCGGCGGAGATGGGGCGCCCGCTGAACCTCCGGCAAAGCGCCAGCGAATTTCCGAACCTGCCGCGCCAGTCCCGTCTTCGTCGCTTGAAGGTGGCGCGCTCATGGCCAGCGTGGTCGCCGAACGTGATGTCTTGCGCGCCAAAAACGAATCACTGCGCATGGAAAATGAACGAATCAAGCAGGAATGCACCCGTGCCATGTCCGCGTTCAAAGAGCAGATGAAATCCGCACCGGACACCGCAGCCCACGAACTCAGAACGGTCATGACGGAACGCGACAAGTTCTCCGCTCAGGTTTTGGCCTTAGAGGCCGGTCTAGCCCAGGAGACGAAGAACGGAGTTGGCAGACACGACGCCGCTTTGGAAGCGTGTTCACTCTTGGCTAAGTACGCGGCTCGGCCCGAAACGACAGCACTCCCACAGTTCAAGGGAGAAACAGGACTCTGGGGTCTGGAGCTACCACTGTCTGAAACGCGTGATTCCATCACTGCGTTGATGATCAGCGCCCGGAAGCCAGCTTCTCCGCCGGACCTGACACTCAAGGATGTAAAGACTGAATTGAACTCCCTCCGCGATTTCCTCGTTGCGAGTATGAAAGAACAACAAAAGACCGTGACCGATGCCATCGCTCGACAGACCAAGACTATGGAAATGGCTCTTCTGAACAACGCTCTCAGACGGAATTGGCCCGCAACTCCAAACACCGACTCGCCACCGAAGCCGTTGTGTCACGGACCCTCCGCGTCTGCGGCCGCGGCCTCTGCCGTATAACGTTTTCTCTCTCCCTCTCATCGCAGTTGTTTTTGTTGTTGTTGTCGCCCTTCTGTTGTGCAACTTCAAAAGACAAAAAACAGCACTCGAACATCGTTATGAATTTGCCACATATCGAAAGTTTCTGATTATCGTGTTTGTGTGTTTTTGTTAGATAATGTCGGTTGCATTGTCAGACATGTTTGACAAAACTGCGGAACGGAACGTTCTTCTCCCCGTGGTCTGCGAAGACAGCATGACACAGGTACTTCAGGCCATGTGTCTAACCCGCGGCCGCGAAGGAGGCGTCCAGCTCGACGTCTCTACGATCAAAGACGCGGAGTTGTTTGATGGTCAATCTCGAACCGTAGGTACCGTAATCTCCGCATTCAAGGGAATACAGAATGCAACGCTGATACATTTCAGACTTGATGCCTCCACAGAGTCGGGCAAGTTTATGTTGACCCAATTCGGCAAATGGGATAAGTGGTGTGCCGGCGTCGTTTGGGACGTCAAAACAGGAGAATCTCGAAAGGTGAGCCTGTTGCAAAGCCGTGATGACAAACATAAAGTCACCGTTGTTCCGGGTTGGTGGTGCTCAAAGAAACTGCCGCTCTGGTCATCACGTCTGCCTATCGCCGGCCCTACTACTCCCAGTTACACAGAGGAGGATTTACACACGCCTCCGGCTGGAGGAAAAGCAGTCGTGTGCAGTCCAATCGAAGAACGACATCGCGAATCTCGAATCGGCCCTTCCAGAGTTATCGGCGCCGCTGCCGCTGGTGGTTCTGCCTCTGCCGTCGATTAAGCATGTCACTCGCACACCGATGCTGATCACCTGTGCATTTCTTCTTTGACAATGTTTGCGATCGCTCACCTTTGTCGCAGTTCGTAAAACGATCTCGTTTGCTCACCCTTTCTCGTTTCGCTGCTACCTGCACAGAATAATGATCCCTCCCGAAGCTGCTGGTTTGGTGATGTGCGCGACGCTTGCGCTCAACACGTACTGGACGTGGTCGGTGTTGCCCTACTTCCCGATTGAATACAGTCAGATGGGCTGGGGCAAACCTGGCGCGATGGGTGGCTACTACATCATGGCCATTGGCACGAACATCGCGGCTACGATCATGTTTCGTGTTCATGTTCTCGAAGGAAGTTATGTGGGAGCGTTCTGCGCGGTCTTTTTGGCGCTTCTGGGACTGATCAATGGCGACGACACGCCGGTCGTACAGATGTTGCACGGCATCGTTGCGTTTATCTGCTTCGTTCTGGGTATCGTTTACGTCGCCCGCCACAGCATTCCGTCGGCGGTGTGGCGGATGAAACCTCAACACGTCGTGACTGAGATTCTGTATGATGGCGGACCCGCGACATGGGTCGCCGTGGCGTTCATCGCGCTCATCGTGGGTCACCTGATCGTCGCAACACAGCTGAAGTTGGCCGAAGTCATTGAAATAGGCTTATGGCCGGCGTGGACCAAGGCACAGACACGCCACAGCGTCGGACTGCTTATCTTCAAAGCCATCCTGCAAAACACGATGTTGGTGGCGCTCTTTGCGGGCTACTTTAGCGTCATGCGCAACAAACACAAAGCCGCATAATCGTTATGAGTGTCGCGGCAGGAAAATCCACACTCGTCCACTGTCGGCGCCGCTGCTGCTGCCGCTGCTTCTGTTTCTGCCGCCGATTAAGCTGTCTCGTATCGCGTTAGGCTCCTACGTTGTGCTTCCCTCGTCCACGGTACATCATGTTTACCGAATCTCACACACACTCTTTCTCCCGATCGACCTTTGCGATGTCGTGTGTGCGTATGCGCGTTCTTTACAGATCCTCGGCTATGGCACTGTCCACTCCCGCGCACGAACCGGCGCCGGGCTCTGAAGAACCTTCACTGCAACGCATCCAACAGCTTATGCTGGATGCACCGTTTCAACTCACAACGGAGGACACGGTTTCTTGCGATCAGTGGTTCGCACGCTGCAGGCGCGTAGTGGCTGCATTCGAGTCCGCATCGGACAGCACTATCGAGGAGCTCATGCAATGTACACCCCATGGCACTGGAAGCGCGAAATGGCTCGTCGCGGTGGATTCGGCGATCGCACCACCATTGTGGCTGTGGGGTTGGTTAGCCGATTTGGTATCTCAATGCAACCGCCTCGACGGTGATCCAATGCTGCTGGTCGAACGGTTGTTTCGTGTGCTCATGCGAACCGGATGCGCCACTTCTGCATCTCTGAATGAACGAAGCGGCGTGGGGCCGTCGCAAACGGTTCTGCAGTACGTATTACAGTTCCGCGTGGCGTTTCGTTACTACTTACCAGCGCAGCTGGTGTTGAACGAACCTAACCTCTGTGCCACATTGCCGCGATGCCAGTGCGTGGTTAACGTCGACACAGGCAAGTTGTGTGGTGCTTTGGTGAATACTTCGAAACCTGCTCTCACCACACTCGGCTTGGCCGCGCGCATCAGTCATTCCTCTCCAACGTTCGATCTGGTGGTGAAACGCTTCGGTTCTGAACTGATTGCAGAGGAGTATGCATACGCTGAATTCGGCGCATGCAATGGCAAACACAAGGGCCCCCGCGACGAACGGAGTACAGTAAAGCTGGAGAATCCACTATTCATTTGTGCTCACATTAATGACAGGAACGGCATGTGGCTCGCTGCGCACCTGCCATCCAAACGGCTCAACGAACTCAGCGATGATCATCGGGGATCTTACACTCCCCTGTGCCACGCGTTGTGCAACAATATGCCGCTTACGGCCCGCGCGATCCTGGCGCGTGTGCCTGACCATGATCTGCACGCGCTCATGCCCTGTCATTACCACGACGATCCATACACGTGCGCGCTTCATTCTGGTCAGCCGATCACCATCACTGATGTGGTCGACTGCAAAAACCACTGCATACCCGAAGACTTGATCGAAGAAGTGAGAACGAAAGCGAAAGTGTTCGGTCCGAATTACCACGCGTCGGCTGCCGATTTGGTCGCCCAACTTCTGGGCTTCCAACAGCAGGGCCGCGTACTACTACCACGCGAACTACTGCGCGTGGTGTTGGAGTACTCAGAGCTGCCGCAATCGAATGTCCGACCGGTGTCCGATGTGGCAGTGACGACTGCGGCAGCGGCAGCATCTGAGGGAGCAGACGGTGGTCGATCGGCAGCAGCGGCGGCATCAGCTGGAGCGGGAGCAGGCGACGGGAACCATCTGCAGTTGTTGGCGGGGCGCAAGCGCAAACGATGAAGTCGACGCTGCGCTTTCTACACCTGACCTGCATCATGTTACATTTATACACCACATGTTTCGCGGTAGAAACCTTCGTTTGCAGTTCCACCGTCTCTCTGAACCTCAGTTCGCGCGTGTTGTTGATGTCAACGCCACGCTGATCCCGTGTATGTGTGTGGTTCAACGTATGTCTGTTGCAGCTATTCAACATGCGAAGTATCATACTGGCGTTGGTCATAATCACAGCGCTCGTGTACACCGCGGTGGCGGACGAAGAACCGAAGACGTCGCCCTTCGATGGTATCAGAGAAAAGATCGAGGAGTTGAAACGGTTCCATGCGCTAACCGAGGAAATGATTCGTGAGTACGAAGAGATGTATCCGGCGACAGACGACAAAGCTGACGGATCGAACGACGACGCCGATAAACGACTGAAAGAGCTCGTTGCTTTGGTCAGAGAGGGGCAGGAAATGACCGAAGATGTGGTACACACGTTTTTGGACACGTCGGGGGCCTTTCAGCGTGCCTTCGATTTGATTACGGGCGCCTCTTCGGACAGCGATTCCTGATGACGTGACACATATGCACGCGTGTTGTTATTCTCTCTCGTTTTGCAAACGGCACTGCGCTTTCCAGCCGGCTACTTCACGCGTAAAACAAATTTATTCGCATGCAGGTCCTCCCCTCCATCGTGTTCATCGAATCTCACAAACACTCTTCCTACCCGTCATGACCCCTTGTACAGATGGCTGCTGCTTCGTCGATGGTACTCGATATGAAGGATGTGAAGGGAGGCGAGGATAAACCACGCCAGACCACTTCATCGGCAATAGACGTGGAACACAATCGTGACACGAAGAACACAGTTCAAACAGCTTCGGTATCCGAAAGGGACGAAGGACCGAAATGTAAGGAATGCGGAGATAAAGCCGTAGTGTGCAGGAAAGAATGGCGGCTCTGTGACGCGTGTAACATCAAGTTCGAATCCTTCTTCGCGGGCGTGCCTTCGTTTCGGATGTGAACGCCCCTTCGGTCAATTTCCGATGAAATTAAACGCATGCAAACGCGGCGAGATAGCATAGGCAACATTTCCCGCGTTCCTTCTTTGTTTTGTATTTTTTTAAAAGGTGCTAACCTTCCACACTTCTTGTCATTCGACATCTTTTTCATCGAATCTCACAAACGCCTTTCCCATCGTGAACCTCATCGATGTGTGCATTTCATTGCGCAGATGTCATCGGCTCCAGCGAGTTCCTCCAAGGCCACGGCGCTCATCGTGAATAAAGGCGGCCTCGTGTGGGTCGACGAACACACGACGTTGGTTGAAAACGGTAAGACGCTCAACCCGTTTCCAAAGTCAGGTGTCGTTGACGATACGGGCAAATTCCGCGAACCGACGCAAAAAGAGGTGGAAGACATGGAGTTGTCTGAAGCGTTGCGAACGGAAGCACTCGACGTCAAAAGCCCGGTTTCGTTACGACCCGACAACACTGGATGCATCCTGGTGTTTATTGGACGCGGTTCAGCGGCTTTACCGAAAGGCGCGACGTTTCAGCCCGGATCTGTGACAGCGCTGACGGAGAGCGATCTTAAAATCGACCCATTTGTCACAAACGGAACTATTAATGGCATGCCAGTTGATATGAACAATGGAGTTGTCTGTGGGATGGTCACCGGAGAGAGCGGCGTGTTTCGCATGCGCGGCCAAACGAAAGTGTATCGCGTGGTATACAATTATGGGTATGCGCCGGTAGGCTCGTCGAAAATCAATGTCGATGGCACCGTGTATCATCTCGAATAAAAGAGATCGATTTGTCTCGATCTCGAAAATCTGTTTCGCGTTTTTGGACGCGAGCTCCCTTTATCCGCATCGGTGGCACTTTCCGCATTCTCCTATTCTTCCCTTTTTTCAGAAGATTGTCACCTTCCACATTCCTTTCAATTCGCGGCCGAATACCGATCAGTTTATCCCCCCTGCCGTGCTGCGTGCGACACACAGGCGGGACGACGGATTATGACTTTGCTCACAGAATACCGGAAGCGGTTACTCGAGCTCGCTCGGAGTTCAGTGAACCGCAGGGCGGAACGAATAAAGCTTTCAAATGCGAAAATCAGAAAGAACCAAACGGACGAAGACGAAAAATATGAACAGCTCCCGGCGAGCGATGCAGCATATGCTTTCGAACACTGGCACAGATACAATCAACTTAGTCAAAAAGACCCGGCAACCTATCCGAGCCGCCAACCGCCCGCACTTTGTATCGACGGGCCTGTGATGCACCAGATACGCGTACATCATGCGCTGGCAATCGCACGACGAAGTGGGCACAAACAAGTGTCGGTCCAACTCTATTACGATGCGTGCCTACTCATGATCAGACGGTGTTGCGCCAACGGGTGCCGTGTCGTCGTATTGTGTTTTGACAAGGCCACCCCTCGCATCAAGCTGGCCGAAACGCAAAAACGCGATTCGGCCCGTAAACGCCCGAAGGACGATGGCGACGGCGTCGCTGTTCTGCTCCCGTCGAAACGCCAGAGGGTGGGTGAAGAAGAGGCAAATGGCGGCGGCAACATACCCGGTGAAGAGGAAGAGGATATCACGTTTCAGAACCAACAACAACAACAGCAGCAGCAGCAACAGGAAGCACCCGGTGTGATCCCCACGAACCAATATCGCGATTATGTGTACAACCCACTGGCGGAAGTTCAGTTCACTTTCCGACGGGGTAGACTGATCAAATACAAACACAACGACGATGGCAGCACAGTCATACTAAATGAAAGTGAGCTCATCGACCCTGGCGCGATCATCGGTTCCAGACGTCTGCGTGCAGAGTTCACCACCTGGATGAACAAGACCATCGCCATTCAAGAATCCAAGGTATGGAAGAACACCACGTTCTGCCTGGACTTCCGTAAGGACAAACCTCCATTGCGTTATCGCAATGGCGCGGTCGTTCCGGCTGAGAATACTCAGGCGCCATTCACCACCGGCCATTGGTATGAATCTGATCAGGCACTCGGCATGTGGGCTGCCGCCTTGATGCGTGGTGGACAGGACGTGGTCATGTGGTCAGTAGACGGTGATATGATTCTGATCTGCAACTGGGTGGTGTTTGCGTATCGGTACGAAACTGGCCATCTGAAGCAATTGCACCGACGACGCTGTTCTCGCATCACCGCGTCAACAGCCGCAGCAGCAGCAGCGATCAATCCGTTCCAACGCGATTTGGCCACCGAAGAACGCAAAGCCGGGTTGTTCTACGAACCTGAACAAGCCTCGTTCTCGCCTCGTGGATCGGAGCCGTATCTCACGCTCGTTCTCCATGGTCGACTGATAGAAAATAAACTGATGCCCGACCGCCCGACAGGTGGAACGGAGGTTTTGGACATGAATCTCTTCTGTTCTGAAATGTCCAACAGATTTTGGACGCCCAATCATCTTTGCATACTATCACTTCTCCTGAAGAACGATTACGTCGAAAAGAAACAAATTTCAGACCACGTTGGCTATGCAACGTTGGCAGCGCAAATGAATCGATTCAATCCGACGGACGCCGGGAGCGCCGAGCTCAGGCATAAATGGACAAACGACGCGTTATGGATCGTCTCGCGTACATGGGCGGGTCGTCGTCAGATCAGCGCCGACGGGATCACGACTCAACGTCCATTCAGCCAGTCTGAGAAATGTGCCATGATAAATTACGCCATACGTCATGGCATGCATATCAACGGTATCGACCCCGTTCTGCCATCGATCGGACCGCGTTGCGTCCAAGCACTATATCGGTGGCGTCGTTGTGCCGTCTTATCGTCAGATGAAATCGTGTCTGGATTCATGCTTTCTGCATTCCACGATCTCCCGAAGTCCCCCAAGGAAATACCGGTCTCATCGTCAACGGCGGCAGCGGCGGCAGCGGCGGTAGCGGCGGCAGAATCGAAGGCATCCGATGCACGCGAAGCACTGGCAGCGGAAACCATAACCCAAAACTATGCGACTGATGTAGATCTCGCGGTAGCATCGGAACTTGAACTCGACTGATGAATTATTTCGTTTCCGTCTCGCCATAAACTCTGGTGTCCGCAGTCCGTGCCTATTCAGTTGATCATTACCACGCGCGCTTCCGATTACTCTCTGTTATTTGTGCCACGCCCTTCATGTTCGCTTCTCTCCGCTTGTTTTTCTTTCTTTATCGTTGTACGAATTACTGTCTTGTGACCTGTCCTTTGCATTGCTTTGGTCCTGAGTGTGCACAGGTTCATCAGATATGGCGAAACCGGCGCCGGTATCACTTCCTACGTCAGCAGCAGCACATGAACGCTTTATCGTCATTGAAACTCGTCTGTTCCTGGGCGGCTTTTTTCATTATAAAGAGCTCATTGGTCTGCGGGTATATACAGACAAGATGCTCCAGTCTACTATGAGGTTTACCGGGAAGAAGCTCTCGGCGAATGAACTACTTCCGATTCAACGTGATATCAGCACACTACGGGACCAACGCGGCCGTGAAATGGCACGTGATACCCATAAATGGCTCGTGCTTCTCAGCGAACCATCCTATAAATCAGCTGCTGAAGACGTAACGCGGTGGGAGATACTCGTCGAAACGGCTGTTGCGCTCGACTCTGAAACCAAAGATGGATATGTTGCAATTCCCGATCAGCGTAATCACGACCTGTCTATTACCTACAAGATCGAAAAACGACGAAAGACGCTGTTTGGTAGCAACGAAATGTTTCGAAAGTCCATGAACAAAACAGAGACGGATAAACGTCTTAACGCGGCTGCCACAGCTGCCGAGGAGGCTATCGCAACAGAAGTTTTGAGAAAGAGCGCGGAGTCCGTTTCGCGCGCGAAAACAACAGAGACTCCATTTCCAATGTTCGGAACATCGGAGATGGCACTTGCAGATACAACGCGAGTTCGAACAGCCGATATCGCCAAATTGGCATTGTCACTTCGAACGTTCCAGCCCCAACGCTTCCCGATAACCTCGCTGGCGTTTGGGCCCGCGAATCCCTTTCCTACACCTGTAACGGCGCTTACCACATCCGCCGCTCAAAGAATTGCCGTTGCATCAAACATCGGTGCTTCCGTAGCTTCCATGGCATCCGCCGCCTCCGCCTCTGCCTCTATCCTCGCCTCCTCTTCTGTGCCCATCGTCTACCCGAATCCCCACCACCGTCCTTTACACGCTGCCTCCTCCAACGCACATCCGCACCCACGAACCTCCGCGGCAATAGCTGCCCTTGCGACGTCCTCCGTGCCCAGAACGAACGGACCGACGCCGGCTGAAAAAGATGCAGCCGCCATCGCGACTATGCAATATTATGCATCCCATCAAACTCAGCAGCAGCAGCAGCGACGACGAGGTTAAGTCTGTGCGCTCCTACCATCCATGCATATAATAAAATCGTTCGTCCGTTCGAGTTGTAGGAAATTACAATTTCGAAAATGCTTATACGCCGTCCCACACGAGCGCGTGACGTCATACCCTGACAAAAAGAGGGAAGTGGCGACCAAGGATCCAGAGGTCCATAATTTGCCATCTGTAAAAATATCAGAAGTCGGTATGCCAACTTCGCGTCCTGCTTTCCAGCTCTGACGGAACAGACCTGTAAACAGCCACAGCATCGTCTGTTTCATGTGTTGAGTGCGCCCAGCTCGTGTTCCTTGCAATTGATGGAGATCTTTCGCCAGAGCATCTCGCGACTTTTGCGTTACAGGTTTCAACCAGATGCACGATTCGTAAAAGCCCGCTGGCATGTTAGTTGATACCACTGATCTTCGGCCACGCGAAGAATAGTATCCGATCGTCCCGCTTTGCTCGTTGAGGACGGCGACTTGAGTCACAAGAGTACCGATACAGTTTGGACTGAAGAGAGCCATCAGGGATTGGAAAATCACGTTACACACGATCAACGCAAACGGCCTCT
Organism: uncultured Phycisphaeraceae bacterium; assembly: GCA_964527265.1. Taxonomy (GTDB): domain Bacteria; phylum Planctomycetota; class Phycisphaerae; order Phycisphaerales; family Phycisphaeraceae; genus CAZGOM01. Next base: position 2,072 of record CAZGOM010000019.1, on the reverse strand, counting down.
TACTCCAGTGTGTGATGATCCACCAAAGATGAACAGATGGTCGATATAGCAGAATGGCGCCATGTTGACCACCTTCTGACATGTCGATCTTGTTGTTTTTGTAGATATGATACCGCGTGGAACGAATAAAAAAGTTGACCAGTCTGGCTGTTTACGTGAAACTGAGCTTTTTTTCTTAACCGTTTCGTCCCGGTTAAAAAGTTGCAGACACAATTCGAATCTTTTCTTCCTCTCTTTCTTAGTTGTCTCATAAAGCTCCCCCGATCATCCTAAAGAGAGAAAAAAAAGGGAAAAACAAGAATGCGCAGTGTAGTGGCTATTGGAACGAAGACCAGATCCGAGAATGAGAATAAGAAGAAGAATAAGAAAAATGAAATACCGAATTCGAGTGTCTGGACTCCGCCGCCCCCGCGTTACGCTTCTGAATTGGATGCTCGCAGGGCCGGTCGACCTGGCAATATCGTTCCAGTTAATCGCAGAACGGCAAAACGGCCAACGCTCGTCGCACAGTCCTCGGCATGGATCGGTGCTCGCCCAAACGATTCTGGTTATCACTCCTTACAATATTCGACGACTGCCAAGGCATCGTTCGGTGCGTCGGCGTTGCGCGGAAACGCGGTTCCACGCTTACACGAGGAGAAGGATAAGGAGGAACAAGATGTCCGTCTCTCCGATGGAGAAATGTTTATTCGCGTAGACATCGCCCAGCAGAATCATTCGCAATCAGAGTCGTTTTCTGGATTCCGAATCAGCATGTTCGTCACATCTGCGTTCAGACGCAAAGCGTCCCCTCGCGACGTTTCGTATTTCGATGGAAAGGGTCACATCTCCGGCGCACGCGTGCGCGTGCTTACCCGCGTGCCGGTAGGGGTGGTTCTACATCTCGGCGTGTTAAAACCGACACTCGACATCGCAGGTCTTCATCAAGTCGACGAGGAGGTTGCTTATGCGGCCGTTGATATCGGACGTTTGGCAGGCGGAAACCCAGTCCTCGTATCTCTGTACCGTCAAATTGGGACAGATAAAAGCTTGGGTAACCTGAGTATTCGGCTGACTTCAGCACGTGGACAACTTCCGATCATTGACCCTGGACGTGTCATCCATAGACCGACACCTCTTCAAGTTAAACAGGCTCTCGACCAATACTCCAGATCGTATGATCTCAAAACGTGGGAAGTTTTCACAAACAACGTCAAGTATCCGAAAGGAGGTTTATTCGTGAGGGCTCCTGGATACGATGAAGTCAAAACGAGCGAAACCCCGCTGTCGGTGTTAACGTTCCTTTACGGAGCCACGCGGCCGCGCGTTGCCGCCGCATTTGCCGACGAGTTTGCCGAGGCTCAGGTGCGGGCAGGCTGTCTGCATTGCGCAATACGACCGGAGCAACTCTCCGGTCGTTCGGATGCAGATAAATTGCTTGTTCTGTGCTACGCCGCTCGAGCGCTTTCGTGGTCCCTGTCAACCTTTGATAATTATAAAGGCAGTCCGTGGGCCATCCCCTTGGCATCGAATAGCATTGGCCACTTCGCTGGACTGTGTGTCGAACACACAGCACTCGTAACAACAGTGCTGATGCACATCCGAGACAGTACCGCTCCGCTGTGCAAAATCATCCATCCGATCCTCTCGAGATATCGCATCGCACAGGTGGTATGTACGTTCTGGTTGAATGCCGGAAATGATGTCCCGGAGTTCTATCATCAATCGCGTCATATGTTCACCGTGCTCGTCCCGAAGAAAGAATTGGCGATGCTCGAATTGCATCCGAAACAAAGGGCGAATGCGACCGGCGTCGCGGAGACGTGCATACTGGACACGATCTCGAATGCACCGATCTCTGCGCGCGTCACGCACCCTGGCGTGGTCGCGCGGGATGAATCGCGGGTGATCGGAGGCGTTATACCGACACAGTGGGACGAAGCGAAAGCGTTCACCGACACACCGCATTATTTGGGTTCGTGTATGTCCGTTTATTTCGTGGACATAGATACCGACATCCGAGAGGCGGTCTGTCTCAGTATTGGCGGAACAGAGAAAACGGCATCGATCGGAATCGAGGCACGCGATTTTTT